>VBIU01000182.1 GCA_005880945.1 Chloroflexota bacterium | reverse complement strand
TTCGCCGCGGCCCGCGCGCTGCTCGAGTACATGACGCAAGCCCGAGTGCCGGGGCGCATCATCGTCTACGGCACACCCGCCGAGGAGGTCGATCCACCCGCCAAGGCGATCCTGTGGAAGGCGGGCGTGTTCAAGGGCGCTGACATCCTGGTGCGCAGCCATTCGTCGGTGGAGACGCGGCGTGACCGGCCAGGCTTCGGCGTCTGCTGCCTCAACATCGACGCGGTGAAGTACACATTCACCGGCCGCCCCGCGCATCAACTCACGGCCTGGAACGGCCGCAACGCGCTCGAAGCGGCGGTGCAATTCTATTCCGCCGTCGATCATCTGCGCTCGACCTGGCGCCCGGACCACCGCGTGCAAGGCGTGATTCCGGAGGGCGGGATCGCGCCTAACGTCGTGCCCGATCACACCGTCGTCGACTACTTCATTCGCTTTCCGGACGAGGTCTATCTCGAGCACATCGCCCGCATGATGGACGACGCGGCCAAGGGCGCCGCACAGATGACCGAGACCGATGTCGCCGTCACGCGCTACGGCGAGTACCGCGACGGCATCACGGTCTCAGCGCTCGAGGAGCTGTTCTTCGCGTACGCCAAGAAGTTCGGCGCTCCGGGATTGCAGGAAGAGAAGGGCCGGCCGGCTGGCTACGAAGAAACCGGCTGGGTGAGTCGCGACATACCCGGCGTGGGCATTACGACGCGGAGCTCGAGCTTCTCGAACCACACCTACGGTATGCGCGACGACACGTTCGCCGACATCGGGCACAAGGCGTTCTTGCTCGATGCGCAGCTCGAAGCCGCGGTGCTATTCGATTTCTTGACCCGTCCCGAGCTCCGGGCAGCCGTCACCGAAGAGCACAGGACCTTGGCGGGACTGCAGGGTCAGTATCTGGCGGCGTTGCGGCGAGTGTATGCGCCGGAGATCGGCGCAGATACGGCCTTATCCAAGGAGAGCCGGGCGGAGATTCGGATCCCGCACGTGGAGCGGCGTCGGCAGTAGGCCCATTTCTTCGAGGAAGCTCGAGCCACCCGTGTCCCGCCCGAAGCGGCGCTCGCCACGGGTGAGCACCAGCCGGTCGCGTGCCCGCGTCATGCCGACGTAGAGTAGCCGCCGCGCCTCTTCGATCTCGTCGGTGATGCTGTTGGTCGCCGCCTGGTAGCCCGGGATTTCGTAATCCTCGACGCCGAGGATGTAGACGCGCGAGAACTCGAGGCCTTTGGTCGAGTGGAGCGTAAGTAGGTTCACGCGATCGGGCGCGAGCTCGACCCCTTCGGACGTCGACAGGGCTACGCGCTCGAGCAGAAGGTCGATGCACTCCTCCAGCGTGCCCTCACCGATCAGGGCATTGAGCCGCGCGACCGCAGTCGCGTAGCGCTGCGACGGGTCGCGCTGCGCGCGCAGCCGCGCCATGAGCGCCCGCCCGCCGAGGCGCGTGATGACCTCTTCGAGCGTGGGAGTGGTGTCGATTCGGGATGTGGAGTAGAACTCGAGCGCATCGCTGTAGCGGCCAAGGGTGCGGCGGCGCGCGATTTCGAAGAGCAGGTTTCGTTCTGATCCGTCACCGCCCTCTAATGCCAAAGCCAGTCCCAGATAATCGAGCACGTTACTGAGCACCGCTTTCCGCGCCCGCGCCGCCCGCAGCTTCTGGAGCTCACGATAGATATGCGCCAGCGAGATGGCGTCGTCGAGCGCATGATGCGCCCGGCCGACGTCGATCCCGAAACGGTGCGCGATGTCTACCTGCTTGCCACTGTCCTGCGAGAGCGAGCGCACCAGCGGGAACGTGTCGTAGAAGGCGAGCGTGTCCACCCCATCACGGCCGGCCGCGAGGCGCCTGAGCACCGGCACGTCGAACTTCATGCCGTTGTGGGCAATCAGGAGATCGGAGCCGACAAAGGCGCGAAACTGCGTGAATACTTCGCTGAACGGCGCGGCGTGTGCGACGTCGGCATCAGTGTAGCCGTGGATCGCCGTTGCCTTGGGGGAAATCGGCCGGAACGGATTCACCATCGCGTGGAAGCGATCCACGATCTCACCGTTCACGACTCGCACGGCGCCGATCTCGACGACGCCGCAGGTCTCCACGTCGGTGTCGGTGGTCTCAAAGTCGAACGTGACATAACGATCCAACGCCGTGTCGATCTTCTCCGCATCCAAGAGCTGGAGGGCCTTGAAGACGGTGAGGGCATCGGCGGCGACGACTATACCTGTGGGGCTTGAAGGCAGTCTTCGAAACCCTGCGGCCGCGAGCATCCCCCGTAACGCGATCTCGACGCCACCCTTCGGAGCGAACGAAATCTCGGTCGCATTGCGCATCTTCTCGGCGAGTGCCACAGCCTCAGGCATGTCCGCCGGATCCGTGAGCTCGTCGTGGTGCTCCTCGAGCTTGTTGCGATATGGCCCGACCGTTTGCGAGAGAATCTCCTCGATCACCGCCGGCAGCGTGCCGTGCGAGCGCGGTAGCGTGCGCAGATTCTCGAGCTGGTAAATCAGCCGCCACAGCTTTCGCGTGTCCGGATCCTTCGCCGCCCGCCGCTCTGCGAGGGCCCGCGCCGACACGAGGAAGTCGCGGTTCTCGCTGAGCGCGGCCTCGACCTCCTGGAGGAAGTGCTCCGACAGCACGCTTTTCGCGAAGGTGTGCATCGCGGCGGGGTCGTCCGGGTTTCGGACGACGCGAAGCGCCGAGATCACGTAGCCGATGACTTCGTCCTCGATGAGTGAGCGGCCGCGCGCGAGGCGGCAGGGAATGCCGGCGCGCAGCAGCCGGCCCTCGATGTGCTCGCCGACGCGGTGCTTGCGGTAGAGGATCGCGTAATCGCCCCACGACAACGCCGCGCTGGTGCGGTCGGCGCGCAGATCGTCGAGCAGCCATGTCGCTTCATGGTGCTCGTCGCGGAAGCCGTGCGCCACGACTTCGTGCGGCGATTCCTGATCCGCCGTCAGCTGCTTCTGAAAGAGCTGCGGATTCTGCGCCAGCACGCGGCGTGCGGTCTCGAAGATCTGCCGCGAGCAACGGCGATTCTTGTCGAGGATGATCGGCTCGACGTCGTAATCGCGGTGGAACCGCTCCAGGACGTATGGGTCCGCGCCCGTCCACGCAAAGATCGACTGCTCGTCATCGCCCACTGCGAAAAAGTTGCCATGCGGCTCGACCAACTTCTTCAGCAGGTCGTACTGTACCGCATTCACGTCCTGGAACTCGTCGACCAGCACGTAGTCCCAGCGGTCCGCGACACGATCGGCAAGCGGCTCGGCCTTGGTGATCAGCTCGTCGAAGTCGACCATGTTGCGATGCCCGAGCCAGGAGACGTATTCGCGAAACAGCCGCGCGTCGCCGTCCGTCAGGGGGCGGCTCTGAAAACGGTAGCGGCTGAAGAGCGTCAGGAGCTGACCTCGCCGGTCGAGCGGCACGTTGAGGCGGCCGAGGATCACTTTCTGATACGGCTCGTCCGCGACGCCGAATCCACGCCGCAATCCCGCCTCGTCGACGAATTCGCGCAGCATCGCCAGGCAGAACGCGTGGATGGTTCCTCTGCACACGTCGTGTGTGAGACGACGCGCGATCTCCTCGGCGGCGCGGTTGGTGAACGTGACGGCGCAAATGCGGCGCGGATCGATGCCCGACGCGATCAGGTGCTCGATGCGGGCGATGAGGCAGTAGGTCTTGCCGGCGCCGGGCCCGGCGACGACGAGGACGGGGCCAAGGCCCGCTTCGATCGCGAGGCGTTGCTGGGTCAGGG
>VBIU01000027.1 GCA_005880945.1 Chloroflexota bacterium | reverse complement strand
CCTCAAGTTGATCAACGACATCCTCGATCTCTCGAAGATCGAGTCGGGGACGGTGGCTCTCGAGATTGCGGATTGGCCGCTTTCAGAGCTGCCCCCATTGCTCGAGCGGACATTCCGGCACGTGGCCGAGGCCACGCAGCTTGGCTTCACAATCGACATGAGACCCGGTCTGCCAACCTCGATTCCAACCGATCCGCAGCGCCTGCAGCAGATCCTCAACAACCTGCTGAGCAACGCCTTCAAATTCACCGAGAAGGGAAGGGTCGCGTTCTCCGCTGAGCCCGCGACCTCCGGTTGGAACTCGAAGAACGAAGTCCTCAACCGAGCCGGGGGCGTGATTGCACTGACTGTTGCGGACACTGGGATCGGCATCCTTCCGGAGAAGCAGCAGTCGATATTCGAGGCGTTCGCTCAAGGCGATGGGACCACCAGCCGCAAGTACGGTGGAACGGGCCTTGGTCTGTCGATCTGCCGTGAACTCACCAGGCTGCTCGGGGGCGAAATGCGGCTCGACAGCGAGCCGGGTCAGGGGAGCACCTTCACTGTGTACCTCCCGACGTCGGTCCCCTCCTCGACGCGCCATGCCAATGGCGGGAGGTCGAACGGGGCGAATGCGCCAGCGCCAGAACGCGAGTTGCAGGAAGCCGCGACATCGGGATCCTGGAGAGTCGGAGCACGGACGAGCCGAGTGCCGGATACGCGCACAGCGGGCATTTCAGAAAGAACGGTTCTCGTCGTCGAGGACGACCCGATCCAGCAGCAGCACATCGTCGACCTCATGGAGCCGGTTCAGGCCAAGATCACAGCGGTCTCTACAGGCGAGGAGGCCCTGGCCGCTCTGCAGGAACAGAGATTCGACTGCATCGTGCTGGACCTCGGCTTGCCCGGGCTCAGCGGATGGCAGGTGATCGACCATCTCAAGACGAACAAGGCGCTGCACTCGACGCCGCTGCTCGTCTACACCGCCAAGGACCTCACCCGAAAGGAGGAGATGAGGCTTGGCAGGTCCGCCAAGACCATCGTGGTCAAAGAGGTGCGCTCGCCAGAGCGCCTGCGCGAGGAGGTGATCGAGGTCCTCGACAGGGTCGAGGCTGAGAACGCCCACAGCAACGGCCAGCCGTCGGCGGACGGGGACAAGCTCGACGCCTCGCTTGCGACCAAGAAGGTGCTGGTGGTCGACGACGACATACGAAACATATTCGCCCTCACAGCGATGCTGGAGCGCCAGCAGATGGAGGTCTTCGCTGTCGACTCAGGCAAGGAGGCGATCGAGACGCTGGAGAAAAACCCCGACATCGACGTCGCGCTGGTCGACGTGATGATGCCGGAGATGGACGGCTACGAGACCATGACCAGAATGCGGGAGTTGCCCACATTCAAGGATCGGCCGATCATCGCCTTGACCGCCAAAGCAATGAAGGGCGACCGGGAAAAATGCATCGAGGCGGGGGCGTCCGACTACATCGCGAAGCCCGTCAACAACGCAAATCTTCTGTCGATGCTGAGGTCCTGGCTCAGCATCTGAAGGAAATCGGAGGCGCATGGCAGTACAACCGGAGACTGCGACAAGCTCCAATATCGAGGAGATCGAGATAAAGCTCCTGTTGGAAGGCGTTTGCATGCGATATGGATACGACTTCCGCGAATATGCCCTGGCGCCGTTGCGGCGCAGCATCACCGCGGGCATGGCCGGCGAGGGCGTCCCGACGATCTCGGCCTATCAGGAGAGGCTCCTTCACGACGAGGCCTGCATGAAGAGGTTCCTGGGAGGGGTCGGCGTCAATGTGACCAGCATGTTCCGCGAGGCCGAGGCACTGCGATGCTTCCGCGAGGAGGTCATCCCACGACTCCGCACCTACCCTTCGATCCGCATCTGGATTGCGGGATGCGCCACAGGGGAGGAGGTCTACTCGATAGCGATCGTCCTCGAGGAAGAGGGCCTGTACGACAGATCACGGATATATGCAACCGACCTCAACGAGGAGAGCCTCGCCATCGCTCGGACGGGTGCATACCCGCTCGAACGGATACGCGCTGACGAGGGTGCGTACGCGCGCTCGGGGGGCGCGGGTTCGATCTCCGACTTCTACACGATCGCCCGCCACAGCGCGCGGTTCCAACATGAGCTCCAGCGAAACGTCACATGGGCCCGCCACAACCTCGTCAGCGACGGTTCGTTCAACGAGTTCCACGTGATCTTCTGCGACAACGTCCTGATCTACTTCAAGCCCGCGCTCCAGGAGCGCGCCCACCGCCTCTTCTATGACAGTCTCATCAGGTCGGGATACCTCGCCATCGGGCAGGGCGAGTCGCTGATCTTCTGCTCGGAGAGCAGCCGGTACAAACAGGCGCGCGATGGCGTCAACCTGTTCCAGAAGGTCCAATGACAACCTCTCAGCGGACGAGACACGCGGCGAGGGCTGCGTCAGAGACAGCAGTCAACATCCTTCTGGTCGATGACGATCCCACCAAGCGTTTCGCGCTGAAAACGGTCCTGGCTCCGCTGGGCGAAACCATCGTCGAAGCTTCTTCCGGGGCCGACGCCCTTCGGCAGCTCTTGCGCCAGGAGTTCGCTGTCGTGCTCCTGGATGTGCGGATGCCGATGATGGATGGGTTCGAAACCGCCCAGCTCATAAGGCAGCGCCCGCGGTCCGAGCTGACCCCCATCATCTTCGTGACCGCGCTCGACAAAGCCGAGACCGACATGGGCCGCGGTTATGAGCTCGGGGCTGTGGACTTCGTTTTCGCGCCAGTGGTGCCGGCAATCCTGCGGGCGAAGGTTGGCGTGTTCGTCGACCTGTATCGGGCGCAGCAGGAGCTGCGCCGCTACCGCACTCAGCTGGAGGAGCTCGTTGAGGAGCGGACGACAGCCCTCACGGCGATCAACCGAGAGCTGGAGGCCTTCAGCTACTCCGTGTCGAACGACCTGCGAGCTCCGCTGCTTGCGTTCGACGGCCTCAGCAAAGCCCTGCTCGACGACTACGGCGGCCGCCTGGACGACCGCGCCAAGGATTACCTCCAGCGCATGCGTCGAGCCAGCCAGCGGATGGGGTCGGTTTTCGACGGCCTTCAGTCGCTGTTCCGCGTGACCAGCGGAGACATACACCGGGAGCGCGTTGACATCAGCGCCATCGCGGACGAGGTCCTCGATGAGCTGCGCGTCTCGAGTCCCGACCGCAACGTGAGCGCGAACGTCACTCCTGGCCTGGCGGTCAGCGCCGACGCCCGCCTCGTAAGGATCATGGTCGGCAACCTGATCAACAACGCCTGGAAGTTCACCGGCAAGAAGCCCGACGCCACCATCGAGATCGGACGGGAAGTGGTGGACGGCGAGGCGCGTCAATTCGTGCGTGACAACGGGGTGGGCTTCGACATGCTCTATTCGCACAAGCTCTTCGGAGCCTTTCAACGCCTGCACAGCCAGGACGAATTCCCGGGCCTGGGCATCGGGCTCGCGACGGTACGCCGCATCGTGAACCGGCACGGTGGTCGCTGCTGGGCAGAGGGCGCCGTCGGCGAAGGAGCCACCTTCTACTTCGTGCTGTAGGCCCGGCCCGCAAGCCGGGTGGGGGTGAGCGCCGGCGCGTTTTACAGATGGAATGGCACAGGGCCGATCGCTGCCTGCCGCCTCAAACCGGCCGCCTTCAACCGGCTTCCGGCTGCTTCGAGCGGCGTCGCTCGCCTGCATCCTCGTCGGCGTGATTCTGATCATCACCTTCGCCTTCGGGATGTGGCGCGGGTTCTCGGAGCAGCAGCAGCTCAACCAGGAGTGGCAACAGGAGGTGGGCGGCGCGCCGATTGCCGCTCCACCAGCCCACCTGGACCGCTCGCTGCAGAAGCCCGTCAAAGGCATCGACTTTGCCATCCGCGTGCCCAAGCTGCGATATTTCGCGGCGGTCAGGGAAGGAGTCGACACTACCGTCCTCTACTCCGGCCCGGGCCACTATCCGGGGACGGTTTGGCCCGGGGATCAGGGGACGGTCGGGGTGGCCGCCCACAACGTGTACTGGATCAATTTCCCGCAACTCAAGCTCCGGGACGAGATCGACATCGAAACCCGGTACGGCGTCTTCAAGTATCGAGTGACAGGAAGCAAGATCGTGAACCCCGACGACAGGACCGTCGTGGTTTCCAGAGCGCCCGGCTTCCACCTGGTGCTGACGACGTGCTGGCCGCTCTGGGCGGGAGCGTTCGCCACCCAGCGCTACGTGATCTTCGCCGAACAGTACTACCCGCGGATCAGCGCGCCCGACTACAACTAGGCGCCGCCCTGCCGAGGCTCGCGAGTCGACGGAGCCCGCAGCAGCTGGTGCCGCTCGCATGATAGGAATCAGGTCGATGGGCGAACCTCGGGCGAGCCGGCGTGCGCTGCGCCTCCTTCAGGTGGGCATGGGCGGCTGGGGTCGCGACTGGGCTTGGCGTGTCATCCCTGGCGTGAGGACGGTGAAGCTCGTCGCGTGCGTAGACCTCCGCCCCGAGGCGCTGGCTCTCGCCAGGTCGCAGGTCGGCATTCCCGCCGACCGCTGCTTCACGTCGCTCGAGGCGGCCATCGAGGCGACGAAACCTGACGCGGTCCTCGTCACGACCCTGCTCCCCGGACACGTCCCCGTCGTGCGGGCGGCGCTCGAGTCGGGGAAGCACGTGCTGGTCGAGAAACCATTCGCGCGCCGCGTGGCGGACGCGCGCAGGCTGGTCGAGCTCGCCGCCAGGCGGAAGCTGGTGCTGATGGTGAGTCAGAACTATCGCTTCTTCCCGGCCGTCAGGGAGGTTGCGCGCCTGGTCAGGGAGAGGGCCCTCGGCGACCTCGGCCAGATCTGGATCGATTTCCGCCGCTACTCACCCGTCGGCCCGGACGGACCGAGCGCCCACCACGCGGACGAGCAGCCGCTGCTGATCGACATGTCGATTCACCACTTCGACCTCCTGCGCCTGATTCTGGGCAAGGAAGCCACGAGCGCCTCCTGTTATTCCTGGAATCCGCACTGGAGCGCCTTCAGCGGACCGCCAACCGCTGTGGCGTCGATCGTCTTCGAGGGTGGGCTGGTCGTGAGCTATCGAGGCAGCTGGATCAGCGCCGGCCCGACCACGCCGTGGGCAGGTGAATGGAGGATGGAGTTCGAGGGCGGTGAGATCTTGTGGACCAGCCGGGGCGAGGACAGCGGCCCGGCCGAGGTGGTGATCGTGCAGAGGCGCGGTCAAGCCCCGACGACAGTGGCCACCCCTGCGATGAAACGAGTCGACCGCTGGGCTACCCTCGCCGAGTTCGCGGACGCGATAAGGAATCACCGCGAACCGCAGAGCTCCGGCCGCGACAATCTGGGCACTCTGGCTTTGGTGAGCGCGGTGGTCGAATCGGCGGGGCGCCGGCGGCCGGTTTCCGTGCGGTTGCGCTGACCGCCGTCAGCGGGATCGGGCCGTGATTCTCGTGTGGGCGAGGCGCTGATCGACTCTGTCAAGAACGCCGACGGAACGCAGGGAGCCGGCTGGTCGGGTGTTAAAGACGTCAATACGCCCTGACAACCTGCCAGACTGGTAAGGATGGGGAACTCGAGATGACGAGCGGCGGAAATCCTTGGCCGGAGGCTGCCGTCGATTCGCAGGGTGGCGTCGCCCTCTACCGGCAGATCAAACGAGACCTCACGCGCCGGATCGAACAAGGCGAACTTCGGCCGGGCGAAGGCCTTCCATCTGAGGCCGAGCTTTGCGAGAGATACGGCGTAAGCAGACCCACGCTCCGACAAGCGACCCAGGACCTCATCCGTGACGGGCTGCTTGTTGTCCGACGAGGGGTGGGGACCTTCGTCGCACAGCCGAAGGTCCGCCAGCAGCTCGGAACCGTGCTCGGCTTCACGGAAAAAATGGCCAGCCAGGGCAGGCATGCGTCAACTCGGGTCCTGGAGCGCAGTCTTCACAGCGCTCAGGAGCTGGATGCCACCGTGGCAGCCGAGCTCCAGCTCAAAAACGATGCCACAGTGCTTCGGGTCGTCCGACTCCGCCTCGCGGATGAGATTCCCGTCATGGTCGAGACGATGCATATCTCGACCAACCGCTTTCCAGGCATCCAGGACCTCGATCTGGAGACGTCTTCTCTCTATCAGGCATTGCGCGAGCGCTATGGAGTTCAGATTGTTCAACTCAGAGAGGCGCTTGAACCGGTGCTCCTCAATCGAGACGATGCCCAGCTCCTTGGAACGTTGAAGGGGAGCCCGTCGATCCAGGCAACGATCACGTCGTTCGACGTTAAGGGTCAACCGATCGAGCACACAATTTCGCGGGTTCGTGGTGACTCCAGCCAGTACTACATAGAGGTGGGGGACGGCAAGTCAGCGAGCCGCGTACGGTTGCGCCAACCTCAACTGGAAGTCTCGCTCGGTTAGTTCAGCCGGCTACTTGATCCCGGTAAGTGCAATTCCTCGCAGGAATTGGCGCTGGCCAAATAGAAAGACCGCGACAAGCGGCATGCTCATCAGGGTGGCTGCCGCCATGAGGGCGCCCCACGCAACCCCGTGCTCCGAGAAGAAGCTGTAGAGGCCAATTGACAACGTGTACTGCTGCGGGTCGTTGATGTAGATCAGTGGCAAAAGGAAGTCGGTCCACGCCCACATGAAGGCGAAGATTGAGAGCGCGACCAGGGCGGGTCGCGCCAGCGGCAGAACAATGCTGCGATAGATACGCAGCTCCGTGGCGCCGTCCAGCCGTGCAGCATCGATCAACTCCTCCGGAATGCCGCGGAAGAATTGGCGGAGCATGAAGATGAAGAAGGCGTTACCGAAGAATTGAGGAACGAGCAGTGGGACATAGGATCCTGTGAGCCCGATCTTGTTCCAGCCGATGTAGACAGGGATCATTGTCACTTGGGGCGGCAACATCATCGTGGCGACGATAAGAATTAGAAGCGCATCTCGACCGCGCCAACGAATCTTCGCCAATGAGTAGGCGACGATCGAGCTCGAGAACAGCTGACCGATGACAGTCACGGTCGAGATGAACGCTGTGTTCAGCAGATAGCGCCAGAACGGCATCGCCTCAAGTGCAGCCCGATAGTTGTCCAGCGTCCAGTGGTCGGAGCCGAGTCGTGGCGGAAGGCTGAAGATCTCACTCGTCGGCTTGAGTGATGTCGTCAGTACTACGGCAAAGGGAAAGAGATACAGCGCAGCTATGCAGACGAGAACGATGTACCGAAATGCAAGCCCGGAGGCCAGCCGGAGGTGCGGCTGCCGCACGTTCCGCCAGATGCCGTTGGGGCGCCGGAGGCTGATCGCCGAGACTTCAGTCGCCTGCGCCGAGACTTCAGTCGCCTGCATAGAAAACTCGATCTCTGGATAACCGGAGGAGCACAAGAGTGCCGATCAGCGCGACGAACAACAGCACCCACGCCATCGCAGACGCGTATCCCATATTGAGATTGACGAATGCCTGCTGGAACAGATAGAGGCCGTAGACCAAGAGCGAGTTGTCTGGACCCCCCGAGGCTCCGTTGAATCGGGTTTGACTGAGCAGGTAGGCCTGGGTGAAGTACTGCAACGTGAAGATCCCGGCGATGATCGTCTCGAAGAGGATCACCGGTGAGATGAGCGGCAACGTCACATGGCGGAACTTTGACCAGGCTCCCGCACCGTCCACGGTGGCCGCCTCGTAATAGACCTCCGGCACATCCTTCAATGCGGCCAGAAAGACGATCATCGCTGAGCCTGTCACCCAGAGGCTCATCAGGATCAGGGCTGGTTTTGTCCAGATAGCGTCGTCAAGCCACAGCGGTTGGCCAAGATGAAACGTACCGAGGGCCTCGTTCACATAGCCGTACTGGGCGTTCAGGAGCCAGCGCCAGATGTACGTCGCTGCCACTACCGGGACGACGGTGGGCAGGAAGACGATGGTTCGAAAGAACCATTGACCGGGCACGCGCATGTTCAGCGCCAGCGCCGCCACAAGGGCAGCTGCCAGGGAGATGGGAACGCCCACCACAGTCAAGTAAACGGTGTTGAACAGACTCTTCCAGAACAGCTCGTCAGAGGCCATGCGCTGGTAGTTGTGCAAACCGACGAACTGGGGATCCTGGAACAGGTTGAAGTTGGTGAGGCTGTAGTAAGCCGAGGCGAGGATGGGGACCAGTTGGAAAACTAGGAAGCCAATGATCCAGGGCGAAGCGAAGAGGAGGCCTCGGGACACCGAGCGGTGCGCCATCAAACCTCCTCTTCGGGTCTCTGCTGCCTCTCCGCGCTCTTTGGACCCAGCGCCGGGGTCCTACTTGATCCTACGAGCCGTAGCTCGCTGCTTTGGCCTTGACTTTCGCCATCCCTGCCTCAGGAGTGTCCTGAAGATTCGCAATGCGTTGGAACTCGTCGGTGAGATCTTTCTGGTACTGCGCGGTCGACGGCTCGCTCGCGAAGATCCTCAGGTTGGGGCTCTTGAGTGAATTGAGCCAAACTGAGAACTGAGGCAAGTCGTTGTACAGCGGGCTGCCGAGGATGGACGTCCGGGCCGGCAGGTTGCCCAGGGCGCGGGTGAACTGGGTCATCGCGGCTGGACTGACCAGATATTTGAGGAACGTCCACGCCTGCTGCTTATGCGGTGCGTTCTTCGGAATGAAGAACATGCTGCTCGTCAGCTGTGTCGCTCCGGCCAGATTCGACTGGGCGTCAGGATAGGGAATCGCAACAACTCCCCAGTCGAGTGTTGGAGCGTACTCCTTGATGAAGACGGGCTGCCATTCGCCATCTAGGGTCATAGCGACCTTCCCCGTGTAGAAGGGATTCTGGGCGGAGGCATACTCGCCATAACCCGATTCGAATTTCTTGATCTTGTCGGCGCCGTACTTCTTGACCACATTGTCGACCCAGAAGTGGAGCGCTGCCAGGTTCCCCGAATCGTCCGGCGTCGGCTTGCCCGAATCGTCATACCATTTGCCGCCGAACGCGTAGGCCAGGGTGGTGTAGTCGGGCGATCGCATGCCGAATTGAGTGATGTTGCCCGAGGAGTCGACCTTCGTCAGCTTCGTGATGTCAGCCTGGAGGTCGCTCATCGTCGTGGGTCCGGCCGCAATGCCCGCGTCGGAGAAGAGCTTCTTGTTGTACATCAGTAACAAGGTGTGCACCGCAATCGGCATGGCATAGGTCTTGCCCTGATACTGGTTGGACTGGAGCGCCGTGGGCACAAAATCGCCGGTGCCGTAGTTTTCCGCCTGCATGTAACTGTCTAGTGGTTCGAGAATGCCCTTTGAAGCCCACGATCCAACGGTCGAGCCGAAGTTGTCGGAAACATCGAAGCCATTGGCCCCAGACATCTCGGCGAGCTGCTTTTGGAAGTCCGGTGACGAGACACCCTTGACGACGATCCCGCTCTGGCTCGCGTTGAAGTCGCTGACCACCTTCTCGAGCGCCTGTGCCTCGGGGCCGCCCCAAAGGTAAGGGAAGTTGATGGTTACTGTCGCGCCCGAGCTCGTGCCACTCGAACATCCCCCAAGCGCTATGGAACCGGCTGCGATGACCGCCCATAGCGGTGTCAGCCTGGCGGTTCTCATTCCCTTATCCTCCTAACGAATCAGGTAGTAATGACGTCTTGACGCCTATACTAGGCGGGCCGTTGGTGGGTGTCAATGACTCACTTGGGCCAGGGAACGATAGGGAGGCCAAGCCTTGAACCGGGCGGCAGGCAGGGTCAGGGACGATCCGATCTCAAGATTCGCCGGTGGTCTGATTGTTTCGTGTCAAGCCGGCTCACGAGATCCTCTCCACGGTTCGCCCTTCATGGCGGCCATGGCTCGAGCCGCCGCGCTGGGCGGAGCGGCAGCGATCCGGGCTAATGGCCCGGATGACATCGAGGCAATTCACGCGGCCGTCGAGCTCCCCATCATCGGCATCTGGAAGGTGGACGTGCCTGGCCTCGGCGTCCGGATCACGCCGGAGATCGAGCATGCCCAGGCGGTCGCGGCAGCCGGCGCGTCGATCATCGCGTTCGACGCGACCGATCGAGCTCGCACCGATGGATTGGCTGCAGCCGACTGGATAGCGCGAGTTCGAAGCGAAACCGGTTTGCCGCTGATGGCAGACGTCTCCACTTTCGAGGAAGGCATGATGGCCGAGGCGGCCGGCGCAGACCTCGTCGCCACAACGCTTGCCGGATACATCGACAGCAACCTCTCCAGCGACGGCCCTGACCTAGAGCTGGTGGCACGGCTGGCGCCGAAGCTGCACATACCTCTGGTGGCCGAAGGACGAATCTCGACCCCAAAGCAGGCTGCCCAGGCGATCGCCCTGGGGGCATATGCAGTGGTTATCGGCCACGCAATCACGCAGCCTGAATGGATCACAGCACGATTCGTGGCTGCGCTTCGCGCGCCGTGAGCCGGCTCAGCCTACTGCCACTCGACGACAGGCCTGTCAATTACGACCATCCGTGGTGGCTCGGACGGGCCGCCGGAATCGAAGTAAGCAGACCGCCTCGAGAGTGGTTGGGCAGTCCATTTCAGAAAGCCGATCGTGGGCAAATCTCGGCATGGCTGATCGATGAGAGCAATTCCGCCGAAGCCCTCGTCATAGCGGTGGACACCCTCGGGTACGGCGGCCTGATTCCGTCACGTCAGAGCAGCGCGCCCCTGGTTGAAGTGACTGATTCATTGGAACCCTTGCGCGTCCTTCGAGCGGAGCGGCCAGCTCTACCGATCTATGCGTTCAACATTCTCATGCGAGTCAACCGAAGCAACTCGGCTGAGGAGGAGAAGGCGTACTGCGCCGACTACGGACGAGACCTGTTTCGGCTCTCGTATCTCGATGACAAAGCGAACGCGGGTGACGCGAACGAAGCCGAGGTAGCTGAGCGACAAGAGCTGATCGACTCGATTCCGAGCGCCGTAATTGCCGACTATCGGGCCGGCCGCGCTCGGAATCATGCGGTCAATCGCCTCATGCTCGATTGGGCCGAGAGCGGGCTACTCACCTACGTCGTGATTGGGCAGGACGACACCGCTCCTTACGGATGGAACATCGCCGAGTCGCGATTGTTGCGCGCGCTCATCGCGCGGCGCCGGCTCTCTGATCGAGCCATTGTCTATCCGGGAGCGGACGAACTGGCGGGTCTGCTCATCGCTGCCTATGCATGTCGGACCGCGAAGCTGCAGCCGAAAGTGTTTGCACGCTACTCGGGCCCGCGCGGGCCGGCTGCCGTGACGGCGTACGAGGATCGCCCGTTCGAAGATCTAGTCAAAGCGCACCTCGGCCCGCTCGGCGGAAATATGACTTCATCGCCCGACGGAGCCGACCTGATCCTGGCTGTCAACACACCCGGCGAAGAGCAGGCCGAGGGATGGCTTCAACTTGTCGCACGTGAGCCGGATCGTGTCGCGGTGGGCACCAGAAACAGCATTAATTCGCAATCGCTGCGTATGGTTCAGCGCGAGATGGAAACAGCTCGGAAAAATGTCGTAGAGCTCTCGAAAAAGATCGAAGTCGATGTCAGCGCCGGCAGAAACGTGGCGATTGTCGACGTGGCGTTTGTCAACGGAGCGGACCTGGCATTCGCCGACCAGCTTCTGGCGCGCGTGCCACTGGCCCGTCTCGGCGCTTACGCCGGCTGGAACACAGCAGGCAACAGCCTCGGCAGCGCTCTCGCGCAGGGTGTTGTTCGCGCGCTCACCCTCCTCAAGGAGCAGCCAATGGAGCTGCTCTCCGCACATATCGCCCTCCTCGCAATCCATCTCTTAGACGACTATGCCTTCCAGGGAATCGTCCGATCAGAGATATTGCTTGACGATATGCCGGCCCTCGGCCTCGCGCCGACATTTGAGCGACTTCCGGATCACGTCGTTTCGGAGATCGAAAACCGTCTGGGTCGACGCATAGCTCCCTACGTGGAGGCGCTCGCCCGGCTTCTGGAAACGACGGGAATCGCGAACGGACCGTCAGAGTGCCATGTGTCTGGGCTGAGCATTGAGGCGCCCAGGCTGCCGTGGAAGCGTGTGTTCGAAATCGCGATCACCCCGCACATCGGCCTGATGTAAGAGTGGCCACCGCGGCAGCGATCGACATCGGCGGCACGAAGATTGCTGCGGCAATCGTGGCTCGAGACGGTCTCGTCGGCGATGTTCGAGTTGTCGCGACTGACGCGGTCAATGGAGCCACGGAGGTGTTGAGCCGCTCGATCGGGCTGCTGAGGAGCGTGATCGCCGAATCAGACGTCCCGAAACCATCGGCGATCGGCATCGCGTCTGGCGGATGGTTTGAACAGTCCACCGGACGGGTGGTCGTTGCCACCGACCTGCTGCCCAGATGGAGCGGACTGGATCTTCGGTCGGAATTCGAGCGCGCGATCGGATTGCCGGCCGTTGTCCTGAACGATGTGCATTCGATGGGCATCGCCGAGGGACGTTTAGGTGCTGGAAGCGGTCGGCATGTGTGCCTTTCAGTGGCTGTTGGGACCGGGATCGGTGGCGCGATCACTGTCGACGGACGGCTCTTCGAAGGAGCGCATGGCATGGCGGGTGCGCTTGGGCACATCCCCTTCCGCACTGAAGGCGCCCGATGTTCATGCGGTCGGCGCGGTTGCGTCGAGGCCTACGCCAGCGGACCGGCCATCGCGGCGTCATTCGCCAAATGCGCGCGCCGCAGGGATTCGCACGTTGTATTGCTCGATGTCGTCAATGCCATGATCTCGTCAGAGGAGCCAATGCGAGAGTGCGCCCGGCGAGCCACAGCGGCTGCAGGCGCAGCGTTGGGCCGAGTGCTCGGTGGAGTCGCCAACACGATCGATCCGGATGTGATCGTCCTCGGTGGCGGGGCCGCCCTCGCGCTCGGCGATGTGTTTACAGAGGCCGTTCGATCGGCAGCGGCGGATTGTGTCATCCAACCAATCAGCGCCTCTGTGGTGACCGCTCACCTCGGTACTGCGGCAGGCGTCGTCGGCGCCGGACTCGTCGCTCTCGACGCACTTGCCACGCGCGAGCCAACGAAGATCGTCAGCTGAAGACCAGGGTGAGGCCGAGACTCCTCAGCCTCACCCCTCGCCGGTTCTAAGACTGACTGTCGTCGTCCTCTCCAGAGGTCCTCGGCCTGTTGAGAGGCAGTCCACTCTCCCCCACGAAGACCTTCAGAACCTTCCAGTGATCGGGGGCTTCGAAGGGTTCGATGCTCGCGTTGGTCACAAGCAGCGACTGGCCCATGAAGGCGAGTCCCCACGGCGAGTCGAAGAGAGGGCTGGAGATTCGCCGAATCTCGTTGCCAGCCGGATCCAGGACCGCAATCTGGTTGGTACCGATGAGGCCCACGTAGATGTTGCCTGACTCGGCAAAGGCCAGACCTGCAGCCTGGGGGAGCTGCTGGCCGGGAACGACCGGGAAGCGGTGCACGACCTCGAGGTCTGACGCAGTTGGGTGGTTGACGAGACGCAGCCGGTACACGACCGCCTCTCCTGGGAACGTCGCCGAGAGCGTGATCGTGAAATACAGGAACTTCCCGGTGGGGTCGATCCGCCCACCAAGCGGCCCGCCGGCAAAGCCGAAGAACCCGGTGAGCCTTGG
>VBIU01000026.1 GCA_005880945.1 Chloroflexota bacterium | reverse complement strand
CGCTCGGTTTATGCGTCGATCATCCGCTGGGATGGGTCCAGTCGCGCGCCCGACTGGACCGCTGCCGCATGGCGAGCCCCTCGCATTGGAGTCATAGGCGGTGGACGACCGGCCGCCGTTCAACCTTGTCGACGGCCTGCTGCGCCGGCGTCGGGTGGTGCTGGCCATCACCGTCATCTGTCTCATCATCGCCGCCGCGCTCTCGGTGTTACTGCCGAAAACCTACGACGCGACCGCCATCATCTACCTCGACACCGCCCGCACAGCCACCGACTTCGACGCAGGCATCGCCGCAGGGGACCTGCTCCAGCACGATTTCATAGTGTCGGCGACGAGCCGGCCGACCCTGCTCGAGGCCTGCAAGTCACCCGGCATCGCCTGCACTGCCGACGACATGACAGCGCCCGAGAACACGCTCGGCAAGAAGGTGACGGCAAGCGTCTTCCGGGGCACGAGCGAGCTGGCGGTGACGGCCAAAGGAAGCACGCCTGAGGCGGCGGCGGCGCTTGCCAATGCTGTCGCCCAGGCCGTCATCGACCAGGACGCCGAAGAGGTGATCCGGCTCAACCAGCCGGCGCGTGACAACCTCAACAAGGAGCTGACTGAGCTCGCTGCCTCTATGAACGCGGAGCAGAAAGCCCTCAGCCAGTCACACGCCGGAAGCTCCAAAGCGGCCGCCCACCAGGCGGCCCTTATCCGTTTGCAGAATGCCTACGCCCAGACGCTGGCCCGCCTGCTCGATATCAACGAGCGTCAGGATCGTCTGACGAACGTCGCGACGATCATTCAGAAAGCCCTGCCTGCGACCAAGGCCGAGTCCCCCAACCCGCTGCTGTATGTGAGCGCCGCCCTCGTGGCGGGGCTGTGCCTAGGCGTGTTCCTTGCCCTTCTGATCGAGCGGTTCGACGACAGGATCTTCAGCCCCGAAGCCCTGGCGAAAGCGGCGGCGATTCCCCACGCCTTCGTGACCGAGCCCGAACGACGCGGCCACCCATGGTCGGGAAGCTACGCCCTGGCGCTCGGCCACGTGCTCGCCCGATCACCTGGCGCGCGCACCCTTCTCGTCGTGGCCGCCTCGCGGCGGGATGACAGCGATCACGTGGCCGCGGGCCTTGGCGAGGCGGCCGCCGGTGCGGGCCGCCGCGCGGAGGTCGTCGAGTTCGATCGCGCTTCGACAGGATCGCCCAAGTTGGCGCGATCTGAGGTGGCGGGGTTGACGAAGATCAGCATGCCTCATGGCAACGGAGCGGCGACGGCCGCGGCGGTGGCGGAGGTCCGAAGGATCCGCGGCTCCGACGGCGCGCGAGACGATCTCGCATTGGTCGCCGTGCCGTCGCCGGACATCAGCCCGGCGGCGGTCATGCTGGGACGTACGAGCCCGCATGCGGCGCTGGTGGCCACTCGCGGTGTGACCCGCTTTGGCGAGGCACGCCGGACAGCGGACCTGCTGCGACAGGCGGGCGTCGACGTCGCTGCCGGAATCCTCGTCAAGCGCTGACGAGCATGGCTCGGCTGCGGGAGCGGAGCACTCGGCTCTTGGAGAACGGCGTGGTGCGAAACGCCATCGGGTTGTACGTCCTGCAGCTCGGCAACTATCTGCTGCCGATCGCGACCATCGTGTTCCTCGCCCGCATGCTTGGGCCGCACAGCTGGGGCAGCCTCGCCTTCATGCAGGCCTTCGCGAGCTACGTCTACCTGGTCGTGACCTATGGGTTCAACTTTTCGGCGACTCGCGAAGTCGCCCGCCATCGCGACGAGCCCCTGCAGCTGGCCGAGCTCCTCGCCGGCGTGCTCGGCGCCAAGGTCGTGCTGACCGTGCTGTCGATCCTGGTCGTACTTCCGCTGAGCTTTCTGGTGGCTCCGATCCACCGGAACCTGGACCTCTTGTGGCCTGCCCTGCTGTGGGCCGTATCGCTGTCCTACAGCCTGAGCTGGTTCTACCAGGGCCTCGAGCGGATGACGTTCGTCGCCCGATGGGAGACCGCGGCGCGCGCTCTCTCGCTGGCCGGCATCGTGCTGCTGGTGCGCTCGCCGGCGGACACCTGGAAGGTGCTCGCCCTCCAGGGCGGGCTGTTCGCCGCCGCCGTCGCCGTCGAGCTCGCTGTCGCCTACCGGGAGGTCCGGTTCGGCATGCCGACCGGCCGGCTGGTGTTGCGAACGCTGCGGCTCGGCTGGTCGACGTTTCTCTACCAGGGAGCGCTCAGCTTCTACACGGTCGGCAACGCTTTCATCCTCGGCCTGTTCGCCACGCCGACCGTGGTCGGCTATTACGTCGGCGCGGAGAAGATCAGCAAGTCCTTCGCAACGATGCTGTTTCCGATCACGCAGGCGATCTATCCACGCATCAGCCACATGGCGTCTGAGGCTCGGGCAGAGGCGGCAAAGCTCGCCCGCACCAGCCTGTTCGTGCTGGGGACGGCCGGGGTCGTGATGGGTCTGGGCATCTTCGTGGCGGCACCCATCCTCGTGCGCTTGGTGCTCGGGCCAGGTTTCGAGAGCGCCGTCATCGTTCTGAGGATCCTCTCGTTGCTCCCGCCTCTGATCGCGTTGAGCAACGTGCTGGGAATCCAGTGGATGCTCGCGCTCGGCCTGGACCGCCTCGTCAACGCCGTGATCTTCTCCGCCTGCATCCTGAACGTCACCCTCGCCGTCATCCTGGTCCCGCATTACCTCCATGTGGGGATGGCGATCGCCGTGGTGGCTTCGGAGTCGCTTGTCGCGTTCGGCCTCTACGGGGCACTGAAAGCCAGGCATCTCGATCCATTGGTCATCGCGCGCCAGGCCCGGGCGCAGGAGTCGCCGGCTGCGGCCGCTGCAGGAGCCGCCCGAACATGAGCGACGCCCTTCATCAAGCCTTCGCCTATTACCCGGCAGCCCTCGGTGTGATCGCGGCGCTGGGATTCCTCGCGATCACCGCATGGAGGCCGGCCGCCGGCTGCGCCATCTTCGCTCTCTCGATTCCCCTGACGACCGGGCTAGGGCGCGGCACTGTTATTCCCCTCTTGAAGCCCAACGAGGCGATCCTTCTTCTATTGATGGCGGGCCTCATGGTCCATCACCTACCGCAGCCGCGACGCCGGCCGCTCAACCAGCTGGACCTGGCGGTCGGCGGCTACACGGTCGGCGTGGTCGTCATCTCCTTCCTGGTCCTGTTGGTTTCACAGTCGCCCTATCTGTTCAATGTCGACACGCTGCGTGCTGTTCTATCACCGCTTCAATTTCTGCTGGTCTACGTGATCTTCTCGCGTGTCGATCTGTCCGGCCGCGACGTGCAGGCCATCCTCAACCTCACGATGCTGGCGAGCATCGTCGTCGGGCTGCTGGCCGCCGCCCAGCTGGCGAACCTGCCCGGCGCTCGGGACTTCGTCGCGATTTATTACCCGCCGCTGGCGAACATTCAGACGAGCTGGGACCCGGGCTACCGGCCGACGTCGACCCTCGGGCACTACAGCGCGGTGGGGGCCTTCGAGACCATCAACTTCATCCTGGCCCTCGCCTTGTCCACGATGCGCCACCCGGCTTTCCCGAAACTCTGGCTCAGCCTGGTGATGGCGGTCAACCTGGCGGGCCTGGTCGCGAGCCTGACGTGGGCCCCGCTGCTGGTGCTGCCACTGCTGATCGCGCTCGTCATGTGGTTTGGGCGCCACATGCCTGCTCAGCTCGGGATGACCGTCCTGGCGCTGGCCGTTGCGCTGGTCATCTTCTGGCCGGCTGTGAGCGGCCGTGGCGCCGTGCAGGGCGTTCTCAACGGCGTGGGCCAGGATCTCGCGATCCCGACCACGTTCGCTTACAGGATGCGTGTGTGGGAGGCGTTCTTCGTGCCCGCGCTGGCCGACCACATGTGGCTGGGCAGCGGCACCGTGATCCCCGGTGACGTGCCGACACCACTCACGAACTTCGTCGACAACGAGTATCTCCGCGAAGGCTTCCGGGCTGGCGTCGTCGGCATCACGCTGCTGGCGATCATGTTGATCGCGATCGGGATCCTCGGTTGGAGCCAGCGAGGCAGCCCGGACCCGATGCTCCGGAGCCTTGGCGCGACCTCGCTTGCGATGGTTGTCTTCTTCCCGTTGGTGGGGATCACCGCCGAGTACATGTTCTTTGCCGGCGTGTCACAGGAGTTTGCGATGCTCGCGGGCCTACTCGGCGCCGGGGCTGCGCAGGCGGCAGCCGCAATGGCCCCGCGGGCTCTTACCGCTCGCCCGCCACTCGCAAGCGCGGCCTGACGGAGGCGGACTCCACGCGCGCGGCGGACGTGAACAGCGAAGCCCAGGTCTGCATCGCGTGCTTGAGGGTCCGCCAGTACTCACCGTCCATCTCGAGGGCTTCGGCGATCTGCTGGTAGCAGCCGGCCACCGTCTCCGCCGACAGGCCGATCGCATCGACCCTTCGCCAGAGGATCTCGTTGACGGGGTATCCGGGAGTTTCCTTCTGCAGGTTCACCTCGGGGTTCGACGCACGCGAGTGCAGGACCGAGGGAGC
The DNA here is from genome assembly GCA_005880945.1 of Chloroflexota bacterium. Lineage (GTDB taxonomy): Bacteria > Chloroflexota > Dormibacteria > Dormibacterales > Dormibacteraceae > Palsa-872. Next base: position 9,275 of record VBIU01000026.1, on the reverse strand, counting down.
GCCTGAGCTGATCGCAAAGCCAAGGTGGTCGGCGATCCTCTTCACTATCACGCCCGCCCAGATGTCGCCAAACCTGTCAAAGGGCCACGGGCTTCCGTCCCGATGCCGACCCATGAGGAGGAAGTAGAGGGCGGGAATCATCGCCGGGCGGAACGCCAGGTTCATGCCGCACATCGGAAAGAAGCGGCCGTGCGGCACGCGCTGCACCGCGGTTGCCGGCTCGAGGCGAAAGTCTGGGAGGCGCAGCTGGGTCCTTGCGTCGAGATCGGCAACGTTGGACCACAGTCCGTGATGCACAGCCGTGCGCAGCTTTCGCTTCCGGATGTCGTATGGATAACCCCGTGGGATGACCGGGCCGTCGAGCGTGTTCCACCATCGATCGTCGTCCCAGGTGGTGTCGAGGGCCGTCTGGACGAGCTGCAGGAAGGACGGCTGGTAGCCGGCCTCCGGATAGCAGTCGTCGTCGAGGGTCAAGACGAAGTCGCACGGCGCTTGGGCCGCCAGGTAGTAGCCAAACGACCGCACGCAATCCGACCGGCGCGGAATTATCCACGCCCGATCGCCAAGCGCCCGGTCGATGTGCGCCCAGCAGTAGTGCTCCACCCAGCCGGGCAGCTTGAAGGTCGGCTCAGGGTTGTCCTCGACGACGATCACCCGATGGCCGGTGAACTCGTCCTCCCACCGTTCGAGGAAGTACCGGATGCCGGGTTCGCGGATCGTCGGGACCACGATCGTGGCGCGGGGCCCCGCCCGGTGTCCGTTTTCGGTCCGCCTGCTCATAGCGACCTCAGGGGGACGGCGACCTGCGCCTGGTCGAACCCGACCAATTTCCCGCCCAGCGCCCGCCGTGCGCCGCGCAGGAGCGCGAGCAGGTACGGGGGAGATAGTGACGGCAGGTCGGTCAACAGCCTCGCCGTCATATAGAGCGGGTAGAGGGGCCTCAACCAGGGGGGCTGCGTGATCCGCGCGTACTTCCAGTGCATGTACATCGTGTTGCGGTAGAGGTAGTAGAACTTCCAACGGCTGGAGTGCCGCGGCCTGACGAAGGGATGGATGTGGAATGCATCGACCCGCATCCCAACGCGAAATGACGCCGCCTTGCAGCGCAGCATGTACTCGTTCTCGTCGCCCCAGATGAATAGGTCTGCCAGCACGTAGCCGATCGCTTCGGGGACGCGCCTGTTGATGAGCACGCCGTTGAACAGGGTCGCGAACCCGAGGTACACGCCATCGCGCGCTTCTTCGAGCAGCTCCCGGTAATCGCGGATCGAACGAAAAGGAACAAACCAGCCGCCCCGCCCTGCTTTGCGCAGCTTCCAGGTGAGGCGGGAGGGGTCGTCGTCTCGGACCACCACCGGCCCGATCACGTCCAGGGTCGCGTGGCTGGACAGCAGGTGCTCCAGGCAGGTGGGCGCCGGCCGGCCGTCGTCGTCCATGAGCCAGAGCCACTCGAAGCCCGCCTCATGGGCTCGCCTCATCCCCTCGTGGAATCCGCCGGCGCTGCCGGTGTTTTGGGGCAGCGTCACGAGCTCGACCGGGCCGTCGAGGAATCCGTGCTCGAAGAGGAAATCTGGAGTGCCGTCTGTCGATGCGTTGTCGATGACGAACACCCGATCGCAGGATCGCGTTTGGGCCAGGATCGCATGCAGGCAGCTACCCAGGAGCTCTTTGCGGTTGTAGGTGACGACGATGGCGGCGACGCTGTCCATCCAGTCACCACCGTAGGGGCGGAGGCCCAACTCGGGTAGTGGCCGAAAGCGGAGCCCTGCGGGCTGTTGTCCCATCACGAACGGGACCGGACCTCTTCGGCGAAACAATCGACCCATTGCCCCTCTGAGGGGACTCTGGTTTTCTCGCGGCAAGGAGATCGAGGCTGGCAATAGCTCGGCGTTCAGCGACAGAGTCGGTCCCTCGAGCGCTGATCCCGATCGCCCGCCCACAGCTCGGCGCCGAAGAGGAATCCGCGGTGCTCGAGGTGCTGCGCTCTGGCGTGCTCACCCAGGGCGAGCGCACTCGCGCATTCGAGAGGGCCTTCGCCCTCGCGATGGGCGCCGAGCTCGGCGTCGCCACGGCCAACGGATCGGTCGCCCTTTACCTGGCCCTGCTCGCCCACGGCATCGGCCCCGGGGACGAGGTCATCACGAGCCCGCTCACCTTCATCGCCACCGCCAACGCCATCGCCCACACGGGGGCCACTCCCGTCTTCGCCGACGTGGACGACACCTTGAATCTCAGCTGCGAGGCCGCCGCGCGGCTCATCGGATCGCGCACCAAGGCCATCGTCCTCGTCCATCTGCACGGCAACCCCGGCGACGTGAGGGCGCTCGCCAGGCTGGCAGAGGAGCGGGGGTTAGCGCTCATCCAGGACGCATGTCAGGCGGTGGGCGCGACGGTCGGCGGCCGCCCGCTCGGCGCATTCGGAACCGCCGTCTACTCGTTTTACGCCACCAAGAACATCACCACTGGCGAAGGCGGGATGGTGATCACCAGTGACGCGAAGGTGGCGCGCACCTGCGCCCGGCTGCGGCACCAGGCCTATGCGGATGAGCCCTATCTGCACGACGCGATCGCGTACAACTTCCGGCTGACCGAGATGCAGGCCGCGATCGGTCTGGTGCAGCTTGGGAAGCTCGACGCCATCACCGAGAGGCGCCGCCAGAACGCGGAGTATTACGCCGCCAACGTATCGAGGTGGTTCGAGCGCCCGCGGGTGGACCCGGACCATCGACACGTGTATCACCAGTACACGCTGCGAGTACCGTCCGGCTGGTCGCGGGACGAGGTTCGCTCGCAGCTGCGGACCCGCGGTGTCGAGACCGGCGTGTACTACCCGGTGCCAGTCCACTTCCAGCCGCCATACCGCGTCCTCCACAACGCGCCCTGCCCGGTGGCTGAAAGCGCGGCGCGCGACATGATTTCGGTGCCGGTCCATCCGGCGGTAACCCACGACGAGCGCGTCGCAGTGGCCAGCGAGCTGAACGGAATCGCGGCCACAGCGCTGTGGACCTGACCGACTGGGCAGGTCGGCACACGCCGTCCGCTTGGTCCCTGGGAGCCCGGGACACCCGTCTTGCCCACCGCGAATCCACCCATTGCTCGAGTGCGAAGCCGTCTGTTCTCCTGACCTCGAGTAGATGAAGATCGTCGGGAAGCGTGTCCTGGTCACCGGTGGCGCCGGCTTCGTCGGCAGCCATCTGGTTGACCTGCTTTCGCATTCGAACCAGGTCACAGTTCTCGACGACTTCTCGGTTGGAGAGCGGGAAAACCTGGCAGCCGCTGTCCGGCCGCCCAGGGTGGTGACTGCCGACATCCGCGATCGTGGCGCGCTCGATGAGGTAGTCCGCGACGTCGACGTCATCTTCCATCTCGCTGTCGTCTGCCTTCGCGTTTCCATCCCCGACCCGATGGCGAGCCACCTCGTCAACGATCTGGGCACGCTGAATCTTCTGCTCGCGGCGCGCGACAGCGCTGTGCAGCGCTTCGTCTATGTCTCGTCGTCCGAGGTCTACGGGAGCGCGAAACGCACCCCGATGGACGAGAGCCATCCGCTCAACCCGATGACTCCGTATGCGGCGGCCAAGCTTGCCGGCGAGGCATACGCCCTGAGCTTTCACCGCACCTACGGATTCCCCACCACGGTGGTGCGTCCCTTCAACGTGTATGGACCTCGCGAGCATGCGGACGGGCCGAGCGGCGAGGTCATCCCCAGGTTCGTCGCGCGCGCGCTGGCGGGCCGGCCGCTGGTCGTGTTCGGGGACGGACTTCAAACGCGCGATTTCACATGGGTGGGCGACACGGTGCGCGGCATCCTGATGGCCGCCGAGTGCGATGCACTGGTCGGGGGCTGCGTCAACATCGCGCGCGGCGAGGACGTGAGCGTGCTGCGGATCGCCGAGCTCGTTCAGCGGCTGGCCGGCACAAGAACGCCGATCGAGCATCAGGCCGATCGCCCGGGAGATGTGCGTCGGCACGTCGCCGGCGTGCAGCGCGCGCGTTCGATGCTCGGTTTCAGCGCGACGGTCGGGATCGACGAAGGCCTTTCGCGCTACATCGAGTGGGTGCGATCGGCGCCCCTGCGGGGCGTCTCGGCCCCTGAAGAAGAGGAGGCGCGAAACTGGCAGTTCGCGAGCGCCAGCGTCTAGCCGGCCGCCGGGTGGCGGTCACGGGTGGCGGAGGGTTCATCGGGGCCCACGTGCTCAGTCACCTGCTTGGCGCCGGGGCGCAGGTGGATCTGCTCGGACCGACGCCGCTGAAGAGATCGAGTGTGCGATCCCTGATCCAACGCGGCCACGTGACCTATCGGCCGTTTGCGCTGATGGCGGACGGCCACGGCCTGGCCGATATCCTCCAGGGCTGCGACTCGCTCGTCCACCTGCGCTACCGTCCGCCTTCGACGGATCGCTTCTGGTCGCGCCTCGGCGAGGGCGTGAACGACAATCTTCTCGAGACCGTCCGCCTGCTCGACGCGGCCGAGCTGGCCGGGGTCTCCCACGTGTGTCTCGCCAGCTCGGCGCGCGTGTACAGGCCGCCGGCGCTTGGGGTGGATGAGGACGGTCCGGTGGGCGGCATCCCGACGCCGTACACGATGGTGAAGCTGCAGCAGGAGGACTGCCTGCGCGAATGGGCTCGTCAGACCCGCCGCGCTTTCGCGATCCTGCGGTTGGCGACCGTCTACGGTCCCGGCGAGACTGTCGATCGCGCGATCCCGAACTTCATCCGCGCCGTGCTGTCCGGACGCAGGCCGGTCGTCGACGGCCGCGGGGCGTCGCTCTTCGATCCAATCTATGTGGCCGACGTGGCGGACGCGATTCTGTGCACGCTCGAGAAGAAGGCGGACGGGACCTTCAACATCGGCACCGGCCGCGGATGGCCGCCCCGGCACGTCGCCCGACTGGTCATCCGCATCTGCGAGGCGCAGGGCGATGTAGCCGAGAACCCGGCGCAGCCTGATCGCGGTGGGCCGGTGTGCAATGTGACGCGCGCCTTGATGGTCCTTGGATTCAAGGCCGCCACCTCGTTGGAAGCAGGCTTGCGAGCAGAGATCGAGTGGCTGCGCGGTCGGCAGCTGAGGATGGCATGAGCGCCCTTCGCGTCACCGACTCCGATGCCCGCCTCCCATTTGCCCTGCAGGTTCTCTCCCCGCGGCGCACTCCGTTCAAGCGAACCGTCGACGTAATCCTGGGCTCGATCGGGCTTATCGTCGCGGCTCCACTGATCGCTCTGCTCATAGTCATCATCCGGCTCGACAGCCGCGGTCCAGCGCTGTTCGGTCAACAGCGGATCGGCCATCTGGGGAAGCCGTTCACGCTCTGGAAGCTGCGGACGATGAGCCACCGGAGCAGCCAGGCGTTTCACGTCAAGGCGGCGAAGGACTGGTTCGACGAACGCCCGTCGGAGGGCGGTTACAAGACCGAGTTCGACCCTCGCGTGACCCGAGTCGGCCGATACTTGAGGCGCTCGAGCCTGGATGAGCTGCCTCAGCTTTTCAACGTGTTGAAGGGCGAGATGAGCCTGGTCGGTCCTCGACCGATGATGCCGTACGACCGCCCTTCTTACGCGCCCTGGTACTTCGTGCGCGAGGTCGTCCGGCCGGGCATCAGCGGTCTTTGGCAGGTCTCGGGCCGGGATAGGCTCTCGGCCCGCGAGATGATGGCGCTGGACGTCCGTTACGTGCGTGAGTGGTCGTTGTGGCTGGACCTGAAGATCCTGGCCCTGACCGTGACCACGGTCCTCTCCGACATCCGTCCGCGACATCGGTCCCGGCGCCCGGCACCGCGTGCCGGCTCCACCCGGTCGCAGGTCCAAACCGAGGAGGCTTGATTTTTTGGTTCACCTGATGAGATCCCCCAGCGCCTCAGGTCGTCGAGCGAGCGCGCTGATGCTGGTCGTCGTCCTGGTCGTATGGGCTTTGGCGACATCGCCCTCGCCCGCGCGCGCCGCAACTCTGCCCTGCTCGGTGCAGTTCGGCATGTACGAGACGGGCACGCCGTGGGATCCAAGCATGGCGGCGATCCGGAACCTCGACAGCGCGATCAACCGTCACTCGAGCATCGTGCATTGGTTCGCCCAGTGGGGCGACCCTGGCGCCGGCACGTTCTCGGCGAACCAGCCCTGGATGCTGAGCAACGTCCGCGCCTACACATCCGTCGGCGTCGCCGGTTCCACGCCGATGATCACGTGGGAGCCCTGGGGCCCGGCGCCCTACACGGTTTCGAACAACACCTATCCGCTGCCGAGGATCGCGGCGGGCGATTTCGACGCCTACATCGACTCGTGGGCAAACGGCCTGCACACGTATGGGGGTCCTGTCTTGCTGGACTTCGCGCATGAGATGGACGGCAACTGGTACCCGTGGGGGTACGGCGTCAACGGCAACGCTCCAGCGGACTACATCGCCGCCTACCGGCACGTGCACGACCGATTCGCGCTAGCGGGGGCGACCAACGTGCAGTTCATATGGAACGTCAACATCTGGAATCCAGCCGGAATCGATCCGACGACCTTCTACCCTGGCGACGCATACGTCGACAGGACGGCGATCAATGTCTTCAACTGGGGTACTGCCGGCGGCGGTTGGGCCTCGCTGAGCCAGGGGCTGAACGCCACCAACGTCTACGGAAGGCTGGCGGCGCTCACCTCCAAACCCATGATGCTCGCCGAGTGGAGCAGCACCGAGGCCACACCCGGGGATCCTCCCGGCGCTTCCAAGGCGCAGTGGATTCTCGACGCCGCCCAGAGCCTGGCGACGAATTTCCAACGGATAACCGCAGTCGTCTGGTTCAGCTGGACGAGCACGCCATTTGCCCTCGATTCCTCGTCCGACGCAGTGGCAGCCGCCAACACGGCATTCGGCGGGTGCACCTCATGAAAAGGAAGACAGATGAATAAGACCTCTCGGGTTTTCGCGGCGTTCGCGCTCGTGCTGGCATCGCTCGCCTTCGTTGGCGGCGTGCCGGCTTCCGCGTCGGCGGGCAACACCGTCGCCGACGTGATCACGCCGGAGGGGGCGGTTCCCGAGATCGGCGTTGCCTTCGACGGCCAGTACCTCTACTACACAGAGAGAAACGGAGCCGTCCTGCATCGCATCGACGTGCCGGCGCCCTGCGGCAATCCGTGCACGCCCACGGCAGCCACCGGCCACCTCGACATCCCGATCACCTCGCCGCTCAATCCACTCGGTTTCGCCGGCATCAATGCGATGTCGTTCGACAGCCGCCGCGGGGTGTTCTGGGCGGCCGGCACCGATGGCCTGTCGATCTATCAGCTGACCCGCACGGGCATCGCCACCGCGGCGTTCTCGATCGACCCGGTGGCGGGCCGGCCGGGGGCTTGCAAGACCACCCTGTGCTTCTCGTCCCTGATCGACGGGCTGGCCTATGACGCCGCCGATGACACCATCTGGTATAAGCCCGACGCGTCCAACCGCATCTATCACTACCTGACGCACGGGGACCTTCTCGGGAGGGCGATCCTCGCCCCGACTCCTTACGTCGACACCGATGTCCCGCCGAACGACCTGGCATCGCAGTGCGGCTTCAACTATCCGAGCTGGGTCGTCGTGGGCGGAGGCGACCTTTTCGTCGGCGCCGACCGATGCCAGGACTACTTCGAGTTCACGAAGACCGGAACCATCGCCGGGTGGGCCGCATACAACTTTCGCGGGACACCGGACGGCGATGCGGAATGCGACAACGTCAGCTACTCGGTGTCCGTCATCTGGACGCGTGATGTCAACGACGGCCACATTCGCGCGGCTGAGCAGCCGGCAGCGGGGGCGTGTGTGTACGGCGGGTGATTGGTTAGAGGTGATGAGATGACGATTCGGGGACGGATCACGCGTGTCCTGCTGGTGGCAGCGGTGTTGGCGGCCGCGAATCCTGTCGTGCCGGTTCGAGTCCTCGCAGCCGACAACCCGGTGGTCGCAGAAAACAAGATGGCCGGCTCGAACGGGTGGCGCCTTGGATCGCTTGTGGCCGACGACACCGCCGGTCAGATCAAGGGATACGCGTCGGCGACCAGCGTCTCTCAGAACGCGCCGATCACCCTCTACGTTTCGGTCAACCCGGCGCAGACCTACAGCATCGACGTCTACCGGGTCGGCTGGTACGGCGGAATGGGGGGTCGCCTGCGCCTTCATGTGGGCGGCCTCGCCGGAGTCAAGCAGCAGGCCTGCCTGCCTGATGCCGGCACCGGCCTCATAGCGTGCGGGTGGACTCCGAGCTATTCGATCACGATTCCCGGCGATTGGACCAGCGGCGTCTACCTTGCGATGCTGACCAACGCCCTCGGGTACGAGAACTACATTCCGTTCGTCGTCAAGGACGGAAGGCCGGCCGCGTTCCTTTACCAGCAGAGCGTGGCCACCGACGAGGCCTACAACAACTATCCGGACGACCGGGTCACCGGCAAGAGCCTGTACGCGTTCAACAGCTACGGCGCGAATACAGTCGCCGGTGACGCGCGCGCGGTCAAGGTCTCGTTCGACCGTCCCTATCGCACCAGCGGCGCTCCGATGTTCCTCACCTGGGAGGTCCAGCTCGTGCGCTGGCTCGAGCAGTCCGGTTACGACGTGACCTACAGCACCGACGTCGACACCCATGCGAACGGCGGCGCGCTTTTGAATCGAAAGGGACTCCTCGTTGGGGGCCACGGCGAGTACTGGTCGCTCCAGATGTACAACGCGGTCGAGGCGGCCCGCGATGCCGGCGTGAACGTGGCGTTCTTCGGCGCCGACGTCCTCGGGTGGCAGGTGAGGTTCGAGGCGTCCGCCCAGGGCGCGCCGAACCGCGTGGTCGTCTGCTACAAGGATGCTGCCATCGACCCGGTATCGGGACCCACGACAACCGTGCAGTGGCGCAACCAGCTGTTGAATCGCCCCGGGCAAGCTCTGACCGGCCTCACAATCGCCGGCCAGGTGGACTTCAGCAGCAACGCCGACTACGTTGTGACCAACAGTTCGCACTGGGTGTACTCGGGCACGGGCTTCAAGGATGGCGACACGGTCCACGGGATCGTGGGCTACGAGATGGATCGATTCGACTCGAACTTCCCCGCGCCGGTCTCGACCAACCGGACCCTTCTTTCCTGGTCGCCGTTCACCGACTCGGGCGGAGCGGCCAACCACTCGAACTCGTCCATCTACCAGGCTCCGAGCGGCGCCTGGGTATTCGCGACCGGCACGATGTCCTGGAGCTGGGCGCTCGACAACTACGACGCCGCGCTGGCCGACTCCCGCATACAGCGCATGACGTCGAACGTCTTGAACGCATTCCTCT
>VBIU01000179.1 GCA_005880945.1 Chloroflexota bacterium | reverse complement strand
GCGGCCTCGCTGCTGACGCTCGACCTCGGCCTCGGCAGCCTCATGATCGGCAAAAGGACCGTCCAGTCGCACGCCGCCCGCTCGCCCGGCCTCGTCGATCTCCGCGCTGATGACGTACCAACGCTTGCCCAGATGCATGACGCCCCGATGCAGCTGCGCCGTCCAGCTCTTAGGCGTTATCCCGACCCGCCCGGTCTCAGCCATCGGCATTTGCCTCCTGAAGTGAGGCCGGCCTGGTTCCGCAACTCGAAATAAGGCCGCCCCGTGGTCCAGCACCATGGTAAGAGCGCATTCGCGAAAATGGTGGGCCCCACAAGCTCGTCTTGATCCATGCCGGCGCAAGGTACGACTTTCGAATCCGTTCTTCCATACGGCCATCCCAGATCACATGCAGGACTCTTACCGGCGAACTCTGGCGACAGCCGGGGCCGTTATTGCGCTCGCGGCCGCCGCCTGTGGTTCGTCTGTCGCGGACACTCCTGGCCCGACCCCCAGTCCGGTCACTGCAGACTCAGTCCGTGCAGCCTTCGACAACTCGACGATGAAGAACGCTCACTTCAACCTCTCCGGCACGGTGATCAAGAAGCCGAGCTACTACCCCGTCACGGGTGACGGTGTCCTCCAGCGCACTCCACGCGAGGCCCTTCTGATGAACCTTCGCGTCCAGACGTACACCTCCATGGGCGTGCTCAAGATCCAGGAAGTGACGATCGGTGGGAAGCTCTACACCCGCGTCGGCACCGGCCGGTGGACCTCGCAGCGCACGACCGACTCGCCGGTGGCGCCCACTACCTACGTGGGCGAGGAGATCATCGACGGGACCATGGTCTGGCACGCTCGCTCAACCTCTGCCAAGAGCACCTACGACATATGGGTGCGCGAGGACGACGGCTACGTGGTCAAACTCGGGTACGCGGGTACGTCGGGCAATTTCACCATGACCTTCGACACCTACAACAAGAGCCGCGCGATCACAGCCCCTTAGGGAGTTGGCGTTGCCTTGATCGCAGCGTTCTCGGCGGCTTCCTGGGCTGCCGTCTCGCCGGCTTCGTGCGCAGCGTTCTCGTTCGGATGCCCAGCCCCAAACGGCCTCTGGCCTGAGTTCTCAGCCGCCTCCTGAGCGGCCGTCTCGCCCTTCTCGTGAGCTGCATCCTCGTTCGATTTGAAAGTTGGGGTTGGCGAAGCAGCTGCCGCTGCGGCGTTCGCCGGGGTCAGCGACGATTTCGCCAGCACTGTCGCGCCGAGGACGACTCCAACGAGCATCGCGCCGGCCACCAGCGATCCGAAGAGTAGGGTGCGGGTCTTGTTCATGCACACCAGCTTCCGTGACCAACCTCAAAACTGGTCAGCGGAAGTACACGTCATCGATGGTCGAGGCTAATACCTGCCGATTCCCTAACCTAGACTTTCTCCAACGGACAGGTGGCCGAGTCCGGTCGAAGGCGCGGCACTGGAAATGCCGTACAGCCGCAAGGCTGTCTTGGGTTCAAATCCCAACCTGTCCGCCATCTCGCGAAACCTGGACTTGTCCGCCCGACACTGTAGCAATCGACGGAGTTCGCTCAGCTCGGCCTCGGTTGCTGGATCGGTCCGGCGGATGGTTTACCAAGCACCTCTGGCCCATCCGGTCCGGCCACGATGCACGTGTCCGTCAAACCGATAAACAGCCCATGCTCGACCACCCCAATCGTGCCCCTGATCGCCTGCGCGAGCGCCGGAGCGTCGCTGATGCCCCCCTCGATCCTTAGGTCTAGGATCAGGTTGCCGTTGTCCGTGATGTAGGGCGCCTCTTCCCCACCTCGCACAGTCAGGCTCGTCCCTAAAGACGCCAGCCGCACCGCGGTGCTCCTCCACAGAAACGGGAGCACCTCGATCGGCAGCACCCCGACTCCGAGCTTAGGCACAGCCTTGGACGCATCCACCACGACGACGAATCTCCTCGACGCAGCGGCGATGACTTTCTCTCGAAAGAGCGCCCCTCCCCTCCCCTTGATCAGGTTCAGCGAAGGGTCCACCTCGTCAGCGCCGTCGACCGACAGGTCGATTGGTCCAAGCAGCTCGGTGACGATCGGGATCCCGTTCGCGGCGGCAAGTTCGGCCGTCGCCCTCGAGGTCGGCACGCCCCTTACCTTCATGCCGCGTGCCACGAGCCGACCGACCCCCTCGGTGAAAAACCTCGCGGTGGACCCGCTGCCCAGCCCAACGAGCATCCCGTCACGGACGAGCTCCAGCGCCTTGTCTGCAGCCGCTCTCTTGAGCGCGTCTTGATCAGGCAACGGCTTTTCGGATGGCCGCGATCCCCGCGGCGATGCCCTGCTTGTGACCGAACACGGCGCTGCCGGCGACCAGCACGGTCGCCCCCGCCTTGACAACCACCGGCGCGGTTGACGCGTCGATACCGCCGTCGACCTCGATCTCGACATCAGGAGAGATCGCGCGGAGGCGCCGGATCTTCTCAGGGCTGTGTGGGATGAACTTCTGGCCGCCAAAGCCCGGTTCGACAGTCATCACGTTGACTGTGGTGATGTAGGGCAGGATCTCTCGCAGCGTCTCCACCGAGGTGGCCGGGTTGATTGCGACGCCCGCCTTGGCGCCCAGCTCGTTGATCCGCATCACAAGGCGATAGAGCGACGTCGTCGCCTCGACCTGTACCTCTATCAGCGTCGCGCCCGACTTCACGAACGCCTCGATGAAGAGCTCCGGCCTGAACACCATCAGGTGTGCCTCGATTGGGAGCTTGGTCACACGGCGGACGGCCTCCACGACGAGCGGGCCGAACGTGAGGTTCGGCACGAAGTGGCCGTCCATGACGTCAACCTGTATGCGGTCAGCGCCGGCGCGTTCGGCTTCTTGCACCTGTTCGGCCAGGCGGCCGGCGTCGGCGGACAGGATCGAGGGAACTATCTCGATTCTGTTCACTGACCTGCCGCCGCCCGATCGAGGAGCCATCGTGCGCCCGCAATCATCCCCGATGGCACCTCCTGCCGTTTCGCCATCGATACCGCCTGCGCTTTGCCGGCGCCGGTGGCCAGGATGAGCACCTGATGCGCGCCGCGCAGCGCCTGCAGCGTGAGCGTCACTCGCTCAGGCGGGGGTTTTGGCGAATTGCGGATTCCCACCGCCCACCCCCTGGCGTTGACAGCCGCATCGCCAGGAAACAGCGATGCCGTGTGGCCGTCCTCTCCGATGCCGAGAACCACGATATCGAGCGGGGCAAGACCCGCAACGACGCGTGAATACGCGGCGGCCGCCTCGTCAGGACCGAGCTCGCCGGGTATGCGATGCACTGTCGCCGGCGCGACGTGGTCCAGCAGGGCTTCCCTCGCCATCCTGTAGTTGCTGTCCGGGTGGTCGGGCGCTACGCACCGTTCGTCGCCGAAAAGTACGGTCACCCTGCCCCACGCCACGTCCAACCGCGCCAGCAGCTCGTAGCAGCGGCGGGGCGTGGTGCCTCCCGCGAGCACGAGAGTCCGCGAGCCTGCCCGAATCGCCTCGGCAATCTCAGCGGCGGCGTTGGCGGCGACCTCTTCAGCAGTCTCTAGGACGGCGAACTCACTCACTGCTGGACGGCGCGCATAAGCCGTGCGGCCGCTGCGAGTGAACGCGTGTAGACGACGTCGCGCGCGCCCATCGACAGCAGCTCGAGCAGCAGCGTGGGCTCGTTTTCCTTCTCAACGCGCTGCACGTGGCGGAGCGTCTCCGCCCCGCCGATGTCGATCATGGTGAGTAGGACGAGCGCCTCGTCGGCGCGCCTCCGCTCGCGCGCGAGCACCGTCGACGTCGGCTTGCGCTCGCCGGGCAGCTCGCCCGTGGCAGTGTGATGCAGGGAGTCGCGGCTGCGCAGAAGCATCTCTCGATGCTGCTCGGCCTTGCGTTGCGCCATCTCGAGGCCGGCATCGTCCTCTCCGCCGGGATGGTGCCTCGCCCTAAGCTCCATCGGACCGACCTCGGACATGAGCCGGTGCTGGCGTTCCGGGTCGCGCTCGACGGACAGCCGGAACGTGCTGCCGCCGGACGCGCCCGCGATCCGGACGCCGCTGACCTCGCCCTGGGCGAGATGTCCCTTGGACACCGACCTGAACGCCACCTCGAGCTGCCGGCCACCGCCCACCGTGAGGTGCGCGACGACGACGCCCCCCGCGCCTCCGACCGCCCTCTCCACCTTCCAGCCGAGGGCTGATGCGAACCAGCCGACCAGCAGCGCTGCCGCGATCCGATTGCCGCGGCCCTCTCCGACATAGTCGATCCCCAGCTCCGCGATCCCGGCCATGTAGCCTCGCCGGTCCTTGGGCTCGAAGAACTGCGCAATCGCCTCGCGCCACGGTTCGGGCCAGGTCCGCGAGACCCAGGAACGACTGATGCGGGCGGTCGAACCGAGCCGAGTCGACCACCAGCGCGTCACAGATCCTGAGCGCATCCACGAGCTCGTCCTTGCCGAAGGGCGGCGTGTCGAGCCACCAGAGATAGGTCGGCACCCCGCTCTGGAGGAGCGGGTCAACCAGGCCGGCCAGGTGCTTCCCCGCGGCTCCGCGCACGCGGAGGGATATGAGCTCGCACTGCGCGTGGCTGGCCGATGCCGGGTTAAGCGCGTGCGTCGCGATCGATGCGTCGATGCGGCCGGATGGTGCGTTCGGCTCCTCGCGCACGACGATCGCCAGCGACGGATGCTGCGCGGCAATCGCCACACACGCGCGCTGCGCCCGCCGGTCGTCGGCCTCGCTGGTGGCGACCGCCACCAATGTCATGACGCAGTTGCGCGGGCGGGGATGCTCATCGTCGCCGGCCTCCGCATGCGCGAACTTATGCCGGATTCCACTGAGCGCCGTCAGCACGTCGCCGATGGTCACCGCTTCGCCATGCCACGCCACCACCGGCGGCGCCAGGGCGCTCACGGCCGGTGCCACTCCCGCCCGTCTTCGTGAATCAGCTTGTCAGCCTCCTCCGGACCCCACGTGCCCGCAGCGTACATCGACAGCCGCGGGCGGTCGTCGCGCCACGCCGCCTCGATGGGATCGACGAACGCCCACGCCGCTTCCACCTCATCGGCTCGCGTGAAGAGCGTCGGGTCCCCGTTCATGCAATCGAGCAGCAGGCGTTCGTATGCCTCCGGCGTCTCGACGAGAAAAGACGACATGTACGTGAAGTCCATCGCGACGTTTCGAAGGCGCACCCCTGCGCTGGGCACCTTGGCCGCGAACCGCAGCGAGATGCCTTCCTCGGGCTGGATGCGAAGCGTGATGGCGTTGGGGTCGAGCTCCTTCGCCGCCTCGAACGTCGAGTGAGGCGGGCGTTTGAACTGCACCCGGATCTCGGTGACGCGTTTCGGCATTCTCTTGCCGGCTCGAATGTAAAACGGAACGTTCGCCCACCGCCAGTTGTCGATGAACAGACGCAGCGCGGCGAACGTCTCGGTGAGTGAGCCGGGCGCAACAGCGTGCTCTTCGCGATAGCCGGTGACCTGCTCACCCAGCACCCACCCTTTCGTGTACTGTCCGCGGACTGCGGCGTTTGCCACTTCGCCGTCGAGGATCGGACGGATCGCGCGAAGCACCTTCACCTTCTCGTCGCGCACGGTGGTCGCATCGAAGGTGATCGGCGGCTCCATCGCCACCAGGGCGACGAGCTGCAACGCGTGGTTCTGAACGATGTCGCGCAGCGTCCCCGCCCTCTCGTAGTACGCGCCGCGCATCTCGACTCCGATCTCCTCGGCGGCCGTGATCTGAACCGAATCGATGAGGTTTGAGTTCCAGACCGGCTCGAACAGCGAGTTCGCGAACCTGAAGGCGAGGATGTTCTGCACCGTCTCCTTGCCGAGGTAGTGGTCGATGCGAAATATCGAGTCCTCATGGAAAACGCGCTGGAGAATCCGGTTCAGCTCGCGCGCCGACTTCAGGTCCCAGCCGAACGGCTTCTCGATGACGATCCGGTGGAACCCCGCGCTCTTGGTCATGCCGGAGTCCTTCAGCTGCTCGGTGATCGTCTCGTATGTCGGCGGAGGCGTCGCGCAGTAATAGACCCGGTTGCCTCCGATGAGCCTTTCGTGGTCGAGCAGGTCGGCCCTTTGCTGCAGCGCTCTGAAGTCTTCGAGCTTGCTGAAGTCGACCTTCACGTAGTGGACGCTGTCCAGGAAAGCCTTCAGGACCTGCGGTTCGACCGGCTGGGTCCGCGAAAACTTCGTTATGACTTCGGACGCGTGCTTGCGGAAGGCGTCGTCGGACAGGTCGTCGATGGCGGCGCCGACCACGGTGAACCCGGCTGGCAGCAGCCGCTGCTTGGCCAGGTTGTAGAGGGCGGGGAGCAGCTTGCGTGCGCTGAGGTCGCCGGTGGCGCCGAAGATCACCATCAGCGATGGGTCGCCGACCCTGTAGTCGTGCAACCCTTCGCCGAGCGGACTGGGTTCTATGGCGCCGGCCGGCAGAGGATCCTCACTTCTTTTCGGCCACGACGGCGTGCCCGCCGAACTGGTTGCGCATCATCGCCAGCATCTTGTCGGCGAAGGTGTCCTCCATCCGGCTGCGGAAGCGCGCGAACAGCGAGTGGGTGATGATCGGCGCGGGCACCGACTCCTCGATCGCCGCTTCGACAGTCCAGCGCCCCTCACCAGTGTCCTCGACGTAGCCCTTGATTCGCTCGAGCTGCGGGTCTCTCGACAGGCCATCCGCGATGAGGTCGAGCAGCCAGGATCGCACCACGCTGCCTGTGCGCCACGACTCCGCGATGGCGTGCATGTCCATTCCGGGGAAGGCCTTGGACAGCTTCATGATCTCGAACCCTTCCGCGTACGCCTGCATCAGGCCGTACTCCACGCCGTTGTGGACCATCTTCACGAAGTGACCTGATCCCTCCGGCCCGGTGCGCACGAGCCCGCCATCGTCGGGCGCGAGGTCTTTGAGGATCGGCATGCAGTGGTCGTAAACCGATTGCTCGCCGCCGACCATCAGGCAGTAGCCGTTGGCCATTCCCCAGACCCCGCCAGACGTCCCGGCGTCCATGTAGTGCATGCCCTTGGCCTTGACGCGCGCCGCGTCCTCGAGGGCGACCTTCCAGTTCGTGTTGCCGCCGTCGATCACGATGTCGCCGGGGTCGCCTAGCCTCACCAGCTCGTTGATGGTCTGGGTGGTCGGGTCGCCGGCCGGCACCATCACCCACATCACGCGGGGCTTGTGCTCGAACTTCTGGACCAGCTCCTCGAGCGAATTGGCGCCGACCGCGCCCCGGACCTCGTGCAGCTTCACGGTGTCGGCCGACCGGTCGAAGGCGATCATCCGGTGCCCCCGCTTGAGCAGGCGCAGGACCATGTTGCCGCCCATGCGGCCCAGGCCGATCATCCCCATCTCCATCGGCTACCCTCCCGCTGGTGCTACTTGACTGATGACCTGACTGCCGCCGCCAGCGCTTTCCAACCTGCGGCCGGGTCGCGGCCGAGGGTGACGCGGAGCACCGGTAGGCGGCGCGACGTGAGCGAACGGAGGTCGCCCAGGGATTGCGACTGCTTGAGGACCGAGAAGCTGAACGGCTGCCCGGGGATCGCCACATCGCGCGTGTCGTCCTGGACCACCTGGAGGAACAGGCCGCTCTTGGGGCCACCCTTGTGGAGCTGGCCGGTCGAATGGAGGAAGCGCGGCCCGTAGCCGGCGGTGGTCGCCAATCGGGTGCGATCGCGCACAGTCTTTCGAATCGCGCCCAGCGCCGCCTCCGAAGAGGGCGTGCGTGCGGAGTAGGCCATGATCGCGAAGTACGAACCCGGCCTGGCCTTCGTAAACAAGGACTTGAGGCCGGGGCGCGATTTGCTGGCGGGTGTCGTTTCGGCGGCCGGCAGCTTGCCTTTGGCTTCGAACTCCGCCAGGACCTTCTTCGTGTTGTCCTTAGACTCCTGCACGTTTGGCTGGTCGAACGGATCGATGCCGAGGACGGAGCCGGCGATCGCGGTAGCCACCTCCCAGCGGAGGAATTCTCCACCGAGATCGAGCTTGTCCCGCAGCGTCAGCGTCACCACCGGCTGCCCAGCCTTCTCCAGCGCGGTGACCACGCGGTTGACGGGCTCGGAGTCCATTCGGATGTGGACGAATACCCTGTCATCTCCGTAGGCGGGAGGCCTGCCGACCGGCTCGCCCTCCACCGGGACGATGCCCTTGCCTTGTTTGCCTGTGCTCTCGGCGATCAGCTGCTCGACCCAGTAGCCGAACGTCGCGACCTTCGGCGAGGCGATCAGCGTCAGCTTGTTCCGGCCGCCGAGCGCCAGCTGGCCTAGCACGGCGCCGAGCCAGACGCCGGGATTCTCGTCGGCGGGCACCGAGTCGGCGCACGAGTGGGCCATCTCAACAGCGCGCTCCAGCAGCTCGCCCACGTTCACCCCCATCAGCGCCGCGGGCACGAGCCCGAAGTAGCTCAGAGCCGAGTAGCGGCCGCCGATGTCGGGCGGGTTGG
>VBIU01000181.1 GCA_005880945.1 Chloroflexota bacterium | reverse complement strand
ATCGAAGGCGGACCTGCCTGTCAGCGCTCTGACCATCCCGGACCGCAAACGGCTTGAGGTCGCCAGGGCCGTGGCGACTCGGCCGAAGCTGCTGCTGCTCGACGAGGTGATGGCCGGGCTCAACTCGGTGGAGATCGACGACGCGCTCGAGATGGTCCGGGCCGTCCACGAAAGCGGCGTGACCGTCGTCCTGATCGAGCACGTCATGCGCGTGATCGTCGGCGTGTGCGCGAGGGTGGTTGTGCTAGACGTCGGCCGCGTGCTGGCCGACGGGCCGCCGGACGTCGTCCTCCGCGACGAGCGAGTGATCCAGGCTTACCTCGGCGAGCGATACGCGAGGCGGCTACGTGGCAGCTGAACAGCTCCTTCGCGTGAACGGCCTGACCGCAGGCTTCGCGGCAGGGCCGGTGCTGTTCGAGATCGACATGGAAATCGCTCCGGGGGAGCTCATTGCACTGGTGGGAGCAAACGGTGCCGGCAAGTCCACCTTGCTCGGCACACTTAGCGGGCTCGTGCGTGCGAGAGCGGGGAGCATCGCATTCTCGGGACGCGATATCACGAACGCGCGTCCTGAAGCCATCGTCAAGGCCGGTATCGCGCACGTGCCCCAGGGCCGCCGGCTCTTCGACACGATGTCGGTTGAGAAGAACCTGCGGCTCGGTGCGTACGCGCGCCGTGACGGCGACATCGATGCGGAGGTGCGAAGCGTGCTCGAGTACTTCCCGGCTCTCAAGGACAAACTGAACCGGGAGGCGCGCACGCTTTCTGGAGGCGAGCAACAGATGGTCGCGATCGGCCGCGGGCTGATGGCGCGACCGAAGCTCCTGATGGTGGACGAGATGTCCCTGGGGCTAGCGCCCAAGATCGTCGACCGGCTGATCGACGTGGTGAAGGACATCCACGCGGCCGGCACCGCCCTGCTGCTGGTCGAGCAGGATGTGCTCGTTGCGCTCGACGTCGCCCAGCGTGCGTACGTCCTGGAAAACGGCCGGATGGTGCTTGCCGGCGCCGCGGCCGACCTGCGAGACGACCCTAACATCCGCAAGGCCTACCTCGGTCTGTAGCTCAGCTAAACGCCAGGCGAGTGGCGACACTCTTTGCCTGTCGTACCCTCTGGGCGTGTCAAAGGCACAGACGTACGTGTCTTATCTCGCGCTCGACCAGGTGCTGTCCGCGCAGCAGCCGCGCTCCGAGGAGCACGACGAGATGCTCTTCATCATCGTTCATCAGATTTACGAACTCTGGTTCAAAGAGCTCCTCCATGAGCTCACATTCCTGCAGCTGCGCCTCGAATCCGGCCACACCGCCCACGCCCTGGCGACTCTCAAACGCATATTGACGATCCTCAAGACCGTGGTCGCACAAGTCGATGTTCTGGAGACGCTGACACCGACTCAGTTCCTGGCGTTTCGGAGCCGGCTCGAGTCAGCCAGCGGTTTTGAGTCGGCTCAATTCCGGGCGCTTGAGGCAACCCTGGGTGTGTCCGGCAGATCGGCGCACGGTGGCATGACAGTCTTCGACTCTTACCTGCGCTATCTATCCAAAGTTGGCTACACGGTTCCGGAGGAACTGGTCAACAGAGATCTCTCACGGCCTCTGCAACCGTCCGCGGCGACACAGTTGATCCTTTTGTCCGTCTACCACGACGATGGTGAGGCTGCCCAGGTCGCGGAGCGGTTGGTTGATCTCGACGAGGGCTTTCAGGAGTGGCGGTACCGGCATGTGAAGATGGTCGAGCGGACAATCGGCGACAAGCCGGGCACTGGTGGCTCCTCGGGCGCTGAGTATCTACGTCGAACGCTCTTCCAGCCGGCGTTCCCCGACCTGTGGGCCATTCGCGGCCGCCTCTGATCTTGACCGGCTGGCGGTAGACCGCTCATGAGGTTGAACAGCCGGGAACAGTTCCTGCGGCTCGACGTCGAAGATCCGTTGGCATCCATCAGAGAGCAGTTCGATCTGCCTCCGCGATTGACTTACCTTGACGGAAACTCGCTTGGCGCCATGCCGCGCGAGGCGCGGAATCGCCTTTCCGAGGCGATGAGCCAGTGGGCTCACGGTCTGATCTCGAGTTGGAACAACGCCGGTTGGGCCGACGCTCCCATACGAGTGGGCGACAAGATCGGGCGCCTGCTCGGCGCGCGCCCATCGGAGGTGGTGCTGGGCGACACGACGTCCGTCAACCTCTACAAAGCCCTGAACGCGGCGCTCAGTCTGCACCGCGGTGGAGCGATCCTTACCGATGAGCAGAACTTCCCTACCGACCTGTACATCGCAGAGGCGGTAGCGAAGAAATGGGGTGTACAGCTTCGCCGCGTCCCGCGCAACCAACTCGGCGAAGCCATCCAGCATGGTGTGGCCGTGGTCACGGCCACGCATGTGGACTACCGGACCGGACACATGTTGGACCTGCGCGAGCTCACAAAGGCCGCTCACGATGCGGGCGCGCTGTTCGTGTGGGATCTTTGCCACAGCGCAGGTGCAGTGCCTCTTGATCTCAACGGCGCCGAGGTAGACCTGGCGGTCGGATGCACCTATAAGTTCCTGAACGGCGGTCCAGGGGCACCGGCCTACATCTTCGCTGCTCGCCGGTTCCACGGCGACCTGAACAATCCGATCCCAGGCTGGTTCGGACACGACCACCCATTTGACTTTGATGGTGGTTACAGGCCGGCACCGGACGCGCGACGGTTCCTTACTGGAACTCCCGCCATCCTGTCTGTGGCCGCGCTCGAAGCGGCAATCGACCTGTGGCTGACCATCGACATCGCCCTGGTCCGATCAAAGTCCCTGGTCCTGGCGGACCTGCTCATCGACCAGGTCATGCGCCAGTGCGAAGGATTCGGTTTGGAGCTGGCGTCGCCACAAGAGCCGGCCACTCGCGGCTCTCAGGTGTCGTTCAGGCACCCCAACGCCTACGGTCTCGTGCGAGCTCTGGCCGAGGTCGGCATTGTTGGCGATCATCGACCCCCAGATATCGCGAGATTCGGTCTGACGCCGCTGTACACGCGCTATGTCGACATGTGGGATGCCGCAGAACAGCTGAGCGACGTGCTGAGGCGGCGGACTTACCTCGAACCCCGCTTTGAAGTCAGGGCCGGCGTGCCCTGATCATCGCCTAGGACATCGCCGGGACCCTGGGCAGCTCCTCGATGGCGGCGTCGATTCTCGACTGGGAAAGCTCGACGTCCTCCAGCTTGCCGGCGAAGTACGCGTCATATGCCGACATGTCGAAGTGACCGTGCCCTGAGAGACCGAAGAGAATGATTCTCTTTTCGCCGGCCTCTCGAGCCGAGGC
>VBIU01000180.1 GCA_005880945.1 Chloroflexota bacterium | reverse complement strand
CATGGAGTGGGGCCGCGACCTGGGCGGCGACGATGAGACGATGCTGGCCAAGCAGTACGACCGGCCGGTGTTCGTCTACAACTATCCGAAGGCCGTGAAGGCTTTCTACATGAAGGAAAACCCAGCCGATCCACGCACCGTGCTGAACAACGACTGTCTCGCGCCGGAGGGGTACGGCGAGATCATCGGCGGCAGCCAGCGCGAGGATGATTACGACAGGCTGCTTGCGCGCATCCGCGCCGAGAAGCTGCCGGAAGAGGCGTACTCGTGGTATCTCGATCTGCGCAAATACGGCACGTTCGTGCACTCGGGATTCGGCCTAGGAGTTGAACGGACGGTCGCGTGGATTTGCGGCATCCCGCACATTCGGGAGGCAATCGCGTTCCCCAGAACGCTCTATCGGCTGTGGCCATGAACCGCCTGCTTGCCGTGGTCCTGAGCGCCGGGGTCTCCGCCGCTGTCGCCGGGGCTCGAGGTCCGATCGGCATCTTTACCACGCAGACGAACGTCGGCCGAGCAACAGGTGCGGCGTCGTACGACCCGCAGCAGCGGACCTATGTCATCGCGGGGTCGGGGCAGAACATGTGGGATGCCCGCGACGACTTTCATTTCGTCTGGAAGCGGATCAACGGCAACTTCATCCTCTCGACGCACGCGCGCTTCATCGGGGCAGGCGTTGAACCGCACCGCAAGATTGGCTGGACTATTCGCCCTTCGTTCGCCCCGGGTAGCGCCCACGTGACCGCTGCGCTGCACGGCAACGGCCTGATGTCGCTCCAGTTCCGCCGGCAGGCCGGCGGGATCACGGAGGAGGAGAAGTCAGCCGACAGTCTTCCCGATGCTGACGCGGTGATTCGGCTCGAGCGACGCGATGGCGAGTATTTCTTGTCAGTAGCACGTGTTGGGGATACGCTGGTCACGCAGCGACTCACCCGCGTCTCTCTCCCTGATACGGTTTACGTCGGCTTGTTCGTGTGCTCGCACAACGACACGGTCACCGAGCGAGCCATGTTCAGCCACGTCCGCATCACGAAGACGCAGCATGACTGACATCCAGATTTTCGGCTCTCACGAGCCCAATACGCTCGAGCAGCTGCGCGATGTGGCCAGCCGCGCCGAGCGTGCCGCGCTCATGGCGGACGGGCACCTGGGGTATGTCATGCCGATCGGCGGCGTCGCCGCGTATCGCGACAAGGTCTCGGTCGTGGGCGTGGGGTTCGATATCGCGTGCGGCAACGCCGCGATTCGCACGGACCTGAAGCTGCCCGAGATCCAGGGGCGGCTGCGCGAGTTGGCCGACGAGATTCAGGCCTCGCTCTCGTTCGGCGTGGGTCTGAGGAACCGCGCGGACGACGCGCCGACGGAGGATCCGCTGTTCGAGGACCCCGCTTGGGACGCAGTGCCCGATCGGCACGAGCGCGACCGGCTGCGCGCCAAGGCGCGCGAGCAGCTCGGCACCGTGGGTTCGGGCAATCACTACGTCGATGTGTTTGCCGACGAGGAAGATCGCATCTGGGTCGGCGTGCACTTTGGTTCGCGCGGGTTTGGCTTTGGCGTCGCCAATGGCTTCCTCGCGCTGTCGCAGAACAAGGCGTGGGGTGAGCGCGCGCCGGAGCGCGAGGTGTTGCTCGACGTCCATGCGCCGATTGGCGACGCCTACTGGCAGCTGATGAATCTCGCGGGACGCTACGCCTACGCGGGTCGGGAGTGGGTCGCGCGCAAGGTCGTGTCGCTGCTCGGCGGCCGCGAAGTCGAGTTGGTCCACAATCATCACAACTTCGCGTGGCTCGAGGAGCACGGCGCCGAGAAGCTCTACGTCGTGCGCAAGGGTGCGACGCCGGCGTTTCCGGGGCAGAAAGGGTTTGTCGGCGGCTCGATGGGTGACAATGCCGTCATTTTGCAGGGAGCCACGCCGGCCGATGCCGCGACGCGGGAGCTCCAGGCGCGCGCGCTGTACTCGACCGTGCACGGCGCGGGGCGGGTCATGAGCCGCACCGCCGCGGCGGGGAAGCGCACGCGCAAGGGGAAGGTGCTCAAGCCTGGCGCGATCTCGCGGGAGATGATGCACGCGTGGGTGCAGGAGAAGGGTGTGTTGCTGCGCGGGGGTGGCACGGACGAGAGCCCGCATGTCTATCGTCGACTGCCGGACGTGTTGAAGGCCCAGGGTCCGACTGTGGAGGTGTTACATACGCTGAGGCCCCTGATTGTCGTGATGGCGGGAGCTGAAGAATTCGATCCGTACAAAGACTAATGCGTTTAAATGATGATGTCGTAGGCCCTCAGCGCTGTATGCTAGGCCGTGAAGCTACTGGCACGCGTACGGCAGGCGTTACGGCTCCGGCATTACAGCTCGCGTACGGAGTTAGCGTACGTGCAATGGGTTCGCCGGTTCGTTCGGTTTCACCTCAATCGGCATCCTGCTGACCTCGGCCCCCAAGACGTAGCGGCATTTCTTGCCAGTCTCGCCGTGAGTGCCTCGACGCAGAATCAGGCGCTCGCGGCAATCTTGTTTTTGTATCGGATCGTGTTGGACAAGCCCGTGGGCTGGATCGGTGTCGTACCGCGGGCGCAGCGCCCCCGGCGGATGCCGTGTGTACTGACGCGTGCCGAGGTGCGGTCGGTGCTTGGGCGGCTGCGGGGCGTGGAACGGCTGGTGGCCGGGTTGTTGTACGGATCGGGCTTACGGTTGCTCGAGGCGCTACAACTACGCGTGAAAGACGTGGATTTCGAGCGGCGCGAGATCATGGTGCGCCGAGGGAAGGGTGCAAAGGACCGCATTACGATTCTGGCGGACGCGCAGCGCTTGCCATTGGCAAGGTATCTGGATGTGTTACGCGACCAGTTTCAGCGGGGTAGCACGGCGGTGGAGCTCCCCGACGCGCTCCGGAAGAAGTATCCCAATGCGGCGCGTGAGTGGTCCTGGCAATGGTTATTCCCCGGCCGAGGCGGCCGCTATCATTTGCATCCCACCGCGGTACAGCGTGCGTTCCGTGCGGCCGTCCAAGCAAGCGGGGTCTCCAAGCCAGCGTCCTGTCACTCTCTGCGCCACTCGTTCGCAACTCATCTGCTCGAGGGGGGATATGACATCCGAACAGTCCAGGAGCTGCTGGGGCATTCTGATGTGCGAACGACGATGATGTACACGCACGTCCTGAATCGCGGCCGCCTGGCGGTGCGCAGCCCAGGGGACGCCCTTTGAGCACCCATCGGATTTTGGCAGTCTAAGGCGCGGCTTCGCGTGTTATCTTGCAGAAGACGCAGCCTAAAACGCGTCGGGAGTTGGAAGGTCGACGTTATCGCGACAACACTTGGTGTAGAAGGAGTCCCGAATGAATCAGGTTAATTACTAGTTAGGCAGCGCCCGAGCTAATA
>VBIU01000178.1 GCA_005880945.1 Chloroflexota bacterium | reverse complement strand
CGCGTGCCGTCCGTCGTACTGACGAGCGGTTTGCCCGTGACGGGGTCCGCGTCGGTCGAGATGTAGACGACGTCGGGGTTGTTGGGATCGAGCGCGGCGAGGCCCGTGTAATCATCCTCCCCGGCATAGAGCCGCGTGCCGGCGTAGGCGATCTCGTGCACGCGCCACGCCGATCCGTCCCAGCGGGCGTACTCGAACCGGTGGTCGAAGCCTCCCTGGCCGCGCGGCAGGCCCCGGCCGTCTTTCTGAACGGTGAAAATCACGTACGGCCGCCGAGCCGCATCCAGCTCGAGGTCGCACATCCAGGCAACGTTGTCGGGACCGCCCTGAAACACCTTGGTCAGGTCCCACGCGTTCAAGTCGGTCTCCGTCGTCTCGCTCAGCGTGCCGCGGCGGGTCCCGTCGGACAGGTAGATGGCACCGTCGCGGATGAACGCGTGATACAGGCTGTTGTCGTAATTGCGCGGGTGGTTTTCCGTCATCACAAAGTGAATCGTGGCCACGCCGTCGAAGGCGTACTTGAGATACGGCGTGTACCCGCCGCTCGTCCCGTGAGCCAGCCGACCGCCGTAATGCCAGGTGCGGCCGGTGTCGTCGGAGTACATGTAGTTCGGCTCGAGGCCCACGCCGCGGAAGAAGTTCACGATGCGCCCCGAGGCCAGCCAGAACAGATTCGAGTACGTGACGTTGTCGCCGCGCAGCGCCGGCGCGGCGCTCCCCGGCGTATCGAAGGTCGCCGCAGGTCCCCACCGCAGGGGTTTGCGGGGCTCCGAGAGCCGGTAATAGATGCGCCGCTCCAGTCCGTGTTGCGTATACATCGCGAGGTAGCGGCCGTCCGGGAGTGCGAGGAACGCGGGGCTCGCGTGGTCGTCCTGCTGCAAATGGCGATGCAACACCGTATGCCGCGCCACACCCGACGCGAGGTCATAGACCGACACCTCCACGTTGCCCCAGTCGGGATCACGATCGTTGCGATAGTCGCCCACCGCGCGCACCGAGCCCACGATGAGCTGGCCATCGTCCACGATGGCCCGCTCGTCCATGAACCAGGACCAGGCCCCGTTATCGTTCAACTGGATCAGGTGGCCGGCCACGTAGTCGGTCGGGAGATCCGCCGCGCGCGGCACGAACGGCGCGAGCAGGCCAACCACCACGGCGACGCAGCAGAGTCGAATCGTCCTCATGTTTCCTTCCTCCTTGCTCAACCTCTGCCCCCGGGCGGTGGCTTACACGCACGCGAGATACCGCTCCTTCACGAGCGGCAACAGGGTGTCGAGGGGTGTGCTCCAGACCGCGTCGTTGAAGATCTCGACTTCGATCGGCCCGGCGTAGCCGGCGTCTTGCACGGCGGTGCGGATGCGCTGCAGCTCGATTACGCCGTCGCCCATCATCCCACGGCTCATCAGGACGTCGCGCGACGGGACGAGCCAGTCGGACACATGGAAGCCCATGAAGCGTCCGGCGGCGCGGGCGATTTCCCGGTACAACGCCGGGTCCCACCAGATGTGATAAACGTCCGCGACGATCCCGACGGTTGCCGGGTCAAACTTCGTTGCCAGCGCACGCGCCTCACGCAGCGTTGTGATGCACGACCGCTCGGCGGCGAAGGCGGGGTGGAGTGGCTCGATCCCGAGGCGCACGCGCCGCTCCGCGGCGTACGGAACGAGCGCCGCGATCCCATCCGCGACCATGCCCCGCGCCGCATCGATGTCCCGATCCGCCGCCGGCCCGCATACGAGAATGAGCACCTCGGCGCCGAGCACCGCCGCGTCATCCACCGCCCGCCGGTTGTCGTCGATCCGCGCCGCCCGCTCGGCGGGCGTGGGCGCCGGGAACATCCCGCCCCGGCATAGGCTCGACACGCGCAGCCCCGCATCACGCACCATCCGCGCCGCCCGATCCACGCCCGTCTCCGCCAGCTTGTGACGCCACAGGGCCACGTACGGTACCCCATGCCGCGCGCACGCATCGACCGTCTCGACGAGGCTCGCGCGCTCCGTCGTGATCTGGTTTAGACTGAGGCGCGCGACTGAGTCCATTCCAGGACGCGCTCCATCCGCTCCACCGCGCCCTCCGGGTCCGCGAGAAGGCCCGCGCCGTCGGCAAGCCGAAATACCTCCGCGAGGTGCACGGCCGAACGCCCACTCTCCGCGCCGGCGAGCATCCGGAAACGCTTCTGGTGCCCATTCAAATAGGCGAGGAAGACGATCCCCGTCTTGTAGGCGTAGGCGGGGGGCTCGAAGATGTGGCGCGACAGCGGAACCGTGGGCTCGAGCGCCGCGCGGTACCCCGCCACGTCCCCCCGGTCCAGCGCCTGCAGGGCCGCCGACGCCGCGGGGGCGATCGCGTCGAAGATGCCCAGCAGCGCGTCGCTGTGCACGCCGTTCTCGCCAAGTATCAGCCGGTGGTAGTTGAAATCGTCCCCCGTGTACATGCGCACGCCCTGCGGCATACGCGCGCGCATCTCGATCTCCAGGTTCGGGTCGAGCAGCGAGATCTTGATCCCGTCCACCTTGGCGCGGTGCTCGGCGATGATCTCGAGACAGACGTCCATCGCGGCGCCCACGTCGGAGGTGCCCCAGTACCCGGTGAGTTGCGGGTCGAACATGTCGCCCAGCCAATGCAGGATGACCGGCCGGCGCACCTGCCGCAGGATCGTCCCGTACGCGCGCCGGTAGTCGTCGGGCCCGCGGCCGGCACGGGCCAAGGCGCGGCTCGCCATCAGCACCACCCGCCCGCCCTGCTCTTCCACGTGACCCACCTGCTCCGCGTACGCGCGCTCGACATCGTCCAGCGTCACGCCCGCGTCGGGCGCGAGCTGATCGGTGCCGGCGCCGCAGGCGATGAGTCCGTCCACCGCCCGCGCTTCGGCCACTGACCGGCTGATGAGCTCGCGCGCGAGCGGCCAGTCGAGGCCCATGCCGCGCTGCGCCGTGTCCATCGCCTCGGCGACGCCCAGGCCGAGCGACCAGAGGTGCCGCCGGTAGGCGAGCGTGGCGTCCCAGTCGACGGCAGCGTCGGAATGCGGATCGCTCACGACGTGCGCCGCGGCGTAGGCGACCCGGCTGCGGATCGGCGCCGTGGGAGCCGGCCACATGCGCGGCTCCCGAACCGTATACGGCGCGAGCGAGCCGTCAGCGCGCGGCAGCTTGAGGGTGCGCGGCATTAGCTCAGACTCGGCACATCCACCCACCGCCGCTCCGCCCACGACTGCAGCCCCAGCTCCGCGAGCTGCACGCCCTTCGCGCCCTCCCGGAAGTCGTGCGGGAACGGCCCGTCCGCCGCCACATGGCGCAGGAACAGCTCCCACTGCGCCTTGAAGGCGTTGTCTATGGGCTCCCCGCCCGAGTCAGGGACCTCTTGCCACTGCGCATAGAAGTCGAAGGTATTCGGCACATCGGGGTTCCATATGGGGCGCGGCGTGGCGGCGCGCGACTGTGTCTTGCACGTGCGCAGGCCCGCCACGGCGCTCCCCAGGGTCCCGTCGACCTGGATCTGCAACAGGTCATCACGATAGACGCGGACCGTCCACGAGGAGTTGAACTGGACGATGATGTCGCCCCCGCCCTGCCGAGCCTTCAGCACGAACGTGGCGTACGCTGCGTCGTCTGCCGTCGCCGCATAGCGCTGCCCGCGCTCGTCCACGCGCTCGGGAATGTGCGTCGCGCCGGTGCACTGCACGGCTCGCACAGCGCCGAAAGTGTGATCGAGCAGGTAGCGCCAATGGGCGAACATGTCGAGGATGACTCCGCCACCGTCCGCTTTGCGATAGTTCCAGGAGGGGCGTTGCGGGGGCGGTCCGCCGGCGTCGCCCTCGAAAACCCAATACCCGAATTCGCCACGCACGCTCAGGATCCTGCCGAAGAAGCCGTCGTCAACCAGCCGCTTCAACTTGCCGACCCCCGGGAGGAACAGCTTGTCCTGGACCACGCCGTGCTTGACGGGGCGGCGCTCCGCCCGCCGAGCGAGGTCCAGCGCCTCCGCCGTGGTGGGGGCGAGCGGCTTCTCGCAGTAGACGTGCTTGCCGGCCGCGATGGCGCGCCGCACGTGATCGGCCCGAAGACTCGTCAACGTCGCGTCGAAGTACACCGCGTCGCCGGGGTCGGCGAGGCAGGCATCGAGGTCGGTCGAGACCCGCTCGATGCCGTGGGCGCCGGCGATCTCGCGCAGTTTCTCCTCGCTCCGCCCCACGAGGATCGGATCGGGGAGCAACCGCTCGCCGCCGGCGAGCCTTACCCCGCCCTGCTCCCGGATGGCGACGATCGAGCGCACGAGGTGCTGGTTCAATCCCATGCGCCCGGTGACGCCGTTCATGATGATGCCGATCCTCACGGCCTCACGCCGCGTGGCAACAGAGCCACCGCGATCGCTCCGGTTAGCGCGCAGCCGATGAGCGCCAGAAAGCCGTTCGTGTAGCTGCCGGACGCGTCATGCATCCGGCCGACGACCCAAGGCGCGACTGCTTCGGCGATCCCATCCCCCGTGAGCACCACGCCCATCGTGCGCCCCAGCACGCGCACGCCGAACAGCTCGCCCGCCATCAGCGGGATGACCATGTATTCGCCGCCCAGACCGAGGCCGAAGACGACCGCAAACAGATAGATCGTGCCGCGGGCATCCTTCAGGAAGAGCAGCGGAATCGCCGAGACGACGAGCAAATAGATCAGCAGCATCACGTACTTCTTCGCGAAGCGATCCGCGAGCCACCCGGCTCCCAGGCGGCCAACAAGGCTCGAGGCCAGGACGAGCGAAGCGATCTGCGCCGCCCCGGCCTGTGAGTACCCGTGGTCGAGGCTCAGGAACAGCTTCAGGTGCTGGTTCGTGCCTCCCACCGCGGCGATCGAGCACATGCTGCCGACGAGGAGCAGATAAAACGCGGGCGCACCGAGGACGGGACCGATGGGAGGACGGTCGAGCTTGGTGGAGGTGGTCGAGGTGGTTTCAGGCGCCTCTCGCACGAACAGCGCCAGCGGCAGCGCCACCACGATGATCAACGCGCCGAGCACCTGCAGGGCGCCTTGCCACCCGAGCGCGCGCGTCAGCCACACGGCGAGGAACGGCACCAGCGCACCGCCGAGGCCGATGCCGAGGTACGCGAAGCCCATGGCGCGGCCGCGGGCCGCGGTGAACCAGCGCGACAGCAAGACCTGGTTCGGGAGCGGGCCGCCGCAGACGTTGCCAAGCGCGTTGAAGAGATAGAAGAGATAGAAGCCGGCGAGCGTGTGGATCATGCCGAGCCCGACGAGCGCGATGCCCGCCATGAGAATTCCGGCCACCATCAGGCGGCGTGGGCCGAAGCGGTCCACCATCCACCCGGCCAGAAAACCGAACAGCGGTCCCACCAGGAGCTTGCTGAGCGCGTTCCCGGAGGTCACCTGGGCGCGCGACCAGCCGAAGTCGCGTACCATGAAGTCGTAAAAGAACGGCAGGCCGTAGAGCGCGAGCCCGACGATCGCGAACAGCGCCAGGAACGACGTCGCGGCGACCTGCGCCTGTGCGCGCCGAACGCTCACAAATTCTGACGCTTCAGCTCGTTCACCGCGTGGTCCACGGCGCGCGCCGTGAGGGCCATGTAGGTGAGCGAGGGATTCACGCACGACGAGCTGGCCATGCAGGCGCCGTCCGAAACGAAGAGATTCGGCACGTCGTGCGCCTGGTTATGCGCATTGAGGACGGAGGTCTTGGGGTCGCGGCCCATGCGCGCGGTGCCCATCTCGTGCACGCTGAAACCGGGTGGTCCGTCGTCGTCGTACGTCTCCACCTCGCGGCAGCCGGCGCGCTCGAGCATCTCCGCCGCTTGCGTCTTGACGTCCGCGCGAATGGCCCGCTCGTTATCGCTCCACGCGCAATGGATGCGGAGCAGCGGAATCCCCCACTGATCCGTCCGCACCGGGTCCAAGTCCACGTAGTTCTCGTGGCGCGGCAGGCACTCACCGTATCCCTGCAAGCTGATCTGCCACGGTCCCGGGTCCCGCAGCCGTTGCTTCAGCTCGACGCCGAGCCCCGGCTCGTCAGCGCCACGCGCCCAACCTTCTCGGCTCGCGCCCGCCTGGATACCGTAGCCCCGCACGAACCCGACCTTCGCTTCGCCGGCGCTGCCCAGGTTGCGGAAACGCGGGATGTACGCCCCCGTGGGACGCCGGCCGTAGACGTACTTGTCTTCGAGTCCCGGCACAATACCGCGCGCGCCTGCCTTGGAGATGTGGTCCATCAGATTGTGGCCGACCTCACCGCTTGAATTAGCGAGCCCCTTCGGGAAGCGCGCGCTCTTCGAGTTGAGCAGGACTTGCGCGGTGCCGAGCGTCGAGGCGCAGAGAAACACGATCCCGCCGAAATACTCACGCGTCGCCTTGGTGTTCGCATCGATCACGCGCACGCCCGCCGCTCGGTCCCGGCGCTCGTCGTAGATGACGCTGTGGACGATTGCGTCGGTGACGACGGTGAGACGCCCCGTCAGCCGCGCCGCCGGGAGCGTCGCCGAGAGGCTCGAGAAGTAGCCGCTGAAACTGCAACCGCGGGCGCACTGATTGCGGGCCTGGCAGGCCCCGCGGCCCAGATGCGCCTGCGTGAGGTTCGCGACGCGCGTGATCGTCATCCGCCGTCCAGGAAAGGCGCGCTCGATGCCCCCCTTCACCACGCGCTCGGCGCAGTTCATCTGCCATGCCGGGAGGAACTCGCCGTCGGGCAGGTGCGGCAGGCCGAGCCGCTCGCCGCTCACACCCACGAAGCGCTCCACGTGATCGTACCAGGGCGCCAGGTCACGGTATCGGATCGGCCAGTCGACGCCGTGCCCATCGCGCGCGTTCGCCGTGAAGTCGAGGTCGCTCCAGCGCCAGCACGCCCGGCCCCAAATGAGGCTGCGCCCGCCGAGCTGGTAGCCGCGGATCCAGCGAAACGGCTTGTCCTCGGGCGTCACGTAAGGGTGCTCCCGGTCGCTCACGAAGAAATGCCGTGTCGCCTCGCTGAAGGCGTAGTTCCTACTCTGGATGGGATAGTCGCGCTCGTACAGATCCGGCTCGCCGCGACCGCGGTGGGCGAGCTGCCACGGCTGCAGCCACTCGGTGACGTAGTCCTTGCCGTGCTCCACATGCCGGCCGCGCTCGATTACGAGCGTGCGCAGCCCCCTCTCGCACAGCTCCTTGGCGGCCCAGCCCCCGGTGATGCCGGAGCCGACGACGATGGCGTCGTACGCGTCCTTCACACCGCCCACGTTCGCCCGATTTTGGTGAGGGGAACGCAGCCCTCGAAGCGGCCTGGAACGGCGACGTGCCGCAGCTCGCGCGTGGCACCAATCTCGGAGGTGTAGTACCCGACGAGTGTCAGCTCTTTCAGGGCGCGGAAGGCAGGGTCGGCCGCGCGGTCCAGCGTTTCGAGTAGCGCGACCTGCTCGGCCGCCGGGCATTCCATGAAGCTGCGACCGTGGGCCGCGCGGGCGCGACGGTCGACGTCCGCAAGGCCGGCTA
>VBIU01000170.1 GCA_005880945.1 Chloroflexota bacterium | reverse complement strand
GGCTCGGCGAGAACCAGTACGGCAAAGCCGAGACGCATATGGTGCGCGTGACGAAGAGTGGCCCGTTCGGCTCGGTGCACGAGATCAAGGACGTCAACGTAAGCATCGCGTTGGTGGGCGACTTCGCGGGCAGCCACCTGACCGGCGACAACAGCAACATCGTGCCCACCGACACGCAGAAGAACACCATCTATGCGTTCGCAAAGGACGAGCCAATGGGAGAGATCGAGCAGTTCGCCCTGCGGCTTGCCCGCCATTTCGCTCACGACTTTCCAGCTGTCCAAAGAGCGCGGGTTTCGATCGAGGAACATCCCTGGGGGCGAATCGAGGTCGAAGGAAAGGCACATCCGCACTCGTTCATTCGTGCCGGGTCGGAGAAGCGCCTCGTCACCGTCACCTGCACGCGCGAGCGCGCCTGGGTCGTGTCAGGCGTCAGCGACCTGTATCTCCTGAAATCGACTGGGTCCGAGTTCGCGGGCTTTCCGCGGGATCAATACACGACCCTTCCCGAAACGCACGACCGTGTGCTGGCAACAGCGGTGCTGGCGCGGTGGCGCTACTCGACGGAAGAATTGGACTGGGCCGATGCCTTCGCCGGCACACGCCGGCAGCTGATCGAGGCATTTGCGTCTAAACACAGCCTGGCATTGCAGCAGACGCTGTACGCGATGGGCGAGGCAGCTCTGCAAGCGAGGCCCGAGATCGCAGAGATCCGACTCTCGATGGAGAACAAGCACCACTACCTTGTTGACCTCTCGCCCTTCGGGCTCGGCAATGAGAACGAGGTCTTCTATGCCTCCGACCGCCCGTACGGGTTGATCGAAGGAACCGTCACTCGCGACGATGCGCCGGCCGCCGCTGCCTGGTGATGGAGTTCTTGCAACCGTCGACCTGGCCTGAGGCACTGCAGATGAAGCTGGCGAACCCCGACGCGACGCCCATCGCCGGCGGGACCGACGTGATGGTCGAGATCAACCTCGACCGGCACCGCCCGTCGGCCATCATCGACCTGACGCGCATTACGGACCTCAACGAATGGGGAATGGAGGATGGCCTCCTTCGCATCGGCGCCGGAGTGACCTACGCGCGAATCATCGACGAGCTTGGTGACAAGCTTCCCGGCCTGGCCATGGCCTCGCGCACCGTGGGCTCGCCGCAGATCAGAAACCGCGGCACTGTGGGCGG
Source organism: Chloroflexota bacterium (assembly GCA_005880945.1). Taxonomy (GTDB): domain Bacteria; phylum Chloroflexota; class Dormibacteria; order Dormibacterales; family Dormibacteraceae; genus Palsa-872. The sequence goes on along the minus strand of VBIU01000170.1, from coordinate 2,148 downwards.
CAACCTGGGTTCGGCCTCGCCGGCTGGCGACGCCCACCCGCCCCTGCTCGCCTCCGACGCCCTGGTCGAGCTCGTCTCTTCAGGCGGAACCCGCCGGCTGCCCGCTCGCGAGTTCTTCACGGGACCAAAGCGGAATGCGATGAGAAAGGACGAGCTCATCTCCGCTTTTCTGATCGCGCCGGCGAAAGGACCTCAGCAGTTCTCCAAGGTCGGCACGCGGAACGCGATGGTGATCGCGGTCTGCTCCATCGCGCTGGCGATCGATTCAGAAACACGTCATGTCGGGACCGGCATCGGCTCCGCGGCCCCAACTCCGGTCGTCGCGACGGAAGCGGAGAGATACCTGGAAGGAGTGCTCGACGAGTCGGGGCAGTGGGACAGGCCCTCAGAGGTGGATGCGAAGGCGCTGGCTCATTTCGGCGAGCTGGTCGCAGCGGCGGCTCGGCCGATCGACGACGTCCGCGGCACGGCGGCGTACCGGCGCCACGCCCTCAGCGTGATGGCCCGCCGCACGTTCGGCTGGGCGTGGGACGAGTACCGGACGAGAAGAGCCGCGTGAAGATCAGCTGCACAGTCAACGGGACCCCACGGGCGGTTGAAGGCGCCTGGGAGGGCGAGAGCCTGCTTTCGGTCCTTCGCGATCGAATGGACCTACCCGGCTCGAAAAACGCGTGCGAGCAGGGCGAGTGCGGATCGTGCTCCGTCTACATGGATGGAGCGCTGGTCTGCGCATGCCTCGTTCTCGGTGGCCAGGCGAATGGACGGGACATCGTGACCGTCGAAGGGCTCAGCGCGGCTGACGCGCTGCACCCGGTGCAGGAGGCGTTCGTGGAGGCAGGCGCCGTGCAGTGTGGTTTTTGCACGCCTGGGCTCGTCCTGGCTACGCACGATCTCTTGGGCCGGGTGCCCGAACCGAGCCTGCTCCAGATCCGCGAGGCGTTGGCAGGAAACATCTGCCGCTGCACGGGTTACGCAAAGATCATCGATGCGGTGCAGTTGGCTGCAGGACGAATGTCTGGTACGGCCAGGTGAAGACACAGCCCCGGCTCGCTCCTCCTTCCGTCGTCAGCGGCCGGGTCGGCGAGGCAGTGCGACGCCCCGATGCGGTCCTCAAGGTCAGAGGCGACTTTCCCTACTCGTCCGACCTGCAGGTCGAGGGAATGCTGTGGGGCGCCACCGTCCGCAGCCCGCACCCGTACGCACGAATCGTGTCCATCGACCTATCCGAAGCTCTCGCCTCTCCCGGGGTGCGTGCAGTGCTGACGCACGACGATGTCCCGGGTCGCAACGTCTATGGGCTCGAGATCCCCGACCAGCCGGTGCTGGCCGGCGACGTGGTGCGCTACTGGGGCGAAGCTGTCGCCCTCGTCGCCGCCGACCATCCGGAGCAGGCCCGGGTCGCGGCCCACAAAGTCCACGTCGATTACCAGGTGCTCGTTCCCCTCACCGATCCCGAGCTGGCGCTGACGCCGGATGCGCCGAAGCTTCACCCCGACGGCAACGTCACGCGTCATGTGAAGATCCGTCACGGCGACGAAAACGCGCACGCCGAAGTCGTCGTCAGCGGGGAGTACGAGATCGGAATGCAGGATCAGGCTCCGCTGGGGCCGGAGTCCGGCTTGGCCGTACCCGATGGCGATGGCGGCGTCGACCTCTACATCGCGACGCAGTGGCTGCATGTGGATCGCGAGCAGCTCGCGCAGACCCTGGCGCTGCCGCCGGACAAGGTCCGTCTCACCCTCGCCGGCGTGGGCGGCGCATTTGGGGCGCGCGAGGATCTTTCGATGCAGGCCCATGCCTGCATGCTTGCCCTGCGCACGGGGCGGCCGGTGAAGATCTCCTACTCGCGTCCGGAATCGTTTGTCGGCCATGTGCACCGGCATCCCGGACGCCTGCGATACGAGCACGGGGCGACGCGCGCCGGAAAGCTGGTCTATGTCAAGGCTCGAATCCTTCTCGACGGCGGGGCGTACGCCTCGAGCTCGACCGCCGTGATCGCCAACGCAAGCTGCTTCGCGCTGGGTCCATACGAATGTCCGAACGCGAGCATCGACGGCTGGGTCGTCTACACGAACAATCCTCCGTGTGGCGCGATGCGCGGGTTCGGCTCAGTGCAGAACTGCTACGCGCATGAGGCTCAAATGGACA
>VBIU01000169.1 GCA_005880945.1 Chloroflexota bacterium | reverse complement strand
CTCCTGCGGATGGAAAGGCTTGGTCAGGTAGTCATCCGCGCCGACCTCGAGCCCGACCACCTTGTCAGTGACCTCGTCCCGGGCGGTCAGCATGATGATCGGCACCTGGCTCAACTTGCGGATCTCCTTGCAGATGGCCAGGCCGTCGGCACCGGGAAGCATGATGTCGAGAACCACGAGGTCGGGCTTGAGCTGCCCGAACCTGGCCAGCGCCTGGGACCCGTCCCCCACTCCCTCCACCTCGTAACCCTCGCGCGTGAGGTAGAGGCGCGCCAGCTCGACGATATGCGCCTCATCGTCGACGACCAGCACCTTGGAGCTCACCGTCTTGCCCATCGCATCAAAAGATCACGATTCCGTAAACCAGCTGTCGCCCGGGCATGATGGAAATGTAAACGCCGCCCGGGGTCAGTTCGCCTGGTGGCGTTACTTAATATTCAGCTCGCCGCAGCAGCTCACGGGCGATCCAGCCCCTTTGCTTACCTACCAGCAGCCGCCGGCTGCTTCGTAGAAGCCGAAGCCGCCTTGGACGTAGCCGGCGCTGTGGGCCATCACCCTGATCCCTTCGGCCTTCGTGTAAAGCGCGATGCCGTCGGTCAAACCGAGCCACACGCCGGGGCGGGTCATGTGGGCGTCACCGAGCTTGAAATCGGCAGGCACCTTGAGCGACACATAGGTTTTCGGAGCCGTTATCACCGCTATGTGGTACGAACCCACCTGGCCGTAAATCGTCATCAAGCCGCCTTCTGGAGTCGGCGAGAGTGGACGAATTGCCGTTTTGGTTTCGTACCAGGAAGCCGTCTGACCTGTCCTCAGGTCAAGCCGATAGACCTTGTAGGAAGCGGCGCCATTATTTGTCACGGACTCTATCGACCAGGCAATGCCCCCTGAAACCTTGGACCAGATGTGACTGTCGTTTATGAGACGTATCGCGCCAGATTTCGGATCCAGTAGCCACAGCCCGGCTGCCGGTGGCGCCATTCCCCAGCCGGGTGCTGCCAGGTAGACCCCCTCGCTGGCGTAGTCGAGGACGAGCTCCCACTTCGTATTGGCTTGGGCCGATGGCATCAGCCGTCGTGTCCCGGTCCTCGCATCTACGAGGTACAGGGCGTTTGGGACCGCCGTCGTCGCGTCGCGATAGAGGACGTAGCTAGCTCCATCAGGCGACACGTTCTCGTATTCCACCGGGACCCAGGCTCCGATCGCCCTGTCGTAACTAGGAAGGTGGTAGCCCGAGCGATCGCGTTGACTCGCCGGGTCCCGGACGAACTTACCCCCTGGAAACGTGATCCATCCACCAGGCGGTTCGCCAGGGTAGGCGGTCGCGCTGATCGGGAGGCGGCAGCGGAGCGTCGCGGTTGCGCTACCTGTGACGGTTGGCGAGCTCTTTGGACTCGACACCGGCGATCCGGTTGGGGTCGGGGTGCTCGACAGCGCTGAGGGTGATGCGGAGGTGGCAGGCGACGTTTTCGCGATTGGGCCAGGGCTTGACCCACACGCGGTTGCCACGAGGGCAACAAGGCAGACAATCTGTGCTGTTTTCATCGAACCGCCAACCCTTGGAACGATTGAACGAGGGTTCGGTTATGCCCTGTCTCTACAGGAGGCCGCCTCTTCGGGCCTCTTTCACCGGAGGACCGGCCTATCCCCTGCGGGGAGCGCCAGAACGAATCGCATTCTCGCCTCCTGATTTGGCACCCGCCCGCTTCCCGGTGTCCGATCGGAGGATCAGCTTGATCGGGTTGCCGACCAGGCCGAACCGGTCCCTGATCTTCTTCTCCAGGTACCGCCGGTACGAGAAATGCAGGAGCCCGACATCGTTCACGAACATCACGATGGTCGGAGCCTCAGAGCCGGCCTGGGTCGCATATCCGACCTTCAGCCGGCGGCCCTTGAAGCTGGGCGGCGGATGCTCGTCCAGCGCGTCGCGGAGCAGCCGGTTGAGCTCGTTAGGGGGAATCTTGATGCGCCGCTGCCCGACGACATCGAGGGCCGCCGGCAGGATGGCTCCGATCCCCTCCTTTGTGCGGGCCGACACGGCAACGACGGGGGCGAACGGCGCGAACTTGAAGTCCTTGGCCAGCGTCGCGCGCCAGTACGCCGCCTTGCGCTGCGCCGGTTCGACGAGGTCGATCTTGTTGACCACTATCAGCAGGCCCTTGCCCGCCTCCAGCGCGTACCCGGCGACGTGCTGGTCCTGGGCGAGGACGCCCGACGACGCGTCGATGACCAGCAGCACAACGTCGCCGCGCTCCATGGCGGTGATGCCCCGCATCAGGCTGTAGCGCTCGAGACGGTCGCGGTGCGCGGACTTGCGCCGGATCCCCGCGGTGTCGATCAGCACCACCGGGATGTTGTCGAAGATGAGCTCGGTGTCGACAGGATCTCGCGTCGTCCCCGGCGTGGCGCTCACGAGCGCTCGCTCATCGCCAAGCAGAGCGTTCAGCAGTGATGACTTGCCGACGTTCGGGCGGCCCATGATGGCGAGCCGGTCCGCCTTCGCCTCGCCAGGCGCCTCCTCCTCGGCCGGCGGTAGCAGCTCGATCACGCGGTCGAGGAACTCTCCGATCCCCGTCCCATGCTGAGCGGAGATGAGGTGGGGTGGTTCGAACCCCAGCTCGAGGATCTCGTGCGCGAAATGACGCTCAGTCGGTGAATCCGCCTTGTTGGCCGCAACCACCACCTGGCGGCCGGAGCGGCGCAGGAGCCGCGCTATCTCCCTGTCGACCGGCGTCAGGCCCTGGCGGACGTCGAGCAGCAGCACGATGACCTGGGCCTGGTCGATGGCGACCTTGGTCTGGGCTTCGATGGCGGCCTGAGACTCGTCCTGGGCGGTATCCAGGTCCAGGCCGGCCGTATCGACCACGGTGAACTCGCGGCCGCGCCAGTCAGCAACCCCGTACAAGCGGTCGCGGGTGAGCCCTGACTGCGGGTCGACAATCGCCTTGCGCCAGCCGAGCACGCGGTTGAAAAGCGTCGACTTGCCGACATTGGGACGGCCGACGATGGCGACGATCGGGCGTGGCACGACGTCAATTAGGCCAGCTTTGATTTTGTCGCGCAGACGGGCGTTCGAGAGTACCGTTTCGATTCGGCGGGAATGCCAGGAGGTGGCGATGAAGCAACCAGTGCAAGAAGGAATGTTTGAGACCAGGTTTCGGATGTGGACCGAGCGCGGGGGCCGGATCCGACTGGAGCCAAGTGAACGATGGGTCCGCGCCAGTCTCGGTGGAACTGTCGTGGCCGACAGCAAGCGAGTCCAGCTCCTGTACCTGCCGCCGCCCTTGAACTCTTACGCGTTCCCCCGGGCCGACGTGCGCTGGGATCTCGTCCGGGAATCCGACGACGTGGGTTCGATGCCCGGCCTCGGTGAGGTAAAGCACTGGTCGGTCTCGGTCGGCGGCAAGGTC
>VBIU01000070.1 GCA_005880945.1 Chloroflexota bacterium | reverse complement strand
CCGTCCTGCCGGGGCTCCTTCACAGTCGGAGAACGGCCCGTCCCTGATCCGAGCTATGTGGATCGCGGTGGCTATGTCGCCAAGTACCTATCAAGCCGGCAATTCGGTCGCTGATGGCACAGTCAGGGTGCGAAAGACCTTGCGACCATGACCGGGATGCATGTGCTGCGGGGTCGGAATATGTGAATGCCCGTCGACGTAACAGCAGGCAATGATCCTCGTCACCGGCGCTACGGGGCTCAACGGATCGGAGCTGGTGCGCCTGCTGTCGGCGACAGGGGTTCACTCGCGGGCCCTCGTGCGAAGCATCGCCAAGGCGCACGCGCTGTCATCACTCCCAAACGTCGAGATCTTCGAGGGCGACATGGCCCGCCCGGATTCGCTGACCGAGGCCCTTCGAGGAGTGGAGCGCGCCATGCTCATCTCGTCCTCAGACCCCAAAATGCTCGATGTCCAATCGAGCTTCATCGGCGCGGCTGCGAAGGCCGGGGTCAAGCACGTGGTCAAGCTGTCCGGGATCATCCCGGAGCTCGACTCGCCGTTCCGCTTCGCTCGGATGCATGCGGAGATCGAGAAGAGGCTGGAGGCATCCGGCATGGCGTACACCCACCTTCGGGCCGGGGAGTTCATGCCCGCGTACTTTCGACAGGTGCCCTCCATCGTCGCCAGGGGGACGCTCGCGCTGCCGATGGGTGATGCCAGGATCGCGTCAGTCGATGTGGGCGACATCGCCAGGGTTGCAGCTAGTGTCCTGACGACTTCCGGGCACGAGGGCAAGATCTATCCACTCACCGGCCCCGAGGCTTTGACCATGGCGGAGGTTGCGGAAAAGTTGTCGGTCGTCACCGGAAAGACGATCCGTTACGTCGACGTCCCTCCCGAGGTCGCCATGCAAGCCCGCCTGGCAGCCGGCTTGCCGCCTTACCTTGCGGAAGGTCTTGACGAATTGTTTGCCGAGCGGCGGCGGGGCAAAGAGTCCAAGGTCTGGCCGACGATCGAAACCGTCTTCGGGTGGCGACCGACGACCTTCGATCAGTTCGCGGCGCGGAACGCCGCCATATTCCGCGGCGAGGTGCCAGCCCCCAGGCTCTGAAACCGGGTGCTGTGCCGCCGCCGGTCACGGGCGGATCGCGTTGGTCGATACAATCATCGGCCGTGCCGAGATAGCTCAGCTTGGTAGAGCACCGCACTGAAAATGCGGGTGTCCCCAGTTCAAATCTGGGTCTCGGCACCAACCTGTCCCACGGCCGCGGCAGCGGCTAGCGGTGGTAGTCCGCCACCAAGGTCAGCGCGAACATCGCCAGTCCCAACAAACCCGACCAGAAAGCTCGCCACGCCAGGGGACTGAGACGCACCTGAGACCAGTGGTTGACCACCGTGGCCAGCACTAAGTAGAGATAGGTGAGCTCCGCCCACATGACCAGGAAGTGGAACTCACCCACGTCGCTCCAGTGAAACGGCATGGGCATCGACCAGTTGACGAGGTCCAGCCCGGCCTGAACGAGGAACGAGCTCATGGCGGTGGCCAGCCCCAGCAAGAGGTACAGGGGCAGCCTTCTCCAGGGGATTCCCGGCGTCAGCGCACGCAGCACGAAGAAGCCGGCCACATTAACCCCGGGGATCAAGAGACCATCGCCGAGGACGCCCGAGTAGTAGGCGAAAACGGTGTGCTGGTGGCCCTTATACGCAAGAGCGAATACCCACTGATACCCGAACAGCAGCGTCCAACTGACGAGAGCGGGCAGAACTGGCAGCCAGGCGCCTTCCCGCGCTCTCCGGACGACGGCCACCATGGCGCGCCGATGTTAGCCGATGGAGCCCCGGTTTCGGCGAGGGAGCGCGGCATGCTGACGCGCCATGGGCAAGCCGCGTCCGTTCAGGTTCGCGGTCCAGGAACTTCGCGCGCACGGTGGATGAGATCGTCGAAGATCTTCAACGGAGGCGCGACCGGTACGGCATTTCGTACGTAGTCGTGCCCGGCGAGGTGGCCGAGGCCTTCGCCCCGGTGGTCGGACGACTGGCCGGCACGTAGTAAATTGGCTGACGATGGCCTCGACTGAACAGGTGGAGCTCAAGGGAGCGGCCGAGGGTCGCGCAGCCGAAGTCCTGACGAGAGAGGCGCTCGAGTTCGTCGCCGATCTCCAACGGGAGTTCGGAGGGCGGCGGCTGGAGCTGCTGCGTTCCCGCGACGAACGGCAGGCTCGCATCGATGCGGGCGAATCACCCGAGTTTCTGTCGGAGACTCGATCGGTTCGAGAGTCCGAGTGGAAGGTCGCGGCTCCAGCGAAAGACTTGCTGGACCGGCGGGTCGAGATTACGGGACCCACGGATCGCAAGATGCTGATCAACGCCCTCAACTCGGGTGCACGCGTCTTCATGGCGGACTTCGAGGACGCCAACACGCCGACCTGGTCCAACCTGGTCGAGGGCCAGGTCAACCTGATCGATGCCATCGAGCGGACGCTCGACTTCACCAGCCCCGACGGCAAGGAGTACAGGCTCAACCCGAAGGTGGCAACGCTGGTCGTCCGCCCGCGCGGGTGGCACCTGGACGAAAAGCACGTGGAGGTGGGGGGGAAGCCGATTTCGGGGAGCCTCTTCGATTTCGGGCTCTACTTCTTCCACAACGCGAAGCGGCTGCTCGACAAGGGCAGCGGGCCGTACTTCTATCTGCCGAAGCTCGAGAGCCACGTTGAGGCGCGGTTGTGGAACGACGTTTTCAATTTCGCCCAGGATGCCGTGGGCGTTCGTCGCGGAACCATCAGGGCGACTGTGCTGATCGAGACGATCCTCGCCGCGTTCGAGATGGAGGAGATCCTCTACGAGCTGCGGGACCATTCGAGCGGCCTCAACGCCGGGCGATGGGACTACATCTTCAGCATCATCAAGAAGTTTCGGAACCGGCCCGACTTCGTGCTTCCCGATCGGGCGCAGGTGACGATGACTGTGCCTTTCATGCGCGCCTACACCGAGCTGTTGGTGAAGACGTGCCACAGGCGTGGAGCACATGCGATGGGCGGGATGGCCGCATTCATCCCGTCGAGGCGCGACGCCGAAGTCAACCGCGTCGCGCTGGCCAAGGTCAAGGAGGACAAGGACCGCGAGGCGCTGGCCGGGTTCGATGGGACCTGGGTCGCCCACCCGGATCTGGTGACGACGGCGACAGACGCCTTCGATCGCGTGCTTGGTGACCGACCGAACCAGCTGGAAAGGCAGAGGCCGGAGGTCGAGGTCGCGTCCTCTCAGCTGATTGACGTGCACGTGCCCGGGGGTTCGATCACAGAGAACGGGCTGCGGCTGAACGTGAGCGTGGGGGTGCAGTACATCGAGTCATGGATGCGGGGCGTGGGCGCCGCCGCCATAAACAACCTGATGGAGGACGTGGCCACGGCGGAGATCTCGCGGTCGCAGGTTTGGCAGTGGATCAGGCACTCGTCGCGTCTGAGCGAAGGGCCGTCCGTGACCGCGGACCTGGTGCGCGAGATAGCAGACGACGAGCTGACCAAGATCCGGGAGCGGCTGGGTGAGGGCCTGTGGGCGAAGGGGCGATTCGCCGAGGCCAGGGAGGTGTTCGAAGAGGTTGCTCTGTCCGAGTCTTTCCCGGCCTTCCTGACCCTCGTCGCTCAGCGTCACATCGACTGAACGGGGCCGTCTTAACAGGCTGGGTTGCCGGCGACGACCTCGCGCCCTAGCCTCGCGTCAGGAACGGCAGGTGGGGGAGGGGCCTGCTTGGGGGTGGGAGGGCCCGCGCCAGGTGGCGCCGCCCTTGCTGGCTGCCTCTTAGGGACCGACTCTCGGGGTTGCCGGGGGCTTTCCCGGGAGCCTGCGCCACTGGCGCGGGCCGACGCCGTTGTTGGGGTTGCCCGGCACGAACGCCACCGCCGACGGCTTGACCATGCAGTTGTCCTTGCGCACCACGCTGCGCTCGCCGCCTTCGTGGTGCTCGATCACGACCGTCCGCTCCAATACCGCTCGAACGCGGACCTGCTTGCCGTTCACCATCGCACTGAAGCCGCCGCTGACCTCGTGGTTGGGGGGTGGAACGATGCTGGCCAGCGAAACGAGTTCGACGATCTTGTTCATGTGGTGGTTTCCTTGGGCTAGGCGGCGGTCAGCCGCGGAAGTAGGCTACCGGTACACAAATTCGGGTAGGCATCGAAGCTTACCAGAACCTAAATCGGACCCGTTTCTGGGCGGTCCTAGGCGGCCGAGCTGTGTTCCTGCAGGCGCAGCTGCCGGGCAGCCTCTCGGCCACGTCGCGCGGCCTCCTTGCTCGCCAGGTGGCGCACCCGTAGCTGGCCAGGGTCGACCATCAGGCGCCGGCGGTTGACCAGCACCTTCGGCTCACCCGGCGCCGGCTCGACGACGACGGTTCGCTCGAGGACGGCGGTCACCCAAACGCGTCGCCCGTCGACCTCGGCTTCGAAGTCGGGGAGGATCTCGTCGTCCTCGTCCATCTCGACCGAATCGAGGCGCACGAGGTCAGCGGGACTCTTGATCGCGGTTGCTCCAGGCTTTCGGTTTGAAACCATGCTCATATTTGAGATACCCGATCACCGGTAGGGCCAAACCCAGCGAAATCCAAGGAACCTGGTGTGCGGCCCAGATCAGCGCAGACACAGATACTCACCACATCAAAAACCCCATAAGGGGCGCCCATTATTCCAGATACCGCTGGTAGAACAATCCGCATGCCCAGGTAAGCGGTTACGAGCTTCCTCTCGGCTGAGCCAGGCCGGCCGCGAGTACCGATTCAGGCGATATCCACTCCGTTCGGGCGCCGAACACGCGGGCGAAATGCCCCATGTAATCGCTGGCGGCCGTCGCTGTGTTGATGCGCCGGCCGATGAGGGCCTCCACCGAGGTTGGACGTTTCTCGGCGTGTCCGCAAGGCACGATTCCGTCGAAGTAATCGAGGTCGGTGGTGAGGTTGAGCGCGAAGCCGTGACTCACTATCGATCGATTCAGCTTGATGCCGATTGCGGCAACCTTTTCGCCTCGCGACCAAACACCGGTGAGCCCGCGCTCGCCTGGCTCTGACTCGACTCCCAGGTCGCGCAGGTATTCGATCAACGACTGTTCGAGCTTCTGCAGGTACGTAGGAATCGTGAGGTTGAAATGAGAGAGATCGACTATCGGGTAGCCGACCAGCTGCCCGGGTCCGTGGTAGGTGGCCTCCCCGCCGCGGTCGGACCAGATCACCTCCACGCGCCGGCGTGATCGCTCACTCTCATCCCACAGCAGGTGGTCGGCGGTCGCGGCCTTCCCCATCGTGAAAACGTGGGGATGCTCGAGCAGCAGAAGCGTGTCGGTGCCGCGGCCATCGCGTAGCGCGGACACGAGCTCGGCCTGTAGGTCCCAAGCCTCGCGATAGGGGGTGCTACCCAGCCAGGAGGCTTTTACGTTCTGGGACTTGCTCATCGGCATGGTATGAGGATCTGACCAGCGGTCCGGCTTCGACATGTCCGAAGCCCATCTCGAGCGCCAGCGACTTGAGGCGTACGAACTCCTCAGGCCTGTAGTAGCGAACGACCTCGGCATGGCTCTTGGTCGGCCGCAGGTACTGGCCGACGGTGAGGACGTCGATGTCGTGCTCGCGCATGTTGCGAAAGACCTCGAGCAGCTCATCCTCGGTCTCGCCGAGGCCGACCATCAGGCCCGACTTGCTCACCATTTGAGGAGCCCAAGCCTTGACATGCTTGAGCAGCGCGAGGCTATTGGCGTAGACCGCCTTGGGCCGGATGCGCGCATAGAGGCGAGGGACGGTCTCCGTGTTGTGGTTGAAGATGTCCGGCCCGGCCTCGACCACCGTGCGCACCGAATCGAGATCGCCCTGGAAGTCCGGAGTCAAGACCTCAATCGTCGTGCCCGGGCTGCGGCGGCGGATGGCCAGGATGGTGCGGGCGAAGATGCCGGCGCCGCCGTCCTTCAAGTCGTCTCTATCGACGGAGGTGATGACCGCGTGTCGCAGACCGAGCTCGGCCACCGAGTCGGCGACGCGCAGCGGTTCGCCAAGGTCAAGCTCTGACGGCCTGCCTGAGGTCACCGCGCAGAACCTGCAGGCGCGCGTGCAAACGTCGCCCAGGATCATGAATGTCGCGGTGCGGCGGTTCCAGCAATCGAAGATGTTCGGGCACCGCGCCTCCTCGCATACCGTGTGCAGGCGGCTGCCCTTGACCATCTGCTTGAGCTGCTTGAAGTTCTCGCCTTCGGTGACGCGCACGCGGATCCAGGGAGGGATCGGCGCCTGAGTCAGAGGTGCGCCAGTGCTCACAGCTGGATGCTTGCCGCCGTCCACTCCTCGAGCCTCTTCTTGATGGTGTTGAGGAACTGCCCCGCGATCATCCCGTCGATGATGCGGTGGTCGAAGCTCAAGCACATGTTCATCATGTGCCTGACCGCGATCCCATCGCCGACCACCACAGCGCGCTTGATGATCGACTCGGTGGTCAGGATCGCCGCCTGCGGCTGATTGATGATCGGCTGGCTGGCGACCGACCCTGTCGCGCCGGTGTTGTTGAGAGTGAATGTGCCGCCCTGAACGTCGTCGGGCTTGAGCTGCTTGCTTCGCGCGCGGTCGACCAGGTCGTTGATGGATCGCACCAGATCGGTGAAACCGCGCTGGTCGGCGTCCTTCAGAACCGGGACGATGAGCCCGTCAGGGATGGCGACCGCGATGCCCATGTTGATGTAGTGCTTGAGGACGACCCCCTCATCGCTCCACGTCGAGTTGAGCCATGGGAACTGCTTGATCGCATCGCAAACTATCTGGACCACGAATGGAAGGTACGTGAGCGGGACGCCGTGCCTCGCTCGAAAACCCTCCTTCTCGGATTCGCGATACCGCACGAGGTTGGTGACGTCGACCTCTTGAAGGGTCCACGCGTGGGGGGAGGTGGCGAGGCTCCTGACCATGTGCTCGGCGATCGCGCGGCGCATCGAGCTGAGCTTCACGAGCTCTTCTCGGGCTCCATCGACGCCGGCAGGTGGCGGAGCGGATGGGGAGGGGGCGGTGGCGCGAGCCGCCGCCGGAGGGGCGGCAGCGCCGCCTTCTACGGCCGCCAGGATGTCGTCCCGGGTGACGCGTCCACCCATGCCACTGCCGCGAAGTGTTGAGGCGTCGATGCCATGCTCGGAGGCGAGCTTGCGCACCGCGGGCGACAGCCGAGCCCGCTCGCCGCCGTCACCGCTGGGCGCGGCCGCTGAAGGCGCGGCGGGGGCGGCAGCAGCCGTGCGGGGAGCCGGGGCTGCCGCCGGCGCTTCTGGATGGGGAGCGGCGGCCTCCTTGGCCGGCGGCGCAGGCGCCGCGGCGGACCCGGCGCTCGCGGTCTCGATCTGGGCGATGACGGCGCCGACCCGGACGGTCTCGCCTTCGGTGGCGGCGATCTTGACCAGCTTGCCTTCGAAGGGGGAAGGGATCTCGGCGTTGACCTTGTCGGTCACGACCTCGACCAAGGGCTCGTCGCGCTTGACCATGTCACCTTCGCTCTTGAGCCACTTCTCGACGGTGCCCTCGGTGACCGATTCGCCGAGCTGGGGCATCTTGATCTGGGCCAAGCCCATGCCGGCTCCTCCTATATGAATGTTGGTTGATTCGAGTCTATCAACTGGCACCGCGAGTCACGTCCGGTCCGTAACTCGCCCCTCCGCCCCTTCGTTCTACTTGCGGGTGCAGCGAATCGGGGGCTGCGAGCACATCCAGGGAGGTGAACCAGCGTGCGCAACGTCATTCGAGTCGTGATCGTCCTATCGGCGATCGCCGGCCTTCTTGTCGTGCAGGGCACGGGGCCGAAGCCGTCCGTCCTAACAAACCCGAGATAGGCATCGATAATCCATTTCTTTGATCGAGCGACTACCCCGCTCGATAAGAGACGGCCTGGCGAGAGCCCGGGCCGTCTTTCGTTTTCGTGGAACGTTTGACGCTGTTGGTCAAAAATTGGAGGCGACGCCCAGAATCGAACTGGGGATGGAGGTTTTGCAGACCTCTGCCTTGCCACTTGGCTACGTCGCCCCGGGTCCGAGTCGATTCTAGAGGTCCGGCTTATGGCTGGACCGAGGCCTCTGGGCTAGCTTGCCCATTAGGCTAGGGCCACTTGCCTCAGCAGGAGTTCCGGGACGTCATGGCGCGGCTGCCGGCCGGCGTGGTCGTGGTGAGCGCTCGCCTGGGGACCGGTTACCGCGGGCTCACGGCGAGCAGCCTGGTCTCCATCTCCGCTGAGCCGCCCATGGTGCTCGTCGGACTCGAGCGCGAAGCCACCACGAGGGCCGCCGTGCTCGAGGGTAGGGCGTTCAACGTGAGCGTTCTGACCCGCGCCCAAGAGTTCATCGCCGAGAGGTTCGCCGGCCGCGCACCGGCCGTGGACGAGATGTGGCGCGAGATCCCCCACCGGCTGGGGACAAACGGCATCCCGCTGGTCGATGGCTGCACGGCGTGGCTCGAATGCCGTCTGCTGGAGGTTCACGCCGCGGGCGACCACGACATCTGCGTCGGCGCCGTCGAGGCGGTGATTCAGGGCGAAGGCGACCCCCTCATCCTGTGGGATCGCTCGTTCTGGACGCTCCGCTGACCTTCAGTACGGCAGGTCGTCCTCCTCCATCCCGAAGTGGTGGCCGACCTCGTGGAGGATCGTCTTGCGGACCTCGTCGATCAGCTCGTCCATCGATCCTACGGAACGCTCGTGCGCGCGCTTGTAAAGGGTGATCCGCTCTGGCATCCCGTCTCCGGCGCCCAGGGCGGTGGCGCCCTCATACAGCCCCATGAGATCCTCGGACGAGCTCTCTTCGATTATGAAAACGGTGTTCTCCAGGTAGGTCTTGAACTCTTCGGGGATCGAATCGACGGCGGCCTGCGCCGCGGCTTCGAATTGCTGCATGCTCACCCGCATCAAATCAATGATCAAGGATGTGAAAGATGACTGAGATCAAGAACGTGTTGGTGGTCGGAGCCGGGACCATGGGTTCCCAGATCGCGCTGCAGACAGCCCTGAGCGGACGCTACGCGGTGACCCTCGTGGATTCTGCCGCGGGCCAGCTCGAGCGTGCACGAGCCCAGAACGGCAAGCTGCTGGCTCGCTCCGTAGAGAAAGGACGCGTGACGCGGCAGGTGGCCGACGAAGCCCTCGCCCGCATCACCGACGACGACAACCTGGCCGCCGCCGCGGGTGTGGCTGACCTGGTCATCGAAGCCGTGGTCGAAGATTTCGATGCCAAGAAGAGCGTGTTCACAGCTCTCGGCGAGCACGCAAAGAAGGACGCGATCCTCGCCAGCAACTCCAGCACCATCGCGATCAGCCGCCTCGCGGAGTTCGCAGGGCGTCCGGAGCAGTGCTGCAACATGCATTTCTTCCACCCGGTCACCGTCATGCAGCTGTGCGAGGTTGTGCGGGGTCCGAGGACCTCCGACGCCACCGCTGAGACCGCGATGCAGTTTGTCCGCAGCATCGATCGGACCCCGGTGCTGCTCAAGAAGGAGATCTGGGGTTTCATTGTCAACCGCATCCTCTTCGCCGCCTCCGAGGAAGCGCTGCGCATCCTCGAGGGTGGGTACGCGAGCGCCGAGGACATCGACATCGCAGTGCAGAAGGGATTGAACTGGCCCATGGGCCCCTTCCATCTGCTCGACTTCAGCGGCCTCGACATCTTCTACGGAGCGATGAAGGATCGGCACCGCCAGGGCGAAGGCGCGGACGCGCCAGAGCTGCTCAAGACGCTGGTTGAATCAGGCCACCTCGGCCGCAAGTCGGGCAAAGGCTTCTTCGACTACCCCTGACGGGGTGCGGGGCCGGTTACTGGGGCAGAATTGATCTTGCCCCCGTAGCCCAATGGCAGAGGCAGCCGGCTTAAACCCGGTACAGCGCGGGTTCGACCCCCGCCGGGGGTACTTCGAGGCACCTACAATCGTTGGACAGTGCCCATCCACGCTGAAGAAGATCCCGATGACGAACCCGATGAGCCAGAGCAGCCGGCCGACGGCGCCGCCCCAGCCACTCACGTGCCTTCGGTCGGCATGCCCTCACGAGAGTGGGAATACTCGACCGAGGTTCTCACAGTGGCCCAGGTCACGGATGGAACCACTCTGGTGAAGATTCTCCAGGCAGCCGGCGCCGACGGCTGGGAGCTGGCCGAGGTCGTCGACGGTGGGGAGAAGCGCGTCCTCCTGATGCGGCGCTCGAAGCGCTCGTCGCGCGAGTCGCGAAGGGTTGGATTCGCTCCTCCGGCCCACAACTGACGGCAACCGCGGCGCGCCGCAAGCGCCGAATCCTGGTGATCGAGGACGATTCCGATGTCAGGACCCTCATCGCCGAGGTCTGCCGCCTCCAGGGCCATGAGGTCCTAGAAGCCGCCAACGGCGCCGAGGCCATCGAGCTGGGCACAAGCGGCCAGCCGGACCTGGTCCTGGTGGACTGGGTGCTGCCCGACATCAGCGGAACCGAGGTCATCCTCGAGCTGAGACGGCAGGGGGTGATGAGCCCGATGGTGATGCTTACCGGCCGCTCCACCAAGACTGACGAAGTGGTCGGTCTCGAGGTTGGCGCCGACGATTACATCACCAAGCCGTTCGACTCACGAATCCTGGCCGCGCGCATCAACGCGCACCTGAGGCGTGCCACCATCACCGAGGCTGGCCCCGGACGCGAGGGGATCCTCACCGTCGGCGCGCTGCAGATCGACAACGCCGCAAGGCGGGTCAAAGTCGGGAACGAGGAGATCCCGCTGACCATGACCGAGTTCAACCTCCTCGCCGTGCTCGCCGCGAACCCAGAGCGCGTGCTCACGCGGGCCCAGCTTCGCGACAAGGTATGGGGCTATCCCCATGACCTTGACGATCACTCGGTGGACCCCCACGTTCAGCGCCTGCGACGCAAGCTGTCTGACCTCGCCCACCCCGGCGTGACCCTGGAGGCCGTGCCGGGCCTTGGTTACCGTCTGTCGATCAAGTCCGTTTAGCGGGTGGACAGATGAGCGACCAGCGTCCCATCGGGATCTTCGATTCGGGCGTCGGCGGCCTCACGGTGCTCAAGGCCATCCGCGAGCGGCTGCCGACGGAGTCCACGATCTACGTCGCGGACCTTCTCCACTTTCCGTACGGCCCTCGCTACCAGGATGAGGTGCGCGGCTTCGCGATCGACATCATCCGCTACCTCGAAACGCGTGACGTCAAGCTGGTTGTCATCGCCTGCAACACGGCGACCGCCGCGGCGCTCAACCACGCGCGGGAGCTGTTCGAGGTGCCCATCGTTGGCGTCATCAGTCCAGGCGCCCAGGCTGCCGTGGAGGCGACGAAGAACAACCGTATCGGAGTGATCTCGACCGAGGGAACGATGCGCAGCCAGGAGTACCTCCATGCGATCAAGGAGCTCGATCCGATGGTGGGCGTGTACCAGAAGGCGTGTCCCGAGCTGGTCGACATCGTCGAGTCGGGCCAGGCTGACTCGAGGCACGCTGAGCAGGTTCTGCGCCGAGACCTCGCTGACATCGTCCAGCTGGGCGCCGACACGCTCGTGCTCGGCTGCACGCACTATCCCCTCCTCAAGCCTGCCATCGATCGCGTCCATCCCGGCGCCTTCCAGCTCATCGACTCCGCGACGACCACGGCGGACAAGGTCGAAAGGCACCTGGACCACTCGCGGTTGCGGGGCGGCGGCGGTCAGCCGCGTCACGAGGTGCTCGCCACCTCCGTGCCCGAGCAATTCGACCAGGTGGCCGCCAATCTCTTCGGAGAGGCGATCGAGGCGCAGGAGGTGCGGATCTGGGAGGCGTCGAAGACTTAGAGGCGCGGCCTCAGGGCATCTTCGGTCCGGTCGCGGATGACCTCGAAACCATCGAGGCCGGCCTCCGCCGCCTCATCGAAAGCGATCCGGACGTAGTCGCGGCGCCGATGGCAGACCTGTTTGCCGCCGGCGGCAAGCGAATCCGGCCTGCGCTCGTCCTTCTTATCGCCAGTTGCGGGCGCTACGACCTGGCGAAGCTGACCCCTGCCGCGATCGCGGTCGAGCTGACGCACGCCGCCACTCTCGTCCACGACGACGTGATCGACAGGGCGCAGGTGAGGCGCGGCCGCCCAACGGTCGCCGCCCAGCTCGGCGACGAACCGGCGATCGTCGTCGGCGACTTCTATTTCGCGAAGGCATATGAGCAGGCGGCCTTCACCGATTCGCCGGAGGTGGTCGCCATCCTCGCGCGGGCGGTCATGGACATTTGCGCCGGCGAGGTGCGCCAGCAGGCCATCAGGCACCGCTATGACACCGATGTCCAGGAGTACATGCGGCGGATCGAGGCGAAGACCGCGACATTGCTCGCGGCCTGCTGCGACATCGGCGCCCTGCTCGGCGGCATCGACGGCGCAAGGCGGTCGAGTCTTCGAGCGTACGGCCGGCTACTAGGTCTCGCCTTCCAGATCGCTGACGACGTCCTGGATTACACGGGCAGCGAAGACGAGATCGGTAAGCCGATCGGTCACGACGTCGCCGAGGGATTCGCCACTCTTCCATTGATGTTGGCGATGGAAGATCCTACGGTCGCGGAAAAACTTCGGCGGCTCCTGGAGTCGAGAGGCGCGTTGAGCCCGGCAGAGGCCAAGCGCGTGGTCGACCTGGTGCGGTCCAGTCGCGGACCGCAGCAAGCGCTCGAGCGCGCTCGCGAACTCTCGTCCGAGGCCCGGCGTCAGCTTGAATCGATTGGCGACGGCGAGGCAGCCGGCGCGCTTGCGGCGTTGACCACCTATGTGGTATCTCGAAAGCTCTAACCTTTCTTGATGCTCCGAGCAATGGTGGTGGCATGAGCAGAGTCAGGCTCGTCGGTGTTGGTCCTGGACACCCTGGACTGGCGACGGTGCAGGCCGTCGAGGCGATCAAGGAAGCCGACATCATCCGCTGCTGCGATGGCTGCGGGGCGGCGTTGCTTCACATGGCGCCGGCACTCGCGGACATCGCACCTTTTGAATCCGCGGACGAGATAGTGCGCTTCGCCCGTGCGGGCCGGAATGTGACGGTTCTGTTTCCCGGCAACCCCTATGCGTTCTCGACCGGAAGCCAGATTGCCGAGAAGCTCGAGCGCGCGGACGTTGACTTCGATTCGGTTCCCGGCCTCATCGTGGAGCTGGCGGCGCCGGTGATGAGCGGAATCCCCCTCACCATCGAAGGCCGCGCTGCCTCGATCGGCTTCGGGCTCGTGAAAGGCGCTGAGACCATAGTGCTCCGGCTTGCGTCGGGGTGGTGGGAATCGGGCATCAGCACGCTGATGGCGGATGGACGCACGCCCGAAACGCCGGCGGCTCTGATCCTGAACCCTGGCCAGCCGGGCCAGCACCGTGTGAGCGCTCCCCTGGGTGAGCTCGCGCGCAAAGCCGCGACATATGGGCTGCGTGGCGATGCGCTGCTCGTGCTGGGCCCCGGCGTCGAGATGTCAGACCGGCTTGACACGCTGGCCAAGCGGCCGCTGCACGGACGGCGTGTGTTGATCACTCGCGCCCGCCACCAGGTCGATCCTTTCCGTCGAGAGCTCGTTGATCTGGGCGCCGCCGTCATCGAGATCCCGACGATCGAGATCCGCCCGATGCCGACCGACGAACGCGTGCGCGGCGCCTTCGCCAACCTCAACCGAACGGCCCTGGTGATCTTCGCTTCGGCCAACGCAGTCGACATCTTCTTTCGCATGCTGCTCGAGACCGGCCGCGACGCCAGGGCGCTGCATCCGTCAAAGCTGTGCGCGATCGGCCAGGAGACGGCGCAGTCGCTGGAAGCCCGCGGCCTGCGCCCCGAGCTCGTCACGTCCGAGTACACCGCCGAAGGGCTCGCCAAGGCGCTCGAAGGGTGGGAGATGGCGGGCATGCGCGTCCTTGTGCCGCGGGCAGAGGTCGCGCGCGACGCCCTACCATCGCTTCTTGCCAACCGAGGTGCCGAGGTCGAGATCCTTCCCGTCTATCGCGCGATGTGCCCGGCAGCAGCCGGCGATTCGCTGCTGCGCCTGTTCAATGCCGAGGGCGTGGACGTGATCACCTTCACCAGCTCCTCCACTGTGGTGAACTTCGTGCGCGCCTTCCCCGACGATCGGCTGCCGGCGATTCTCGGGGACGCCGAGGTTGCGTGCATGGGCCCGGTCACCGCGGACACCGCACGGAAGCTCGGCCTGCAGGTCAGCATCGTCGCGCGCGAGTACACGACGCACGGACTCGTCCAGGCGATCGCCGAGGCGGCGGTCAAGAAATGAGCAAGGCCAAGACGCCGCCGCGCCGGCCGGCCGCAATCCCCGAAGAGAAAGGCGCGGATCTCCCCGAGGCATGGCGCCGCCGGCCATGGATCCCCGTCCTGATCACGGGCATCGTGGTCGCCGCCGTGCTCGCCTCGGGCCTGGCGGTCGACGAGGCGCTCAAGGCGCCGAGGCCGGCCGCCCTGGACGGCTGCAAGACCTCGACACAGATCGCGCCGTACAGGTTCACCGGGCCGCAGCCGATATGCATCACCGCCGCTCACAAGTACCAGGCGACCATCAACACCACCCAGGGGCAGGTCGTGATCCAGCTTTACCCCGAGATCGCGCCGGTGACCGTCAACAACTTCATCGTGCTCGCCCTGGACGGGTACTACAACGGTATGCGCTGGAAGACAGAAGACTGGGTCGTCCAGAACGGCGATCCGACCGGCGACGGTCGTGGCGGACCGGGTTACACGCTCCCGGAGGAGCCCAACACTGAACCAAGCTGGGGAATCGGCGCGGTGGGGATGGCGCGTCCACCCGGGTTGCCCATCAACGGAAGCCAGTTCTTCATCGAACGCGCGGCTTGGCCGGGCAATGGGCCCACTGCCATCTACAACCGCTTTGGGACGGTGATCAAGGGCATCGAGAAGGTCGGCCTGCTGACCGCGCCGGCTGACCGAATCAACTCGATCACCATCCAGGTGGGGTGATCGGGTCCAGCCTTTCGCGATGCGTCGGGGGCCTATAATCGGGCCAAATGCCATTCCATCCCATCTGGCTCGCGGTCATCCTCGTCGTCGTCTTGATCATCTTCGGCCCCGGCCGGCTGCCCGAGCTCGGTGGCGCCGTCGGCAAGGCGATGCGCGAGTTCCGCAAGGCGACTTCGGAGCTCACCAGCGAGGTGACGTCGGCGGTTCGGTCAAACCCGGCGCCGCCGCCGGCCGAGCCGGCCGCCACAGCCAGCGCCCAGGCCAAGGGCCAGGAGTCCACCTCCTCGTCCGACAGCTGAGGCTCGTTCCGTGGCCCTTCTAGACAGGGTCCTTCGGCGTGCCCCGCGCTCGGCCGATCCGGTCGAGGAGCAGCGCATGTCGATCATCGAGCACCTCGAGGCTCTTCGCCGGGCGCTCATCGTCTCGCTTGCCGCGTGGGCCTTGACCACTGTCGCTGCCTTCTTCGTGTCGGGCCGGGTGATCGAGTATCTGATCCATCGGACGGGGATCACGGGGCCTGCCATTTACCTGCACCCGGCGGGCGGCATCATCACCGAGCTGATCGTCGCCGTGTATATCGGCTTCATCCTGGCAGCGCCTGTCGTCATCCAGCAGATTTGGTGGTTCGTCAGCCCGGGTCTCCATCGTCACGAGCGGCGACTGATGCTGCCGTTGATCGTTGCCACCATCGCATTCTTTGCGCTCGGAGTCGCGGCGGCGGTTTTCGCCCTGCCTCTGTACATAGAGGTGCTGAAGAGGCTTTCGCCGCCTGACACCATCTATCTCGCCGACATCGGCGAGCTGATCGGGTTCATCCTCTTCATGGTCGTCGGCTTCGGCCTCGTGTTCGAGCTGCCGGTCGTGATCGTGGTGCTCGGCCTGCTCCGCATCATCAACTCGCGCTGGCTGTACAAGAACCGGCCGTGGTGGTTCATCGGTCTGGCGCTCCTTGCCAACTTCATGACCCCGGGCGTCGACCCGCTGACCCCGCTGATCATGTTCGTGCCGCTGTACGTGTTTTACGAAGCGTCAGCGCTGCTGCTCAAGCTGACCGGCCGATGAACCAGGCCTCGCGCCCCGACGGACGCCAGCCAGATCAGCTGCGCCCATTGAAGATCGAGCTCGGTGTGAACGTGCACGCGGAAGGCTCTTGCCTGATAGAGATGGGTCGCACTCGAGTCTGGATCACCGCGAGCGTCGAGGATCGCGTGCCGATGCATCGTCGCGGCAGCGGCCAGGGCTGGATCACCGCGGAGTATTCGATGCTGCCGCGCTCGACCCACGATCGAGGCACGAGGGAAGCGATCCAGGGGCGGCTGGGCGGCCGCACGCATGAGATCCAGCGGCTGATCGGGCGCTCGCTGCGCGCCGCCGTCGATATGGGCAAGATCGGAGAGCGGACGATCACCCTTGACTGCGATGTGCTGCAGGCCGATGGAGGCACCCGCACCGCTTCGATCACCGGCGCGTTCGCTGCGCTGTACATGGCCCTGAAGCGGATGAAGGACGCACGCATGATCGAGCAGGTGCCGGTGCGCCAGTACCTGGCCGCCGTCAGCTGCGGAATCGTCGAGGGCACGCCAATGCTGGATCTCGACTACACCGAGGACTTTCAGGCTTCGACCGACCTCAACAGCGTGATGACCGAGGACGGGAAGCTGGTCGAGCTGCAGGCGACCGCCGAAGGCGCGCCTTACTCGCGCGCAGAGCTGGACGCCATGCTCACGCTCGCCCACAAAGGCATCAAGGAGCTGATCGTTCAGCAGAAGCGCGCCATCGCAACCCTTGGCTGAGCGGCGGCGTCTGGTCATTGCGTCCGGCAACACCGGAAAGCTGCGCGAGTATCGAGAGTTGCTGGCCGGCACGGGACTCGACCTCGTGGCCTTCGACGGCGACGTCGACGAGGTGGGGGAGACCTACGCGGAGAACGCCCGCTTGAAGGCGGAGACGGCGGCAGGGCGTTCGGGCTTGCCCGCCCTGGGCGACGACTCAGGAGTGGAGGTCGAGGCGCTTGGGGGTTTTCCAGGCATTCGATCGGCGCGCCTCGGGCCGACGCAGCAGGATCGCACGGCAGAGCTCCTGAGAAGGCTCGAGGGCAAGCCGCGGCCGTGGAACGCGCGCTTCGTTTGCGTGGTGGCCTTGGCCGATCGCGGCAGTGAGACCAGGTTCTTCGAGGGGGAGTGCCGCGGCGAGATCGTCCCGGAGTGGCGTGGCGCCGCCGGCTTCGGCTACGACCCGGTGTTCTTGGTGCCGGGGACGGGCAAGACCTTCGGCGAGATGCCTCCCGAGGAAAAGAGGCTGTACAGTCACCGGGCTCGCGCCGTGCGCGCGCTCCTGGAGTCGGGCGCGCTGGAGGGCCTGTCTGTTTGAATACTCCCTCTCCCCAATGGGGAGATGGCTAGGGTGAGGGGCGTTGGTGGGAGACTCGCTCGGCGGGCGGTAGCTTAGCTCGGCAAAGCGCCTGGTTTGGGACCAGGAGACCGCGAGTTCGAATCTCGCCCGCCCGACCAATGATTCTGAGGCTACGGAGCGTGACCGGGGCCCGTGCGGCGACTGGCTGGAGCTGACCGCAAGCAATCCGGTAACCGAGTGGTCATAGGATGCATTGAATGTCCCCACTCACGGTCGGTCGGTACGCGTGTAAGGCGTTGGGCAGACGCGAGCAGAAGGGTTGCTGGGTGTGATCCTCCCGAAAGACCGCGACCCTCGTTTCGTGACGATCCGCCGCGGTGGGACCCTCACCGATTCGGATCACCAGCTCCTCGCCCTGTGGGCGGCATCGTGCGCGGAGCACGTCCTCGACTGGTTCGAGTCGGCTCGGCCCGATGACCCGCGACCGCGTCAGGCGATTGAGCAGGCCCGCGCCTGGGTGCGTGGCGAGATCACGATGTCCCAGGCTCGCACGGCGGGCGGCCATGCAATGGCCGCGGCCAGGGACCTGAGTGGGGTAGCACGCCATGCCGCGTACGCTGCCGGCCAGGCGGCGGTCGTCGCACACGTCGCCGCGCACGAGCTCGGTGCGGCCGCCTATGCGATCAAGGCCGCACGTGCTGCCGCGCCGGAAGGAGAGGGCGAGAGCGCAGGGCGACTCGAGTGCCTGTGGCAGCGCGACCAGCTCCCGGAGGCGATTCGCGAGCTTGTACTCGACGACCAGCGGTTGCGGAACGAGATCTGCTGGTCGGTGTTCGACTGCTGAGAGCGCGTCGAGGCGCGTTGAGGCGCCTGCCGAAGAAACGCTTGGATGTCGACGTTAAGAACTTCAAGCTTTGCTCGGTCGAGACGCTTTGAGGCGAACCAAGCTAGTGGACATCAGACGATTGAGTACGCTCCTCGTATGCCCACCCGGAGCGAGTTGACAGCAACCGTGGGAAAAGTGGCCTTGCAGCTCAAGGCGAGTGGATTCCGACGGTTCCGTACGGACTTCAACAAGCCGACCGAGCCGGGCTTGGTCCATGTTGTCGGCTTCCAGGGGAACAAATGGGGCGGCAGTTTCACCGTCAATCTTGGAGTGTATGTACGCGAGGTTGATCAGTTGTTCGACGACTGGTGGGGACAATCAAAGAGGGCCGGTGTCCCTGGAGAGGACGCAGCAGTGAAAGAGTACGACTGCTGGCTGAGAGCTCGTCTGGGGGATATTCGAAAGGAGGGCAATGACAAGTGGTGGAACTACGGTGACATAGCCGGTACAGCGATTGACATACAGGAGCGACTTACGCGTGACGCGCTGCCGGCGTTCACCGAGGTTTCGAGTCGTGCAGGGTTGCTTGCGTGGTGGCGCGATCGGAGTAGTTCTCCGTACAGATGGACGATTTCGCCGCGGACTCCTTTAGGTGTTGCGCTCCTGATGAAGCAAGCAGGAGACGGCGAAGAGGCGCAGGCAATTGTTGATGCCGTGTTCAGAGACACACTGGGCAAACCGTTTCACCACACGGCGTCGGTTGTCGCTGAAGAGATGGGTCTCGCCTGGCGGGCGACATGAGTCAATGGTTCGAGTCTCATGTCGCCGGCCCCTGCGCCTGAACGAGTACCCTTCGCCTCGTCGATGATCGAGGCTCCTGTCGCCGGCTCTGTCGAAGCGGGATTTGAACCCGTTCGCGACGCGTTTATCGCCAACTTCGAGCAGCGAGGCGAGGTCGGCGCGGCCTTCTGCGTCCACCTGCACGGTCGCCGGGTCGTCGATCTGTGGGGCGGCACGAAAGGGCCGGAAGATTCGGATCCCTATACGGGAGACACCCTCCAGATGGTGATGTCTACGACCAAGGGCGTCGTCGCGATGGCCGCGCACCTGCTCGCCGAGGAGGGGAGGCTCGACTTCGACGCCCCGGTTACCGAGTACTGGCCCGAGTTCGGCGCCGAAGGCAAACAATCAATGCCCGTCCGCTGGCTGTTCAGTCACCGAGCCGGTCTCGCGGCCATCGACGCACCCCTCACGGTCCAGGACGTCTACGCCTGGGATCCCATCGTCGCGGCTCTCGCGGCGCAGCCACCGAACTGGGACCCGGGCTCGGCGCACGGATACCACGCGTTGACGTACGGCTGGCTCGCCGGCGAGGTCATCCGGCGAGTGTCGCGAATGAGCGTCGGAGGGTTCGTCGCCGAGCGCATCGTCCGCCCGCTCGGGCTGGATTTCTGGATCGGCCTTCCGGACGACTTGAACGCGCGCATGGCGCCACAGATACCGGCGCCGCCGCCGCTCCCGGATGCCGCCCCGGATCCGTTTACGGCCCGGCTGGCAGACCCCACGTCCCTGATGCACCGAGCCTTCACCAACCCGGCCGGCCTCTTCGCGGCTGCCAACACGCCGGCGTTCCGCGCCGCCGAGGTCCCCGCCGCCAACGGCATCGGCACCGCCCGATCGCTCTCGCGCCTGTACGCCGCCTGCATCGGCGAGGTCGACGGCGTGCGGCTGCTCAAGCCGGGAACGATCGAAAAGGCCATGCAGACTCAAGCCGAGGGCGATGACGTGGTCCTCGGGTACGAAACTCGATACGGAACCGGCTTCCAGCTGTCCTTCCCAAGCCGGCCCATGGCCGGCGAGGGCTCCTTCGGGCACTACGGGATGGGGGGCTCGATGGCCTTCGCCCACGCGGCCCGAGGGCTTGCTTTCGGCTACGTCATGAACCAGATGCTCTCCCCGAGCGGGCCCGATCCACGGTCCACGGCCCTGATCCAGGCGGTCCTTCGCTGCACCGACTGACTAAGACGGCGGCAACCGAACGGCGTCAGTCCTAAGATTCAGGCGCTGGTGGGCACGGATTGACTACCCCTGACCTGATATTCGGAATCTGCCTCCTGGCGGGGGGCGGCCTCCTGCTGCTGACCTTGATCGTCGACGACATCTTCAGCGGCCTCCTGGGGGCCATCCACTTTGGCTTTGACGTTGCCGGTGTGTCGCCGACTCCGATGCTGCTCGGATTCGTCGCCATGTTCGGCATCGGCGGCCTGATCGGCCTCCACAGCCTTGGCGCCGGGGTCGGCGGCGCGACGCTCACCGGGATCCTGGCGGGCCTGTTGGGCTCCGGGGTCGTCTTCGCCGCGTTCAAGGTCCTGCGACAGGCGGAGTCATCCGATACTTTCAGCCTCCAGGAGATGGTCGGCTCAACCGGCCGCGTCTCGGTCGGGATCCCCGCGAATCACTTCGGCACCGTGCTGATCAGCTTCGCGGGCGCCTCCCACAACATGACGGCCACTGCCGATGCCGAAATCCCAGCTGGACGCGCGGTCAAGGTGGTGGGCGTGGCCGGCACCAACCTGGTCGTCGCCCCTGTCCAGATAGCCAGCACTGAAGGAGCAAGGTCGGATGCCTAGTTTTGTAACCTCAACGCCGTTCCTCGCGGTCACCGGCGTGATCATCCTCATTCTTCTCATCGCGTTCGTCGCGAGCCGCTACAAGGTCGCGAGCGCGAACGAAGCCCTCATCGTCGCCGGCTCACGCGGCGCCAAGGTGCGCGATGAGAAGGGCAAGGTTATGTCCCAGCCTGGTGACAGGGGAGTCAAAGTGGTAGTCGGCGGCGGCACGTTCATCCGTCCGCTGCTCGACCGGGTGGGCAAGCTCAAGCTCACCGCGCGTCAGATCAACGTGCAGCTCGCGGACGCCGTCACCAGCCAGGGCATCAAGGTCCAGGTCCAGGGCGTGGCCACTTTCAAGATCGGGCGCGACGTCGAGTCGCTGCGCAATGCGGCCGAGCGCTTCCTCGATGCAAAGCCCGAGCAGGTCGACTCCATCGTCAAGAACGTGCTCGAAGGATCGCTGCGCTCAATCGTTGGAACGCTGACGATCGAAGAGCTCATTCGCGACCGCCAGAAGCTGCTGCAGCAGGTGCAGGATGCGGCCAAGGGCGACCTCGCCACGAGCGGGCTTCAGATCGATGCCTTCACCATCCAGAGCTTCTCCGACGAGTCGAACTACATCGAGCTGCTCGGCCAGCAGAGCGTCTCCACGGTCACGCGCTCGACCGATCAGGAGGCCGCGGTTCGAGAGGCTCAGGCCCAGCAGGTCAAGATCAACGCCGGGCGAGACGTCTCGCTGCGCGAAGCCGAGACCAAGACGCAGGTGGCTGCCGCGCAGGCGCGCGCCGACCAGGCAGGTCCTCTGGCGCAGGCCGAGGCTCAGCAAGAGGTGGTGCGCAAGCAGACCGAGCTGGCCCAGCTGGAGGCCGATCGCAAGGAGAAGGAGCTGCTCTCGTCCACTGTCAAGCCGGCCGCAGCCGAAGCGCAAGCCGTCATCGCAAAGGCCGAAGGCGACAAGCGCTCGAGGATCGCGGCAGCCGAGGCCGAAGCCGAGACCGTGCGCCTGGAAGGTGGCGCGGAGGCCGCCATCGTGTTGACCAAGGGCGAGGCCGAAGCGAAGGCTCTCGCGATGCGCGCCGACGCATACAAGCAGTTCAACGAGGCGGCCATCATCCAGACCGTACTGGCGGCATTGCCCGACATCGTCCGGGCCGCAGCAGAGCCGATGGGCCACATCAACTCCCTGACCGTGATGAGCGCCGACGGCGCCTCGGACATCGTGCGGAATGCGACGCGAGCCATGATCGAGTCGACCACCGCGATCAAGGGCCTGACCGGTCTCGACGTCCCCGGCCTGATCGGTGGCGCGATGGGCCGAGGCTTCGGCGAGCGGTTGCGGACTGGCGACGGCGAAAGCGCCAGCGACACTGGAAGCGCCTCGGACAGGATCAGCGAGATAGCCGGCGAGGGACTCTCTACGCTGAAGGCGGCAAGGGCTGAGGCTGCTGCAAAGGCCGAAGCGGCGGCTCACGAAGCCGCGAGTGCGGCTCACGAGGCCGAGATGAAGGCGGACGCAGCTGTTGAGAAGGCGGCGGCGGACGCGGCGAAGGCCCAGGCAGTGGCCGGAGCGTTGAAAACGGCAGCCACCGCCAAGGCGGCGGGCGCGGTCGAGAAGGCGGGAGCCGCGACCCAGAAGTGGGGGACCGTTCCCCAAACGAAGGCCGACGGGATGGAGGGCGTGGGGCCAAGCGCCGGCAATGTCGAGCAATGGGCCAAGTGGCTGGCAGGGCAGCTGGCGCAAGTGCCTCAGATCCAGGTGTACGGGGCGCTTCGGCTGTCCGACCTGGCGGAGAAGGGGCCCACTGGCGCCCGAGCCGTCTGGCAGACCGCCCAGGCGGTGCTGGGGAAGGACTACAGCAACGTCACGGTGAGCGACCTGCTCAGCCGGTTCCGCCAATAAAGCGGGAAGCCCGCTTGCGCGAGCTTCCCAAGGCTGGGGTGGGGGCGTGAAGTCGGAATCGGTGGCCGGGTTACCGGCAGAAGATATGGTAGCACAGGGTTAGGCCGTCCACAAGATATAGACAGCTGGGGATAAATCACTTGAAACTGCCGATCGCCCTGGAGATGGAGCCGATGCTGTCCGCACCCGCGGATGGCATCCCGAAGGGCGACAGCTGGTCCTACGAGCCCAAATGGGACGGCTTCCGGACGCTCGTCTTCCGGGATGGCGACGACGTCGCCCTGATCAGCCGCGGCTCGCGGCCCATGACTCGCTACTTTCCTGAGGTCCTGCCCGCCTTCAGGGGGCTGAGCCAGAGCAAGCTGGTCCTCGACGGCGAGCTCGTGGTGGTCGGGAAGAACGGCCTTGACTTCGGCGCCCTCCAGCAGCGCATCCACCCCGCCGACTCTCGGGTTCGGATGCTCAGCGCCGCGACACCCGCCTGGTACATCGCGTTTGACCTGCTGGCCGAGGGCACTTCCGACCTACGATCTCAACCCCTGGGCGAGCGGCGAAAGCGCCTCGAGCGGCTGCTCAAGGGGGTCAAGTCGCCCATCTTCCTCACGCCCTACACGCGCGACGAGAAGACCGCCGGGAAGTGGTTCGAGCAGTTCGAGGGCGCTGGGCTCGACGGCGTGATGGCGAAGTCATGGGAGGGCACGTACGTCCCGGGCAAGCGAATGTGGGTGAAGATCAAGCACCAGCGCACCGCGGATTGCGTCGTCATCGGCTGGCGCAAGTCAAACGACGGTCAGTCACTCGGTTCGCTGCTGCTCGGGCTGTACGACCGCAAGGGCACCCTGCACTACGTCGGCCACACGTCGTCTTTCAATGCGGCCGAGCGGAAGGAGCTGATCGCCAAGCTCAAGCCTCTAGCGACTGCGCCGCCCAAGGAATGGTCTGACGCGGAAGGGCGGATGCCCGGCGGTCCGAGCCGTTGGTCGCGCGGCAAGGAAACCGAGTGGATGACGGTCCGGCCCGAGCTGGTGTGCGAGGTCGCCTACGACAAGCTCGAGGCGGGTGAGCGCTTCCGCCACGCGACCCGATTCCTGCGCTGGCGCACCGACAAACCACCGCGCAAGTGCGGCTTCGACCAGATCGCGTCAGCGGTTGAGTTCGACGTGCGAGGGATTTTCCGGAGCAAGTAGCAAGGGCCGCGCGCCCGCGCCTCCCGGTCCGTAGTACTTCATGGCGGCGTGGCCGAGCCCTGTGACCGCCAGCCAGTCGAAGCCGGCGCCGGCGGCCACACCGACTCCGAGCGGTACGACGCGAGCCGCCACCTTCGCTGCGCCCGTGCTTGCCACGCGGGCCAGAATCCGACTGATAATCCGGCCGCCTCCATGCGTCAGCAGCAGCGCGGGGAGCCGGCGGAAGGCCGCGACAGCGAGTCGTTCGCCGCCCGCGACCAGGACATCTTCGCGAAGCTTGACGGCGCCGCTCGTGATTCCGACCACCACGAGCGCGTCGATCACCCGCTCATCCGAGCTGCCCAGCTCGTGACCGTAGATGATGGCGATGGCGAGGACGAGCTCGATCTCCTGCTCGAGCGCGTATAGGGCCTGGCTGGTGAGCGTGCCGACGGCCAGCATGGTGCCGAGCCCGGGTGCGATCGAGACCGCCCCGCTGATCGCGCCGGTCGCGGCGACGCGCCTCCGCGTGGAACGAATCAGCTTCAGCGCCAGTTGGTCACTGGTGAGGTGCGGATTGGCTTCGCGCAAGACCTGCACGCTGCCGCGAATCGCCGGTTCGCGACTGTTTACGGCTTTGGCGAGCGTGTGAAGCAGCAGCCGCAGCTGTGGGGGCAAGCGGTCGAGGTCCATCCAAAGACAGAGTACGTGGTCCAAGGCGGCGCAGCCTCTTGGGAAGTGGTCGCAGGTTGGGAGGGGCGATTTGAATACCTACTTGCGACCTTGTAGCGATAAGGGTTAGGCTCAGCAGATGGCGTCGATGACCGCCCTTCTCCGACAGTCATTCGACACAGGCGAGCGAAGCCGCCTGGCTGCCTTCTTCGGCGGCGTCGGCGTCCTCCACGTCGCGGGTTGGGGCCTGCTGCTTGTATACGGCGCCGGCCACCCGACGATCCTGGCCCTCGGTGGGCTGGCGTACACGTTTGGGCTGCGGCACGCTTTCGACGCCGATCACATCTCCGCGATCGACAACACGACACGCAAGCTTCTCCAGGACGGCCGTAAGCCGGTCGGAATCGGATTCTTCTTCTCGCTCGGCCATTCGACTGTTGTCTTTCTCATCGCGGGCGCGCTGGGCCTCGCCGTCAAATGGATCGTCGAGGGCGTCGCCGGCAATGGGGGAGAGCTCCGAATAATCGGAGGCTTCGTCGCCGGCGTGGTCTCCGGGGGATTCCTCGTCCTCATCGGAATCCTCAACCTGGTCATCCTGCTCGACATCGTTCGTGTTTACCGCCGGATGAAGGGCGGCGAGTACGACCGAGATTCGCTCGAGCACGAGCTGACCGCCGGCGGTTTCATGACGAGGATCTTCGGCAGGCTGTTTCGCGTCATCGACCACAGCTGGCAGATGTATCTGGTCGGCTTTCTTTTCGGATTGGGGTTCGACACCGCCTCCGAGGTGGCGCTCCTGGCGGTGTCAGCAGGGGCGGCCGCCAACGGCATTCCATTCGGGGCGATCATCGCCCTCCCGCTGATTTTCGCGGCCGGGATGTCGCTCATGGATACTGCCGACGGGGCGTTCATGGCCAAGGCGTATTCGTGGGCATTCGCAAGCCCGATCCGGAAGGTCTTCTACAACCTGACGATGACGAGCCTGTCGGTGTTCGTGGCGCTATTCGTCGGGGTCGTCGAGCTGATGCAGGTCCTCATCCGCGCCCTCGACCTGAACGGAGGCATCTTCGGCGCCATCGCGGGCTTCGACCTGATCGGCAGAGCCGGCTACTTCATCGTGGCGGCGTTTGCGATCTCATGGATCGCGGCCTTCGTGATCTACAAGGCGCGACGTATCGACCAGCGGTGGTCTCAGCTCGTCGACGAGGTGGCGTAGGCCCTCTCAGACCGGCAGGCCGTAAACGCGAACCGCGTTGCCGCCGAAGATCGCCTCTTGGTCCGCGGGTTTGAGGTCGCTTACCACATATCTCAGTGCCTCGACCACCTGGCCGTACGTCCCCGCCAGCAGGCAGACCGGCCAGTCCGACCCGAAGATGCATCGTTCGGCCCCGAACCATCCGAGGGTTCGCCGTACATAGGGAACCAGGTCCTCGGGCGTCCACTCAGTTGGGATGGCCTCGGTGACCATGCCGGAGAGCTTGCACATGACGTTTGGCAGGTCGCTGAATGGAGCCATCGCGAGCTCCCACTCGTGGTCAGCCGGCCCGTTGGCGATCCGCGGCTTGGCCATGTGATCGATGACGAAACGGACCTGGGGGAGCGCGCGTGCCACCTCGAGTGCCGCGGGCAGCTCGCGCGTGCGGACCAGAAGGTCGTAGACGAGCCCCGCCTCGCCAACCGCCTGAATTCCTCGCTGGACGTGCTTGTCCAGGAGCCATTCCTCATCGTGCTCGTCATGAACTTGATGCCTGATCCCGACCAGGTAATGTCCGCCGGTTTCGGACCTGAGCTCGGACAGAGCCTTGGCGACTGACGAGTGGGTCAGGTCGACCCAACCGATGACGCCGGCCACGAATTCGGTCTCGTCGGCGATGCGCAGAAATTCGCGAGTCTCGTCCATGCTCGAAATCGTCTGGACGACCAGCGTCCAATCCACTCCGCTTGGCGCCAGGAGAGGCCGCAGATCCTCAGGCCCGAAGTGCCGGCGGATCGCGGCCACGTTGTCGGTCATCCAGTAGTAGTGGTGGCGCGCGGGGTCCCAGAAATGGTGGTGCGCATCGACCACCAGGCTCATGGGGTGGGGGCGTTCTCCGGCAGGAGTCCTTCGCTCTTCAGCTCCTGCCACAGCGCCGGCGGGATGGCCATCTCGAACATCTCGAGGCTCTCGTCAAGGTGGGCCGCCGAGCGGCAGCCGACCACGACGCAGCTCACGGCCGGATGTCCGAGCGGGAACTGGACGGCCGCTGCTTTCAGCGGCACGCCGTGGCGGTCGCACACCGCCTGGATCTGCTGCGCTCGCTGGAGCAGCGCAGGCGGCGCGGTGACGTAGTTGTATCGCGCGCCCGGCTTGGGGTCAGCCAGGATGCCGCTGTTGTAGACGCCTCCGGCGATGATCGCGATGCCGCGCTCGACGCAGAGGGGCAGCAGCTCATCGAGTGCGACCTGGTCGAGAAGCGTGTAGCGGCCGGCGAGCAGGAAGCAGTCGAAATTGCCTTCGCGCGCGAATCGGGCGAGCATCTCCGCCTGGTTCATTCCGGCGCCAACGGCTCGGATCACGCCATCGGAACGCAGCTGGTCGAGCGCTTTGTATGCCCCTTGCAATGCCTGGTCGTAGTGGTCGTCCGGGTCGTGGATGTGGAGGATGTCGATCCGATCGAGACGGAGCCGCTCCAGGCTCTCGTGCACCGAGCGCATGACGCCGTCATAGCTGAAGTCGAACATCGGGTTGACCGGCGGCGTGCCGCGAAACGACTGGCCCGGCTCTGGCGGCGCCTCCGCGCGCAACAGGCGTCCGACCTTGCTCGCCAGGACGAACTCAGAACGTGGCTGGTCATGCAGGGCCTTTCCAAGGCGCAGCTCGGCGAGGCCGTGGCCGTACAGCGGAGCGGTGTCGAAGTGGCGGATGCCCTTCGACCACGCATGAGAGATCACACTCACGGCCTGGTCCTCCGCCACGGCTTCGTACAGGCCGGCAAGCGGCGCGGTGCCGAGGCCGAAGCGGGTCACCTCGAGGGGCGTCCGTCCGAGCTTCACGCGCTCGCGCGGATTCACGCTGAGCTCAAAGTTCGAAGATGACTGGCATTCGATCGCTGTTCTTGCCGCTGAAGTCGGTGGCGGCCTCCATCATCGGCGCCATCTCAGCCTGCCACCGCAGGTTGACCGGGTCGCCAGCCAGCTCGGCGATGGCGCGATCGAAGTCCTCGCACTCGATGTAGTGAAAGAGGTCGAGACCGTCGCGGAAGATCACGTACTTGGTGACGCCGACACGACGATTTGCCTCGAGCACCTCCGGCCAAACGTTGCGGTGGTACTCCTCGTACCGTTCCTCGGCGCCGGGCTTCAGTCGTGTGTGCAGGCCGAGCCTCACGTTTCGGTCTCGGACGCATCGCCCGCAGCAAATTGCGCGCGCAGCCAGCGCTCACCGCTCGCGATGTGAGCAGTGGCGGCGGCGCGGGCGAGCTCTGGGTCACCGCCGGCGATCGCCTCGTAGATCCGGCGGTGCTCGTCGCGTGTGACATCGAGGGCGTTGTCAACCCTGCGGCCGCGCCACAGGCGAACTCTCATGGTGCGGGTTGAGAGGCTCGCGAGAAGCGAGGTGAGGACGGCGTTGCCGGTGGCCCGCGCGATGACGGCATGAAACGCGACATCGGCCTCGACCAGGTCCTCGACGCTGTCGGCTTCGGCCATGCTGTCGAGGCTGCTGCGCAGCTCCTCCTTCCCGCTTTCGTCGATGCGCGCCGCGGCAAGCGCCGCCGCAGAAGCTTCGAGGATGCGGCGCACCTCGTATAGCTCGACAGCGGTGTCGCCAAGCAACAGGTGGCTGATGAAGCCGGTGCTCTCGAGCAGGAGATCCGGCTCGAGGCTGCTGACGTATGTGCCATCGCCCTGCCGTACCTCGAGCACCCGCAATTGCGAAAGCGCTCGCACCGCTTCGCGTAGTGAGTTGCGGGAAAGTCCGAGCTGGGACGCCAGCTCGCTTTCCTTGGGCAGCCGGTCGCCCGGCCCCCAGCTGCCCGAGACGATCAGCTCGCGGATCTTGTCGATCGCTCCGTCGGTGACGCTGGGGCCGCGGCGACCCCGACTCGCGCTGGTGGTCCTTGGCACTGTGCCTGGATTGTCCAGCAAACGCGTCGTTCTGCCAAGAGGTCGGACGTTCACGGCTTGCTCGTGCACAGCGAAGCGTAATTTGAGCTTGGCGCGTTGACAAACATCGGAGCTTTAGCATATAACTCGGCCGGGGGATGGCGACAAGAATTCTGCGGGCGACGGCACGGGACATCCGGTTCCCGACCTCTCGGACGCTGGATGGTTCCGATGCCATGAACCCGGATCCCGATTATTCGGCCGCCTACGTGGTGCTGGAGACCGACCATCCCGCGGGGCTGGCCGGGCATGGCCTCACGTTCACCATCGGCCGCGGCACGGAGCTGTGCGTGGCGGCGGTGCACCTTCTCGCCGACCACGTCATCGGCCGGAACCTGGAGGACATCGCGTCCGACATGGCCGCCTTCTGGCGTGGCCTGGTCGCCGACAGCCAGCTCCGGTGGCTCGGCCCGGAGAAGGGCGTCGTCCACCTGGCCACTGCCGCGCTGGTCAACGCCGTGTGGGACCTCTACGCAAAGGTCGAGGGCAAGCCTCTTTGGAAGCTGCTGTCCGACATGTCGCCCGAAGAGCTCGTGGCCTGCGTCGACTTCCGATACATCGACGATGCGCTCGAGCCAGAGGAGGCACTCGAGATCCTGCGTCTCAACGTCGCCACGCGGCCGGCTCGCGAGATCGAGATGCTCCGCGAGGGCTTTCCGGCATACACCACCTCAGCGGGTTGGATGGGTTACTCGGACGAGAAGATCAAGTCGCTGGCCGACCAGGCAATGGCTGCCGGATTCACCCACCTGAAGCTGAAGGTCGGCGGCGACCCTGAATCGGATTTGCGGCGCGCGCGAATTTTGCGCACCGCGATCGGTCCTGAGCGCCAACTGATGCTCGATGCGAACCAGGTTTGGGGAGTGGAGCAGGCGATCAATTCAGTTCGAGCGCTCGCGGAGGTCAACCCCTGGTGGATCGAGGAGCCTACCAGCCCTGACGACGTCCTCGGCCACCGTCGCATTCGCGACTCTATCGTGCCGATCGGCATCGCGACAGGCGAGCACGTCCACAACCGCGTGATGTTCAAGCAGTTCATGCAGGCAGGGGCGATCGACTTCTGCCAGATCGACAGCTGCAGGCTGGGCGGTGTCAACGAGGTGATCGCGGTCCTGCTGCTGGCCGCGAAGTTTGGCATTCCGGTGTGCCCACATGCGGGTGGGGTTGGCCTATGCGAGTACGTCCAGCATCTGGCGATCTTCGACTACATCGCCGTGGGCGCTTCGCTGGACAACCGCACTTGCGAATTCGTCGATCACCTGCACGAGCACTTCGTGCACCCGGCCGTGGTGGTCGATGGCCGCTACGCGGCGCCGGCCGCCCCCGGATACAGCGCGGAGATGAAGTCCAGCTCCTTGACTACGTACCGGTACCCCGGCGGACGGGCGTGGAAAGGGGCAGCGGGTGCCCCGGGACATCCGATGGCTGGGGGCGAGATACTGGACACTTGACAGGTGCTCAGGTTCGAATTAAGGTGCGGAGGTCACCAAACATCGGATTACTAGGCGTCATTTCGAGAAGTCAGCGGCAAACGAGAACGAGGAGGAGTCAACTTGAAAGTGCAGTTCGGTAGCCGGATCCGAGCAACTGGAGCCATGGCTGCGGTTGCCGTCCTGGCCGTGGCATGCGGAGGCGGCAACACACCCGGGACGGGCGGAGTTCCGAAGATCGGCGTTGTTCTCACCTACAACCTGCCTGGCTTCTGGGCCAACTACTTGAAGTACGAAGACACCTACAAGACGCAGCTCAACGTGGAGCTGATCGGCCCGAAGGTCGCCAACGTGGAGGCCAACGGCAACGAGGTGGCCCAGCAGATCCTCGACGTCAAGTCGTTGATCGCGCAGGGCGTCCAGGCTCTCATCGTCAACCCCGCCGACAGCTCTGCGATCGCGCCCGCACTGGACTATGCGAAGAGCAAGAACATTCCAGTCGTGACCGTTGACGTGGCTCCCGACCAGGGCAGCGTCTACATGATCGTGCGGGCCGACAACACGGCGTACGGCACCAAGTCGTGCGATTACATCGCCTCACACGCGAGCAGCCCCGGCACCATTGCGATGGTCGAGGGCGACCTCACATCACTCAACGCGCGCGACCGCGCCGATGGCTGCACCAAGGTCATCGCGTCCAAGTACCCCAACTTCACCGTCAAGTCCTACCAGACCAAGAACTGGGGCACCGACCCTGCTGTGCAGAACGCCACCACGGCGCTGACCGCCATCTCCAACCTGCGCGGAATCTACGTCCACTGGAGCGTTCCAGAGGACGGCATCATCGCCGCCATGAAGTCGAAGAACAAGTACACCGACGTTGGGGCCGCCAACCATATAGCGCTGGTTGGCAACGACGGCTCGCCGCACGAATGCGACCTGATCCGATCGAAGAATCTCGACGCGACGATCGACCAGCCGGCTGACAAGTACGCCTACTACGCCATCTACTACGCGAAGCAGGCGATCGCCGGCACCAAGTACAGCGCCGGCCAGGCGACCGACCACAACAGCTCGATCCTCACTGTTGCCGGCAATCTGGAAGACGGGTTGGCCGCCCCTCTGGTCACCCTCGCGGGTGATGCGGGCGCCACGCAGGTCAACTCGACCGACCTGTGGTGCAACAACAAATAGCTCCAAAGAGGTAAAACAGAAACCACATCGATGGTGGAGAACTCGTCCGGGGGGCTGGCCGAACACCAGCCCCCCGTGGGCGAGGCTCTCAGCGTCTCCAAGACGTTCGGTGAGACCAGAGCCCTGACCGACGTCTCGCTTGCGGTCTTCGCAGGAGAATGCCATGGGCTGGTCGGCCGTAACGGAGCCGGCAAATCCACCCTGGTGACGTTGCTCACCGGACTCAACCGTCCGGATCACGGTTCAATCCGCCTCGGTGGACAACCCGCCCCCAGCCTCGCGGACAGGGGCGCGTGGTTGGAAAGAGCCGCATGCGTCTACCAGAGGTCGATGGTCGTGCCGCCCCTGACGGTGGCCGAGAACGTGTACCTGAATCGCCCGACGAGGGGAAGCAAGAGTCAGCTGGTCAATTGGCGCCGGATGCGCGAAAAGGCACATGCGGTGATGTTGGAGTGGGGGTTCGACGTTGACGTAGATCAGTCGGCAGGTTCGCTCACTGTCGAGCAGCGCCAGGTGGTGGAGATCGCTCGGGCCCTCTCCATTGGAGGCCGATTCCTGATCCTCGACGAGCCCACCGCTGCGCTGGAAAAGGCGGCCGTCGAGCGCCTCTTCGACCGGGTGCGCCGCATGCGCGAAGGTGGAGTTGGCGTCCTGTATATCTCCCACCACCTGGAGGAGATCTACGAGATCTGCGACCGGGTGAGCGTGCTCCGTGACGGCGCTCTCGTGCTGACGGGCAAGGTGGCCGAGGTCAGCCAGGCGAACCTCGTGGCGGCGATGGTCGGCAGCGCCCCGCCTCGAAGGGTGACCGAAATCGAAGCGGTGAAGACGCGCCGCGAGCCCGGTCGCGAGTTGCTGGAAGTGTCTGATCTCGTGGTGCGCTCGCGTGCCGGCTCCGTGGAGGGGGTGAGCATCACGCTGAGAGCCGGTGAGTGTCTCGGCCTGGTCGGCCTCGACGGTTCGGGAAGCTCGACGATGGCGGACGCCATCATCGGGCTCATCAAGCCCGAAGCCGGAACTGTGAAGGTGCGTGGCGCCTTGATTCCTCCTGGGAAGGTCGATGCTGTCCTCAAGCGGGGGGTCGGCTACGTGCCGCAGGATCGGCACGCCCGCGGCTTCGCGCCGCAACTGGGCGTGGGTGAAAACATCACGCTCACCGTCCTCGACCGAGTCGCGCCGGGCATGCTGGGCTTGATCTCGTCCAGGGAGCGTGATCGGATAGCCCGGCGCGAGGTCGACAAGCTGCAGATAGTGGCCGGCTCGCTCGAGCAGCCGGTCTCGAGCTTGAGCGGCGGCAACCAGCAGAAGGTGGTGGTGGGCAGGGCCCTGGCGCAAGAGCCGTCGGTGCTGGTGGTCGTGAATCCTACAGTCGGTGTGGACGTCGCATCCAAGGAGGCGCTCCTCGACGCGGTCGGCCAGGCCCGTGACCAGGGAATGGCGGTGTTGTTGGTGTCCGACGATTTCGAAGATCTGCGCATCTGCACGCGCTTGCAGGTCATGGTGCGTGGGCGCATCTCCCGCGAGTTCAACAAGCCGCCGTGGGATCGCCAGGAGCTCATCGCGGCGGTAGAAGGCCTGACCCCTGCAGGAGAGCGAGTCTAGATGGCGACGACGACCAGAGTGGCGACAAGACAGGGTGCAGCGGGTCGGGTCGCCCTCAGGTGGTTTCGTGAGCTGACGTTGGTTCCCGTAATCGTGCTGTTGATGATCGGCGGCGCGATCGTCAACCCCGTCTTTTTCACGACTTCCAACCTCATCGACGTCGCCACCGGCGGAGCCGCGCTCGGCCTCGTCGTGGTAGCCGAGTCGCTCATCCTGCTGACCGGCAAGTTCGACATCTCGCTGCAGGGCACCTTCGGCCTGGCCCCGCTCCTCGGCGCGTGGCTCATCGCCCCGAAAGCCAGCGAGGGCCTTGGCACCGAGTGGAGCCCGTGGATCGGCCTGCTCATCGTGTTGCTGGTCGGCCTCGTCGTGGGCACCTTCAACGGCGTGCTCGTCATCAAGGCCAACTTCAACGCTTTCATCTTTACCCTGGCGATGAGCATCCTGCTGACCGGCTTACAGCTCGGGTGGTTGGGTGGCAAGACGGTGTATCACCTACCACAGGTCTATATCTACCTTGGCTCCGATTCGTGGTTTGGAATCCCCGCGGCGGTATGGGTCACGACACTGGTCTTCGTGGTCGCCGAGCTCTTCCTCCGCTACCACCGCGTTGGGCGCGCGATGTACGCCATCGGCGGCAACCTCGAGGCCGCGAGGGCGGCCGGCATCAGGGTCGACAGCATCAGGATCGGCGTCTTCATGGTGGCCAGCGTGCTGGCGGCGGTGGCCGGGTTGATGCAGGCAGGCCGCGTGACGGCGGTCACCGCGGGCCAGGGCTCAAACCTGATCTTCGGTGTTTTCGCGGCGGCGGTAATCGGCGGCGTTTCGCTGGACGGTGGTCGCGGTCGCATGGTCGGCGCTCTAACCGGGGTGATCCTGCTCGCGCTGGTCACCAACATCCTGACCCTGTCTAACATCAGCTCGACCTGGATTGACGCAGTGGACGGAGCGATCATCCTTCTCGCCCTCGGCGTCGCACGACTCATTGGAACCGAGAGGACGTGACGAAACAGATAGGCAGGCTCGACGGCAAGGTCTGCCTGATCACCGGCGCCGGGTCCGGAATCGGTCAGGCCAGTGCAAAGCTGTTCGCTCGCGAGGGTGCACGCGTGGTGGTCGCCGACGTCGACGATCGCGGGGCGAAGTCCACGGTCACCGCGATTCGCAAGGCGGGAGGCGAGGCCGTCGCAGAGCACGTCGACGTGACCGACGAGGCGGAGACCGTCGCCCTGGCCGGCCGGGTGGCGAAACGGTTCAAGCGCATCGACGTGCTCTTCAACAACGCGGGGATCAGCGGCGTGGGGGACGTGCTGGAGACGGAGCCTGAGCTGTTCGACCGCGTGATGGGTGTCAACGTGCGCGGCGTCTACCTGATGAGCCGAGCTGTCGTGCCGTTCATGATCAAGCAGCGCTCAGGCTCGATCATCAACATGTCATCGTCCATCGCCGAGATCGGCCTGGCACGGCGCGTTTCATACGCCGCATCGAAAGGGGCGGTTCTGTCGATGACGAGGTCGATGCAGGTGGACGTGGCGCCGCACGGCATCCGGGTCAACGCGCTGCTGCCCGGCACGATCCTGACCCCGTTCGTCGAGCGCTACCTCAAAGAGGCGTATGCGGATCCGGAAGAGGGCTATGCCTCGATCCGCAAACGGCAGCTGGGCAGCGAGCTGGGCAAGCCGGACGACGTCGCGTTCGCCGCCCTGTACCTGGCATCGGACGAGTCGCGCTTCGTGATGGCGTCGGGTCTCATCGTGGACGGAGGCGTCAGCGGCGCAAAGTAGGGGTGCCTACGATCAAACGTTGATCTTGTCGCTGGAGTAGAGGATTCCGTCCCCGGGCGTGGCCGGCAGGCATTCGATCTCGGCGTTTCCGAGTATCTCGTCAATCAGCTGCTGGGGCCCGCCCACATAGGAGTACGGGTGGTCGATCTCGGATGCCACGCACCAGGCGCGGTCGTCGGGCCACCACAGGTTTGGGCCGTCCTCCCAACCTTCCGCCTTGTCGATCGGTCCCGTGAAGAGGAAATAGTCGCGGCTCGGAAGCCGCACTCGCTTCCGCTCTGGCAGGTTGCCTTTCGGTCGTGGGAATCGAACCTGGAGGCGCCACCTGGCCGGGCGCGGGGATGGCCCTTCCTTAAGAGGAGCGACTGCTCCGGGAGTGAAGTAGCCGTAGCCCTCCCAGATGCAGAACCAACATGCGTCCGGCGTCGAGGTGAATCGCGCGAGCAAACGGGTCAGCGCGCCGGACTGCGCTTTTGACAGGACTCCGAGGCGTGGCTCGCCGTTCCACGGCTCCGGGCCATCCGCGTGGCCGGTTGCCGCGGGAGCTGAGATGGAGTGGAACTGCATCAGCGGATGCACGACCCGGCCCGCCCACGCCGCAACCGTCGACCAGCGCACTTCCTCCGGCCTCCAGTCGCGGCTCGCGGAAGCGGGATGAAAGATACGGGCGTAAGCGGCGAACCCGTCCGGAATCACGGAGCCGACTTCGTAGGCCTTGAAGGGATGCAGACGTTTACGGATCCAGTCCGCGGCCTCGACCTTCTCGCTAGGCGGGAGGGTGCGCCAGCTCATCCGGCAACTTTGCCACCGGGGCGCAAGACCGTGCTGAGCTTATTCGGCGCCTTCGCGAAGCAGGCCGTCCAGGTCGAGGCGCCGGTTGGCGAACGTGAGGTGCCCCTGCTGGTCG
Source organism: Chloroflexota bacterium (assembly GCA_005880945.1). GTDB lineage: Bacteria > Chloroflexota > Dormibacteria > Dormibacterales > Dormibacteraceae > Palsa-872. The sequence goes on along the minus strand of VBIU01000070.1, from coordinate 1,064 downwards.
CGAGGCCACTGGTCCTCGGGTCGGTCCCAGGCAAACTCGAGGCCGTTGCCATCCGGGTCCCTCAGGTAAAGGGCCTCATGCGTGCCGTGGTCGTTGAAGCCGTCGAGCGGCCAGTCCGCTGCCACCAGCCTGCGGAACGCGTCGCCCAGCGCGGCTCGTGTCGGGTACTTGATCGCGACGTGGTACAGACCCGTCGTCCCGGGTGGGGGAGGGTTGCCGCCTTTCGACTCCCAGGTGTTGAAGCCCAGGTGGTGGTGGTAGCCGCCGGCCGATAAGAAGAGCGCGTCTTTCATTCGGAAGATGACGTCGAAACCGAGGATGTCGACGTAGAAGTGCTGGACGCGATCGATGTCGGCCGTCTTGAGGTGGACGTGGCCGATCTCGACGCCTGGGTCGATAGGCCTGGTGCTGCGCTCCCGCGGGACGGATGCGAGCGAAGTGTCGGTCTTACTCATTCTCATTCCTCAGGGGGTCCGACGAGCTTCCAGCCATTCTGCCACGGCCAGCCATGACGGATCTGCAGGGCGACATTCAAAAGCGCCATGCCCTCGAAGACGCGAGCCATCACGAGCGGGCCGGCGTCGATGGGCCGGAACCCGATCGACTCGACGAGCTCGAGCACCTTGTCCTTGGCGCCCTGGTCGTCGCCGGCGACGAAACCGTCGAGACGGGTGCCGCCCATCGAGGGATCGGCCATGCGACTGGCGAACGCGTAGTTGAATGCCTTGACGACGCGAACCTTGGGGTGGCGCTTCTGGATCTCTTCGGAGTTCGAGAGTCCGCTCAGCACCTCACCAGGGCTGTCGAGGTTGACGTGGTTGGTTGCGTCCACGACCACCTTGCCGTCAACTGAGTCTCCGATCCCGTGGAACACATCGCCAAGCTTGTCGTACGGCACCGCTACGATCACAATCTCCGCATCCTTCACCGCCTCGACATTCGAGCGTGCGGACTTTGCTCCGGTCGCCCGTGCCGCCTCTTCGGCGTGCTCGGGGTTCGCGGCGCTGAGAGTCACCTTGTGGCCCGCTCGCACGGCCGACTTGGCGAGTGCCTTGCCGACGTTG
>VBIU01000168.1 GCA_005880945.1 Chloroflexota bacterium | reverse complement strand
GAGCTCGCCCCCGAGCGCGAAGAAAAGGATCATCCCCTGCAGCACACCGACCAGGCCGGCCGGAAAGTCCGGGCCCTGCAGGCTGTAACCGGCATTGGCCAGCCCGCCGATCAGGAGCGCGACGATCGGGACGGCGAACGGGTTGTATCGCGCGAGTGCGGCGACCACGATGCCCGAGTAGCCGAGCCCTGCCTGCTGCAGACCGCGCGGATCGAGCACGTGTCGAAAATCACCGACCTCGCTGGCCCCGCCGAGACCGGCGAGACCACCCGAGAGGGCCATCATCGCGACGATCACGCGGCGAGTCTTGATGCCGGCGTAGCGTGCCGCCGATCGCGAGTCGCCCAACACGCGGACCTGGAAACCGAAGACAGTCGACCGGTACAGGACCCAGAGGGCTATTGCGGCGACGATCCCGAGCACAAAGCCGAACGGCACGATGGCGATCCCGATGTTGAATACGGGCCATGAGGCGGCGTCCGCCAAGACCTTGCCCTGCGGAAACTGCCGTGCGCTGAACGTGGACAGGTCGCGCCAGTAGGACTGGCTGTCGAAAATCAGATACAGGAGCAGCAGGCCCGCGACGTAGTTGAGCATCAGGGTCGAGATGATCTCGTTGGTGTTGAGGTACGCCCTCAGCAGGCCCGGAACGGTTGCCCAGGCCGCCCCGGCGACCAAGCCTCCAACGATCATGCCGGCGATCAGGATCGGGCCAGCTTGATCGTGCAGCGCAATCCCAGCGCCGGACGCGCCGATCGCGCCGAGATAGAGCTGACCCTCACCGCCGATGTTCCAGAGCCGCATCCTGAAGGCGGCCGCGGCCGCCAGGCCGGTCAGCAAGAGAGGGGTGGCGGTGACGAGGGTGCTGGTCAGCGCGCCCGGTGCGAAGAAGGCGCGGTCGAAGATCCGCTCATAGGTCGCGATCGGGTCCTTGCCCGCAACCAGCAGCACGACCGAGGCCGCGGCAAAGGCCGCGATCAGGGACAGGACCGGCACGCCGACCAGGAGCCATCGCGGAGCTGTCTGGCGGCGTTGGATCCTCACTTAGAGGATCCGGCCATCATCAGACCGATGTGCTGGACATCGGCCTCGGCCCTGGGCACGACTCCGACGATCCGCCCCCCATAGATCACGGCGATGCGGTCCGCAAGCAGCAGGATCTCATCCAGGTCCTCGCTGATGAGGAGGATGCCCACTCCCTGTGAAGCGGCTTCGATCAGCAGTGCGCGCACCGCTTCGGTCGCTCCGACGTCGAGGCCACGCGTCGGGTTCGCCGCGACGATCACCACCGGCCGGCTGGACAGCTCGCGGGCCAGGACGACCTTCTGCACGTTGCCGCCCGACAGCAGGCGGGTCGGCGTGTCGGGGCCGGGAGCGGAGACGGCAAAGCGGGCCATCAGCGCCTCAGCGTTCGCTTTTATCCGCCCGTGGCGAAGGATGCCACGCGCTGAGATCGGTGGGCGCCGGTGTGACTTGAGAATCAGGTTGTCCGCAACCGAAAGACTCGGCGACACCCCGGTGCCCATGCGGTCCTCCGGAACGTGGGCGACGCCTCTGGCTATCGCCCCCTCCGGGTCGCCGCTGGGCAGGTTGGTCCCCGCCAGCCGCACATCTCCCGCCTTGCGCGGTCGCGCACCCGAGATCGCCTCGGCGAGCTCGCGCTGCCCGTTGCCGGACACGCCCGCTACACCCACGATCTCACCGGCGCGCAGGCTCAGGGACACGCCGTTCACCGCCTGGATTCCGAGATCGCCCATCGCGGTCACGTCGCTGAGCTCGAGCACTACCGCCGCACCGCCCACGTCGTGCGGGGCCTTGGTCTGCGCGAAGACCACCTCGCGCCCGACCATCATTCGGGCCAGCTGCGAAGGGGTCGTTTCGCGCGTGAGCACTGTCCCGATCGAGCGCCCGCCACGCAGCACCGTCACGCGGTCGGAGACCGCCATCAGCTCGTCGAGCTTGTGGGACACGAATATGACCGTCCTGCCCTCGGCTCTCATCCGGCGCAGAGTCTCGAAAAGGTCGTCCGCCTCCTGCGGCGTGAGGAGCGAGGTCGGCTCGTCGAGGATCAGGATCCGTGCACCGCGATACAGGGCTTTGAGGATCTCGACCCTCTGCTGCTCTCCGACCGAGAGCTGCCAGATGCGCGCCTCCGGATCGACTGGCATCCGGTACCGCTTCGCGAGCTGCTCGACCTGAGAGTCGATCACCGCGGGCGATGTGCGAAGCCAGCCGGCGCCACGGTGGCCGAGGACGATGTTGTCGGACACCGTCAGCGACGCCGCGAGCCGGAAGTGCTGGTGGACCATCGACACGCCGGCCGCTGTCGCATCTTTCGGCGAGTGGAACTCGACGGCCCGGCCGTCGATCGCGATCTCCCCAGCATCTGGGCGATAGAGGCCGGTCAGGATGCTGGCCAGGGTCGATTTTCCTGCGCCGTTTTCACCGAGCAGGGCGTGGACCTCTCCTCGATCAGCCTCGAAGTCGACGGCGTCGTTGGCGAGGACCCCAGGAAAGCGCTTGGTGATCGAGCGCATGGTCACCGCCGGGGTCGGCCCGGCGGTGACCTCATTCACGCTGTCGATCGTCAGCTGCCGGTCGGCTTGCCGATCACGCCCTGCACGAACCAGTCCATGCTCAGGATCTGGTCGAGAGAGAGCTTGGTGCCGTCCGCCACCTTCACCTTGCCGGACTGGTCCTTCAACGGACCCGTGAACTCGTAGAAGGTGCCGCCGATCAGTGCCGCCTTCTTGTCGTTGATCTTGGCCTGCGTCGCAGCATCGACCGACTTTCCAAACGGAGCGATGTCGACGAAATTGTCCTTGAGGCTGCCGTAATAGCTGCCGGTCTTCCACGAGCCGTCCATGGCCGCCTTGATGCGGGTGAGCTCGTACGGGCCCCAGTGGTAGACGGTTCCGGTCAGCCACTGCTCGGGAGCGAACGACTGCTGGTCTGAGTCATAGCCCGACCATTTCAAGTTGTGAGCCTTGGCCGCCTCTCCTGTCGCGGGGCTGTCCTGGCCCTGGCCGAGAACGTCGACTCCGTTCGAGATGAGGCTCTCCGCAGCCGCCTTCTCTTTGGCCGGGTCGAACCAAGTGGTGGTCCATATCACCTGGACTGTCGCGCCCGGATGTGTCGCCTGCGCGCCGAGGGCGAAGGCGTTGATCTCCCTGATCACCTCGGGGATCGGGAAGGGCGCGACGAAGCCGATCTTGCCTGACTTCGAGGCCGCCCCGGCCGCCATGCCGGTCAGGTAGTCGGCGTCTTCGGCAGCGCCGAAGAACTCGGCGAGGTTGGTCTCGGTCTTGAAGCCCGTCGCCTGCTCGAAGTAGACGTTGGGGTATTTCTTGGCCGCCGCGTCCATCTGATCCTGGAAGCCGAACGAGGTGCCGAAGATGATCTTGTTCCCGTCGGCGACCAGGCTGTCGATCACCTGCGAAGCCTGTGGTCCTTCAGGGACGTTCTCCTTGAAAGTCGTCTTGAGCTGGCTCCCCAGCTGCTGCTCGACATAGAGACGGGCGTCGTCGTGCGCCTTGGTCCAGCCTGCGTCGGAGGCGGCCCCGACGTAGATCCACGCGGCCTTGAACGCCGTGCTGGTCGGCGGGTTCGAGCTCCCGCCGCAGGCGGCGAGGCCGATCGCAGCCACCACGAGCAAAGTGACACGTCTCATATCACGACTTCCTCTCTCTCAAGGGCCACGCCTGTGTTGGCCAGGGTGGCGCAGGCTCTCAAACCAGGGTCCCCAACACTGCCGCTACGCATAGCATGATCCCGTCATGGCGGCAA
>VBIU01000167.1 GCA_005880945.1 Chloroflexota bacterium | reverse complement strand
CTCATGTGGGAGGGGGCGCAGGAGATCACGTTCCAAGAACAGGCGCGCCCCGGCAGCTGATGGGCCGGAGCAGCGCCCTTGCGCAGGTTGCGATGGAGCGCTGCGACATCCTCGGGGCGATCAGCGAGGAGCCCGACCGGCTGACCAGGCCATTCGCGAGTGCTGCCATGCGCCGGGCGCATGAACGTGTAGGCGAATGGATGCGCGCGGCCGCTATGACGGTGCGCCGGGACAACATCGTAAACCTGCGAGGGCGCTACGAGGGTGCGTCGCCGGGCGCCGCGACTCTGCTCCTGGGTTCGCACCTGGACTCGGTTCGCGACGCCGGCAAGTA
>VBIU01000177.1 GCA_005880945.1 Chloroflexota bacterium | reverse complement strand
GCCCTGGGAGAGGCTGCGAAGGACGGTGACCGCATCGCTGGCGGCGGCCGTGGCGGTATCGAGGTTGGCGCGGTTCACGGGGTCGAGTTGTCGTGGATCTATTTCCTTGAGGTAGCCAACCGCTATGGCGACGTGGTTGCGAAGGTTATGAACGACCCCTTCTACAGCACGGCTGTGAAAGAGGTGGCGGTCGGCGTCGGACAGTTCCGACTCGAGCACCCGCCGTACGCGCCTCCCAGCAATGGTGTCAGTGAGGGCAAGGGCCAGGACGCACACGATGGCTGCGAGCACGTATCCGGTAGGGGACCCGTCCAGGACGTAACTCAAAAGGAGTGCCGCAAGCCCGAAATAGGTGAATGCTGCGTAGAAAGACCGGGTGAAATTGTGCCGGACGATGCTTGGTACCGATTCACCAGTTCGTGTCGTTAGCGCGCCGACGACTAAGCCTACGTTCACGACGCTCACGGTCAGAACGACCAAGAGTCGAGGGCCGAACGCCAAACTATTTCCAACCCGAAATTGTGCCGCGGCTATCGCTCCGACGCACGATGCTGTTGCGTATGTGACTGCATTAACCATAATTCGCCACGAGCCGCGCCGAGCCAAATGAAGGGAGGCGACGAGTCCGACAATTGATGCGTCAAGCGGGTTCGCCAATATTGCCGCAGCTCCGTTAACAATGGCGCTGAGGTCGAGGCGCCCGCGCTCAATTTGAGCTTGTGGAATCCCCATCAAGAATGCAGCTACCACTAGAAAGAGGATCTCGAGAAATTGGTCTGGACGACCAGTGTCGAGCGGTCGGGCAAGGACATTAATGGCGACGAGGCTTGTCGCCAACACTGACGTATAGATCCAGGGGGCTATTGTGCGGCCCAATTTCCACTTGTTAAGCTGCATGGCATTCCGAAGGCTGCGCCGGACCGAAAGGTATATCGAGTCCTCGTAGTAGACGACAGCATGCTGCCGCGAGTGGCCGCGCGGACGATGCTAGGTAACGCAGCTGGCCTGCGCCTTTGCGGGGAAGCTTCGTCTGGTCATGAGGCGCTCCAAGCGATGGCCGCCCTCAAGCCCGACATCGTCTTGATGGACGTGCACATGCCGGGCATGGATGGGCCGACAACAACGAAGGCGCTACTTGCTGAGTTTCCGGAAACCAAGGTAGTCGCCTGGACTGTATCTGAGTCGAGTGACGATCTCTTGCGCATGATGCAGGCGGGCTGCTCCGGTTACGTTCTGAAGGACTCTGGTCCTGGTGAGCTGCAACGCGCCCTGTGGGCAGCTGTGCGAAGTGAGAGTCCGGTTCCTCGGAAGATGATCCCGGACGTTCTACGTAGGGTCGCTGAGCGGACACCTCTTTCGCAGGCGACTACGGTGGCTCTGACGTCGCGAGAAATGCAGATCCTTCGTGGCATTGCAAAGGGCCTAACAACGAAGCGCCTTGCGCGCGACCTAGGCCTCGCGCCTCCGTCGGTTGAGACCCATCTACACAACATCTTCCGGAAGTTGAATTCGACCAACCGCGGCGAGGCTGTTAGCACGGCTCTTAAGTTAGGCCTAATCACGCTCGCCGACCTATAGCGACTAGTGGATGTCCATGTGCCCCGCACATGGGTTTCCATGGCCGCCTTCCTGGAATTTGACGATTCCAAACTCGTAGCAAGGCGCCGATGCTAAATCGACAAGTGACTTGGGAGCATTGCGGCGAATAAAGGAATTAAGGGAATCCACGGGAGAGGAGGATTTGACATGGTCCGTATGTTCAAGAGACTGCTGCGGGGGGGAACCAAGCAACGCGTGGTAGGCAGCTGGCTCTTCTAAAACTGGCTCGATAAAGAGGCCCGCTCGACGCGGGCCTCTTGGTTTCCCGATGTTAGCCCCCCTTCGGGGCTCAAACTGGGATATTCAAGCCTAGAATTCCTCCGTCTTGCCTCCCTTCCGTTCGCTACCCTGGCCGGCGCGTCTGTACCTGTCGGCGGTCATCGCCGTCGGCATCCTCATGGTTCCTCTGGGCTGGCTGCTCCACCCAATTACCGGGGACGCGTTGCCAACTCTCCTGTACCTTGGGGTTGGTACCCAGATCGCGGCTTTGCGCCCCATTCCGTGGCGCAATGGGATTCAGTCAGTGGCCGACCCGTTGTTGGTCGCGACTGGGCTATGGGCCCCTGGTGCGGGTGTTGGTGCGGTCGCGTGGTTAGCGCTATTTGATGGCCGCGTGCCGGGCCGGGCGATTACCTGGTGGGCGTTCTTGTTCAATCGAGCCGCAACTGCGACTGTGCATGTCTTGCCGTCCGTCGCGGTTGCCTCGATTGGAATGGGCAAATGGTGGGGGTTGCCGGCACGCACGGTCATCTATGTCGTTGTCGCGGTCGCCCTAAATTACATCCTGACGGCGCTCGGTATGGCTTTTGTCAAGCGTGTGCCGTTCTGGACGACTCTGTTTGAGAACGTTGGCTTTGCCACTCTGATCGCAACGCTGGCACTGAGCTTCTCGGGGGGGATACTGTTTCTCCTTCTCAACGCGCCGGAGGCGGTCGGCTACATCATGGCGCCGGGTCTGTTTGGCTTCGTGCTTGCAGTGCGATCGAATGTTGCCCTGGCCCAACGCCAGACCGAGCTTAAGGACCAGACACTGGACCTTGCCGCACAAGCCCTCGACGCTAGAGATCGATATACCGAGTCTCATTCAATTCGAGTGTCCGAGTTGTCGGCAGCATTGGGTGAGCACCTTGAACTCGGGGATCGAGAGTGTGAGCTCATTCGCACGGCCGGCTCGCTTCACGACCTTGGAAAAATCGGCGTGCGTGATGACATTCTCAACAAGCCGGGGCCCCTCACCGAAGAAGAGTGGGAAACGATGAGGCGCCATCCTGACATTGGCGCTGACATGATCGTGCAGCACTCGGCGCTCGAGGAGGTCGCGCCTCTGGTTCGTCACCACCACGAACGCTGGGACGGTAGTGGTTATCCATTGGGTCTGAAGGGCGAAGTGATTCCGTTTGGAGCGCGAATCCTTGCTGTGGCCGACTCCTTCGACACCATTACAGGACCACGTCTTTACCGCCAATCACTCATGACCACGATTGAAGGTGTCGAAGACATTAGCCGCCGAGCGAGCCATTGGTATGACCCAAACGTGGTCAATGCACTCCGTGAGCTTCATGGCCTGAAGCCGTTGGATGTGTTGAACAGTCCAGAGGTCCCTCGGCGAATCACTAGCCTGCGAGTGCTGCGGTCCAACCCGGGCTTCAGCAGCCTTATTACCGCAATCGGCATCTCTTCTCTTGGTGACCCGCTTACTCAGGTCGCCACCCTAGTTTCAATTTACGCCGCGACGCGAGACCCGCGAGCCGTTGCTCTTGGCTTTATAGCGCAGGCAATCGGCACGATTCTTATGAGCGGCGCTCTTGGTGGTATCGCAGACAGGTTCCCTCGGCGAAGGCTAATTGTGAGTTTGGAGCTGCTGCGTGCCGCAGTTTTGCTTGCAACACCGTGGTTGGTCAGCGTTTGGTGGTTGCTGATTATTCCTGTTCTATTTTTTCTCGCATCGATAAATGCAGTCGTGCAGCCGGCTCGGCAAGCGGCCATACCGAGTCTGGTCCCACCTGGTCAGGTGGGAAAGGCGAATGCAATCGTGGTGGCTACGGGGATGCTGGCCGGCGCGGTCGGTTTTGCGCTCGCGGCGGGGATCCTTCTGGAATTCCACACGCCGATGGTCTTGTTCATCGCCGACGCGGCGACGTTTGTGCTCGCAGCCGCAGTCGTTCTCGGAATTTCAAACCTCGGCGGCGGCGGTCGAAAGACGCCCGTTTCAGGAGCATTGAGGCGTACGTGGTCGATCACAGAGGCCCGCCCGCACCTCGTGATAGGGGTTTTGGCAGCCTTTCTAATCCCGATGAGCTTTCCGGCGTTGCTTGCACTTGCCTACGGACTTTCCGCAGAGGGCGGGCAGACGTATTCAATGCTCGAATTCGTGCTGTCCCTGGGCATCGTTGTTGGATCGATAGCGATTGCGCGGTTCGGCGCCATCGGCACGATGCGGACGGTGGGAGCAGGACTCTTGATGACGGGGGTGTTCTCGCTCGCCATTGCAATGAGTCACTCATTGATACTCATTGCCCTCGCGTTGTTCGTCGCATCGCTCGGCAATCCCATCTACGCGATCGCCAATCAGACGGCCCTTATAGAAGCTGCTGATGCCTCGAACCGCGGAAGCGTCATGGCTACTCGATTTGGTCTTGTTCAAACCGCGAGCATTCTTGGTACGGCAACTGGTGGCCTAATAGCTCAGGCATATGATCCGCATGCTGTTTACGGTGTGCTCGGCGTGGGCCTTGTGCTGCTGGCGCTATACGCGCTTGCGGCTGGTCGTAGCACTGTCAACCCGCTTCATGGCGCTGCTTATGAGCAGGCCCAGGCAAAGGAGGCGGCAGCCCATCTTGACACGAACCATCAAGGGTCACCGGCTGACGCCGGCGCGCCAGTGACGAGCGTTCCTTAAGTCGGCGCTGATCTCGCGGTTCCTAGTCATACTGCCCTGATTACTGTGCGTTCGAGTTCGCATTCCAGA
>VBIU01000166.1 GCA_005880945.1 Chloroflexota bacterium | reverse complement strand
CGCGCGGCGCGCGTCGTTGATTCGACGAGCGGCCGCACGCTCGAGATCAGTACAACGGAGCCCGGGATCCAGTTCTACTCGGGCAACTTCCTGGACGGCACGATTACGGGGAAGCGTGGGGGGGTGTACGGCCATCGCGCCGCGCTCTGTCTCGAGACGCAGCATTTCCCCGATTCACCGAACCACTCCAACTTCCCGTCGACGATCCTGCGACCTAGTGAGATGTACCGGAGTCGGACCGTCTTCTCCTTTGGCCTGCTTCGCTAGGCCCCAGGCCTAAGCCCCCAACCCCTCGCCCTACATGCTGCGGCGCTGCGCCGTGGGCGGCAGGATGGCGTTGAGCCGCAGGTAATTCGCTTCCTGGCTGTAGTGATCAGCCCAGTCCCCCACGGTGATCATGATCGCGGCGGCGCGCGTGAAGGGGTTGGGACCGAACAGCTGGATCGGCTCGTTGAGCTTCGAATCGTCCAGGTGCGCGAACGCCGTCTCGCAGAACTGGAACGTCTCCTTGAGCCGTGCAACGAGGGCGTCCTTGCCCAGGGTCGAGTCGGCCGCGGTACGCTGCGGTGCCGGCACGCCGGCGACCTTGCTGCAGAGCATATCGTTCCCCTCGTTCGCGAGGTGCGCCTGAATCATGGCGAAGCTCATCTGCGCCGGCGTCGGCCGGTAGTTGTACTTCTCCGCCGGCATCGCCTCGGCCGCGGCGACCAAAATACGCGCATAGCGCTGCTGCATCTGGCGCAGCGCGTCCGCGACGGGGCTGACCGAGGCCGCGGGAGCAGCGGCGGTCGCCGCTGTCGTTGCTTGCGCAGCCAGACTCAGGGGCAGCACAGCCAGGGTGATCAGGGTGGCACAGCGTCGACACGTCATGGTGCTCTCCAATTAGGGGAGGCGTGGATTTTGCCCCAATTGCGTGTGCGGCGCTAGTAAGAGATTGGTGAGGAAGAGCCCGTCGCCTGGATCTTGAAACGGTCGTGCGCCCTCGGCACCTTAAACGCACTTCCCCTTTTCCAGAGCACACCATGGACCGTCGAGCTTTCCTGCAGGATGCCACCGGCAGCGCGGCTGCTCTCGTTCTCCCAAACCTCGTCGTAAGTCGGACTCAATCAGACCAGGTCCCCGCCGCCGTGCTGGCGCAGGTCGAACGCCGGCACGACGAGGCGGTGCAGCGGCTGCAGGAATGGATCCGGCAGCCGTCGATTGCCGCCGAGAACCGCGGCATGAATGAAGGCTGCGAGCTGACGATGCGGATGCTGCGCGATGCCGGCTTCCAGCAAGTGACCAAGGTGCCGAGCGACGGGCAGCCCGGCATCTTCGCGACCCTCGACGCCGGCGCGCGCCGCACCCTTGGCCTCTACTACATGTACGACGTGAAGCAGGTCGATCCATCTGAATGGTCGTCGCCACCCTGGGACGCCGCACTGGTGGACAAGCCGGGCCTCGGCAAGGTGATCATCGGTCGCGGCGCGGTGAACCAGAAGGGTCCCGAAGCGGCGTTTCTCGCCGCGCTGCACGCGATCCGCGGCGCGAACAAAAAGCTCCCGGTCAATCTCGTCCTCGTCGCCGAGGGCGAAGAGGAAATCGGCTCGCCGCATTTCCCGCAGATCGTTCGGCGTCCCGAGGTGCTCGTGGCCTTGAAGAACGTCATCGGGATCTTCATGCCGGCGGCCGCCCAGGGGCTGGATGGCGAGGTGACGATCACGCTCGGCGCCAAAGGGGTGATCGAGTGCGAGCTGGTGTCGAGTGGCGAGCGCTGGGGACGCGGCCCGCGCGCCGACATCCACTCGAGCAACAAGGCGCGTGTCGACAGCCCAGCGTGGCACCTGGTGGAGGCGCTGGCAACGCTCGTCTCAGCGGACGGCAATGATCCCGCGATCGACAACTATGCCGACAAGGCGCGGCCGCTCACGGCGGACGAGAAGGCGATGATCGCCGCGGCCGCGGCGCGCATGGACGAGAGCGCCGCGAAAAAACTGCTTGGCGTCGAGCACTGGGTGCACGACGTGACCTTTACGGAGGCGCTCGAGCGGCTGATGTCCCGTCCGACGGTGAACATCGAGGGACTGGTCGGCGGTTACACCGGCCCCGGCGGCAAGACGATTCTGCCGCATCGCGCCGTGGCGAAGCTCGACCTCCGGCTGGTGCCGGACATGACGGCCGCGGAGTCGCTCGCCGCGCTCAAGGCGCATCTCACCAAACGCGGCTACGGCGACATCGAGGTCAACATGACGGGCGGCTACGATCCCACGAGCACGCCCCGCGACGCGCTGGTGATTCGCGCGCAGGAAGCGGTGTACCGTCGCTCGCACATCGAGCCGATTCTGCTGCCGCGCAACGCCGGCTCCTGGCCGGGCTACGTGTTCACAGGCGAGCCGCTGAAGCTGGCAGCGGGGCACTTCGGCCTCGGCCATGGCAGCGGCGCGCACGCGCCAGATGAGTATTACGTCATCGAATCGACGAATCCCAAGGTGCTGGGAATCGACGGCGCGGTCCGCTCCTACGTCGAGTACCTCTACGAAGTAGCGCGCACACGTTGAGGACACGCGCGCTGCTCTTCGCCGGCGTGGCGAGCGCGACGCTCCTCGCCACGCCGGTGCAGCAACGGCCGGCCCCCCCCCGGCAGCCCGACTTCTTCCCATTCGCGGTCTGGTACTCCGGCGGCAAGGCGCGCGCGCCCATGCTGACACCGCTCACACCCGCCTCGCGCGCAGAGTGGCGGCGCGACCTCGAGCAGATCAAGCAGCTCGGCTTCAACACTGTTCGCACATGGGTCGAGTGGGCGGAGGCCGAGCCCCGCCGCGGCGAGTACCATCTCGAGAATCTCCGGTTATTGCTCGACCTGGCGCAGGAAGTGGGGCTGCGCGTCATGGTGCAGATGTACGCCGACGCCGCGCCCGACTGGGTCGGCAAGGCCTATCCGTACGCGCGCTTCGTCACGCAGAGCGGCGTCGCGATCCCGTCGCAAGTAGCGCCAGGATTCTGTACCGACAATCCGGAAATCCGGAAGCTCGTGGATGATCTCTACGTCGCCGTGGCGCGCGTCGCGTCCCGCTATCCGAGTTTCTTTGGCTGGGACCTGTGGAGCGAGCCGCACATCATCAATTGGGCGGAGATCGACTACGTCCCAAACGCGCAGTTCTGCTATTGTCGCGCCACCCAGGCGCGCTTCCGGGAATGGCTGCGGCGCAAATACGGCACGCTCGCCGCGGTCAACCGCGCCTGGCACCGCCAATTCGCCCTCTGGCCCGATGTGGAACCACCGCGCTTCAGTACGATCCTGAGCTACACGGACTATCTCGACTGGAAGGCATTCATCTCCGATCGTCTCGCGGGCGATCTGGCGGCGCGCTACGCCGCCGTGCGCGTCGGCGGATCGAACCACGTTGTCACCTCGCACGCGGCGATCTCCTCGCTCTTCACATCTCCACACGCCGGCGAGGGGGCGAGCGACGACTTTCGGATGGCCGAACGCGTCGATTTCTACGGCGTCTCCATCTATCCGAAGCACAACCGGCCAGAGACGCACTGGCCGGCATGGCAGCTGCTTGCCATGCTCGACTTCCAGCGCAGCGCCAATCGACCGAACCAAGGCTGGTATATCGGTGAGATGCAGGGTGGGGAAGGGAACATCGCGCTGCTGCACGGCGATCCCGTGACGGCGGTCGACCAGCGGCTCTGGGCGTGGTCGGCGATCGCCGCGGGAGCGAAAGCGATCAACGTCTACGCCTACTACCCGATGTCGTCCGGCTATGAATCGGGCGGGTACGGTCTGATCAATCTCGATGGCACGGTCACCGACCGCGCCGTCGCGACCGGGCGGATCGCCCGCCTTGTCGACGCGAATCAGCAGCTGTTCCTCGCAGCTCATCCCGTGCCGGCGCGCGTGGCCATCGTGTACAACCCGCTCGCGCAGCTCGTCGGCGGCGCCGAGCGGCACCAGGATTATCCCGAGGCGCACCGCAACTCCCTGATCGGCTACTACCGCGTGTTTGCCGAGAACAACATTCCGGTGGACTTCATTCACCGCACCGAGCTCGAACG
>VBIU01000069.1 GCA_005880945.1 Chloroflexota bacterium | reverse complement strand
GATTCCCTGCAGGTTGAGCTCCTCGAGGGAGAACATCAGTTCGTCGATCGCACGGATGATGGTCGAAAGCCGCTCGTTCTCAGAGCGCTGCGAGCGACGTTGCCGGTCCGAGCTCTCGATCTCGCGATTGACGTCGGCGATTTGCGCCATTCCGGCCCCGATCTTGCCCAACCGCCGTTGCAAAACGCTTTCAGCACATTCTGGTTGGGCGAAATGCGTGGAAAACGCTGTGGAAAAGCCGGATTCCCCTACAGGAGGATCTGTCTTAGCTTCTCCCGGAAGGCGGCCGGGACCTTGTCCCTGTCGCACGAGACCTTGACGAGGCGCTTCAGGTGGGCCTGGAACTCGTAATGGTCGGCGCACGGAGGGCACCCTTCCAGGTGCAGCTTCAACTCGAGGACCTCCGTGTTGTTCAACTCACGGTCCACGTAGCGGTCGAGCTTGTCCTTACAGTCGCTGCAGTTCATTGCTGGGGCACCTGACTGGTACCGCTGGCGCGGACGATACCGGATTCGACGGCATAGTCATAGAGGGATCTTTGTAATTGTTGCCTGGCGCGATGCAGCCGCGACATGACGGTGCCGATCGGCACCCCCAGCGTCTGGGCCGCATCCTTGTAAGAGAAGCCTTCGACGTCGACCAGGAGGACGACCTCTCGGTGCAACGGCGGCAGCTTCTCGACGGCGGCCACGACCTCTGAGGCCGCCAGCTTGTCCAGCACGTCGGCCTCGGGCTTGGCCCCCTCGTCGCGCAGCTTGTCGTAGAGCACGAACTCGCCGACGTCATCGAGGCTCACGTCCTCCTTCCGGGATCCTTTGAACCGGTCCCAGAAGAGGTTGCGCATGATCGCGAAGAGCCAGGCCTTCATGTTCGTGCCCGGCTGGTAGCTGTGTTGGTAGCGAAGCGCACGGAGGTACGCCTCCTGGACCAGGTCTTGCGCCTGGTCTGGATCACGGGTGAGTCGGAGCGCGCCCCGATACAGCGTGTCGAGATGTGTCAATGCCTCTTCCGCGAAGGCAGTGCGTGCCGGGCTTTCCGCCATCAGTAGTGCCAGTCTACGTACACCTGCCTTGCGTCATCTGGAATCGCAAGTGGGTGCTCCGTTATTCCGAATAACGACGTTCCACTCGTGGGCCGATGGAGGTGAGCACCTCGTAGGAGATCGTCCTAGACCATTCGGCGACCTCCTCGGCGGTGATCCGCCCACCGCCGTCCTCGCCGACAAGGGTCACGACGTCCCCCACCTGGACGCCATGGACGTCTGTGACGTCGACAGTGATCGCATCCATGCTCACGGTGCCGATGAGCGGTGCGCGGTGCCCGCGCACGAGGACCTGGCCCCGGTTCGAGCGGGCACGATGCACCCCGTCGGCGTATCCGATGGCGACGGTCGCCACACGCCTCTTGTCGGGCGCCTTCCAGGTAGCCCCGTAGCCGACGGTCGCGCCCGCGGCGACGGTCTTGACGTGCGTCACCATCGAACGCAACGAGAGAGCCGGCTGCAAGCCCGGCCATTCACACCCATAGATCGCGATTCCGCAGCGCACCGCATCCAGCGCGAACTCTGGATGTCGAAGCGCGGCTGCCGAGTTGCAGACATGCTGTTTGATGGGATCGTCGCCGAACGCAGCGACCGTTTTCGTGAACAGTTGGAACTGCGCTTGCGTCATCGCGTCATCGGAGTCCGCGCTGGCGAAGTGCGTCCATGCTCCGGCCAGCACGAGCCCCGGCGACTCCTCGATGAACCGGGCGATTGCTGGCGCTTCCTCCGGCGTGCATCCAAAGCGGCCCATCCCGGTGTCGACCTTGAGGTGCACCGGCACGAGCTCACCGCAATCGCCGAGCGCCGCCGCCAGCTCTCGGGTGGACACGGCTATGCTCCAGCCCCCGGCGGCGGCCGTCGCCGCCTGGGCGGGGGTGATGGCGCCCATGACAAGGATCTGGTAGCCGCGCACGACGTCGCCGAGCTCGCTCACCGCTTCGGCCTCCTCGAGGGTGGCGACCGCGAGACCCGTTGCACCGCCCTCGACTGCAGCTCGTGCCACTGGCACGGCGCCGTGGCCATAGCCGTCCGCCTTCACGACCGCGATCAGCTCGGAGCCGTCGGGCAGGTGCGCGAGGATCCGGCCACAGTTGGCACGCACAGCGGCCAGGTCGACCTCGGCCCAGCGCAAACCGGTGGTCAGAGCCCGCCCTGCCGAAGCACGTTCATGACGATTGGTATCTCTAGAAGGAGGTCGCCGGCCAGCAGCCCGGACTCGCCGAGGCGCTGCGAGATTCGACGTCCGGCGGCGGCGTGGATGTAGACACCGCTCACGGCAGCGGCATAAGGATCGGAGCCCTGGGCGATCAGGGCGCCGATGATTCCCGACAGGACGTCGCCGGTGCCGCCTGTGGCCAGAGCCGGGACCTCGTGCGGATCTTCGCTCGAGCGCCCGTCCGGGTGCGCGACCACCGTCCTGGCACCCTTCAGGACGACAACCGCCCCCCACTCTTTGGCAGCCTTGCGGGCAGCGCCCATCCGATCGGCTCCGATTGCCTCGATGGTCTTTCCGGTCAGCCTTGCCATCTCTCCCGGGTGCGGCGTCAGGACTCGGTTCTTGCCGAGCTTGCTCTTGGAGCGCGGAGCGTCGGCGAGGGCGTTCAGGGCATCGGCGTCGAGGACGAGGGGGCACTTGACATGATGGACGAGGTCGAGAATGAGACGCCACGTGGAACGGTCGCGACCCAGCCCTGGTCCGACCACGCCGGCCTCTGCTGCGGCGAGCTGGCGCAGCACCGAGTCGTAGGCGGCGTGGCCGACCGCGCCCGGGGCCACCTCCTGAACCGGGGTCGCCATCACCTCAGTGCATTTGGCCGCGAGGATCGGGTAGATCGTGTCGGCTACGAGCAGCCTCACCAGGCCCGCTCCCGTTCGGGCGGCGGCGGTCGAGGCAAGGTAGGCCGCGCCGGTGAAGCCCAGGCTGCCGGCCAGCACGACCACTGTGCCGAACGTGCCCTTGTGGGCGTCGCGGGGCCGGTCGGGCAGGATGACGGCGTCGGGAGCAGGCAGCAGGTCATCCGTCACGTCGGGCATCTCGAGGTGGGCCGTGGCGACGGCCAGGGCGCTGTGATGGGTGATGCTCACCTCGACGCGGGCCCCGCGGTCGCTGCCTAGCAGGCGCACGCGCGGCGCGCCGCTCGAGCCTGGGAGGACCTCGATGCGGCGACGCGGGAAGCAGATGCCGGTGCCGTCGAAGCATTTGATGACGGCCTCCTTGGCCGCCCATCGGCCGGCGAGGCGCTCGGAGTTGCCGGCGCAGTAGGCGATCTCCGCCGGCGTGTAGACCTTGTTCAGGAAGCCGCTGCCTGAGCGTTTGACAGCCAGCGCCAAGCGGTCCACAGAAACCGCGTCAACCCCGATGCGTTGCATGACCCAATTGTCTTCTCTACGCGGTGGCTGCTTCGGTGGGCGCCCCCTCTGGCGCTGCGCGCCACCTCCCCGCGGAGCGGGGAGGATCGCCCTGTTTATTCGACCGTGACGCTTTTCGCGAGGTTTCTCGGTTGGTCCACGTCTTGGCCTAGCTCCACCGCCACGTGGTAGGCGAACAGCTGCAGCATCACCGTGTTCAGGATCGCGCCCGCGGCCTCCTCGACCGCCGGCATCACGAACACGTCTGTCGCAACCTTTGCCAGCGAGCGGTCTCCTTCGGTCACCAGCGCCAGGACCGGGGCGTTGCGCGCCACGATCTCGTGCACGTTGCTGACCATCTTGTCCTTGGTCGCGCTTGCTGTGCAGATCGCGATCACCGGAAAGTTCTCATCGAGCATGGCGATCGGTCCGTGCTTGAGCTCGCCCCCGGTCGTGCCCTCCGCGTGGATGTAAGAGATCTCCTTCAACTTGATGGCGCCTTCGAGGGCCAACGGATAACCGAGGCCGCGACCCGTGTACATGAAGTTGCGATAGCGGCTGTACTTATGCGCGATCTCGGCGATCTCCTTCTCGCGGTCGACGATCGACTGGACGTGGTCGGGGAGCGCGCGCAGCGACTCCACCAGCTCGCGCCGACGCTCTAGGGACACGCGGCCGTGGACTGTCGCCAGGCGCAGTCCGAGCAGGTACAGGCTGACCAGGTGCGCGAGGAGCGTCTTCGTCGATGCGACTCCGATCTCCGGCCCGGAGTGGAGGTAGATCGCGCCGTCGGCGTCGCGCGCTGCCGAGCTGGCGACCACGTTCGTGACCGCCACCGTCAGAGCGCCGCGCTCTTTGGCTTGATGAAGACCAACGAGCGTGTCCGCGGTTTCTCCAGATTGCGTGATGACCACCGCCAGGGCATCCTTGCCGAAAGTCGGCCGGCGATAACGGAACTCCGATGCGTCCATCGCTTTCGCCGGGATGCCCGCCCAATCCTCGATCACGTACTCGCCGACCATGGCCGCGTGAAGCGAGGTGCCCATGCCGAGAAGCAGAACCTCGCTATGCCGGCGCAGGTCATCGTCCGGCACGTCGAACTCGCGGAATGAAACTGTGCCATCGTCGGTCAGCCGCCCGCGCATCGCGTTGGCAACCGCCTCAGACGATTCGTGGATCTCTTTGAGCATGAAGTGCTGATATCCGCCCTTCTGCGCCTGGCTCAGATCCCAATCGACGTGAATGAGCTTGGGCTCGACGCTGACACCGTCGAGAGTCGACACCTCGGCGCCCAAGGGCGTAACCGCGGCCACCTCGCCTTCGCCCAGCACAAGGACACGCTTCGTGTAAGGGATGATCGCCGTGATGTCGGAAGCGATGTAGTACTCGTTTTCGCCGAGACCGACAACGAGCGGCGCGTTGAGCCGGGCTCCGACCAGCAGCTCCGGATCATCGGTGGTGAACATTGCCAGCGCGTACGCGCCGCGGATTCGTCGCAGCGCGGCCCGGACAGCGCTGAGGAAATCTCCCTTGTAATTCGCTTCGATCAGGTGCGGGACGACCTCGGTGTCGGTGTCGGAGGTGAACTCGTGGCCGGCCGCTTCCAGCTCGGCCTTGAGCTCCGCGAAGTTTTCGATGATCCCGTTGTGGACGACGAAGATCCGGCTGTGGCAATCCGTGTGAGGATGCGCGTTGATGTAGGTGGGCTTGCCGTGAGTAGCCCAGCGGGTGTGGCCGATCCCGAGCTTGCCAGACGGCATGTTGGCCTTGAGCTTGTCGATCAGGGTGTCGACCTTCGCTTCGGACTTGGTCACGCTGGTCAGGCGGGCTGAGCCTGAAGTGGGCATCTCCAGCACGGCGACGCCGGCGGAGTCGTAGCCGCGGTATTCCAGGCGCTTCAAGCTCTCCATGAGGATCGGGGTCGCCTGGCGGTCGCCGAGGTAGCCGATGATTCCGCACATAACCTGTGAACTCCTACCCGGGGTTGTTTCGACGAATGCCTGGTTGAACGGAGGCCGCTCGAATCAGGTTACAGAAGCTACGGCGAAGGGGTCGGAGACGGTTGGACATTGGGGTTGGCCGCGATCGAGTATGTGACGCGCGCCGTCTGAACCGTGCCCGTGACGTTAGGTGGGTACTCGATCGTGAGCCTGAACGTGACGTCCGACGTATGGCCCGTCAGGTCCACCGCTGGCAGCGTGATGCTCGTGATCTTGACCAGGGCATCGGCCTTGCCGCTGATAACGACCGCGATCGGGTCGATGGTTATGCCGACCACGCGGTAACCTGCCGGCGGCCCGTGCGACGGGGGCGAGTCGATCAAGACCACCTGCTTGCTGGTCGTGGCGGTCTTGGCGGTGACCTGGACCTCCACCCCAGAGACGTCGAGGCTGGATACCGGAACCGTCTTCGCGAAGGTAGCGGGGTCTAGTGGCCGTCCGTTCTGCTCCAGAGTCACGGGCAGGTTGCCGACGATCAGCGACTCACCTGCCACCGGGCTGTTGAGGTCCACGAATGCGCTCAAGTTTGCTTTGCCGTTGCCATCAAGCTCCCAGCCGGCCGGTCCGTCGAAATGGACGACGCAAGGCACCGTGTTCGGGCATTTGGCTTCGGCCTTGGTCACCACCCAGCCAGCCGCGGCACGAGGAGGCCGCACCTGGACCGTCACCGGCACCGTGGCGCGCCGATCGACGTTGAGCACGAACGGGACCGAGGGAGTCTGGACCGTCACCCCTCCGACCTGTGACGTCACCGCCAGGTTGACCTTGACCGCGGGGCCAGGGCTCACTTTGGAGAGGTCGAACGTTCCGATCAGCCTGTCGGCGGTCATCGTCTGGATGGTGTCGGCGAGGCCGGTGACCCTGACCGTCGTCTTGGTCGGGGCATTGATGACGATCAGGCCGGTTGGGATGGTCCATTGAAACCCGCTGACCGTGAGCGTCTTGAACGTCGGGGGATTCTGAGCGAAGGCCACGGCCCCAAGCATCAACACCGCCAGGCCGATGGCAGCCAGCTTGAGCCGCCAGCTATCGGTGACCCAGCTCACTTTCGCCGGCCCAGGAATCCGTTTCCTGTGTACACGTGGCCTGGCACCTTTACGCTCACGATCCGGCGCAGAGCGTCGGCGTCCAGGTTGCGGGTTATCTTGCCTTCCTCGATCACAGATATGGCACCGGTTTCCTCCGAGACTACGAGGACGAGCGCGTCCGATGCCAGCGACAGCCCAAGCGCGGCCCGATGGCGGGTGCCCAGGCGCTCGCGAACCACGCCCTCTTCGGGTAGAGGCAGCAAGCAACCGGCGGCCACAATCCGGTTGCCGCGCACGATCACAGCGCCATCATGAAGCGGCGAGTTCGGGTAGAAGATCGACTGCAGGAACTCCGCCGAGATCTCGCCGTTGATGCGCACTCCGGTGGCCGCGTAGTCCTCGAGGCCGACGTCGCGCTCGAATGCGATGAGAGCGCCGTTTCGCCGCGTACTCAAACGCTCGACCGCGCGGATCGCTTCCGAGATTGCCTGGCTGTAGAGGCGAGTGCTGAACCCCGTCAGGGGGCGCCCGATGTTGCCGATATTGCCCAGACGGCCGAGCTGGTCCATCGCTCGCCGCAGCTCCGGCTGGAACATCACGATGACGGCGATCAAGATGAAGAACGCGGCGTTCTTGAACAGCCACGACAGGAGGACCAGGTTGAACTGGGTGGCGAGCACGCCGACGACAGCGAGGAGGACCAGGCCGACCAGGATCTGCGTGCCCTGCGTGCCACGCAGGAGCCGCAACAGCTGGTAGAGGATGAAGGCGACGACCGCGACGTCGACGATTTCTCCCCAGCCTACGTGCCGGATCACCTCCTCGAGCTGCACGAGAAAGTCGTGGAGCTGGTTCACTTTTCGGCTCCAAAGAGCTGCGCCATCAACGCCATCTGGGCGTACAGCCGGTTGCCCGCCTGCTCGAAGACGATCGATTGCCTGCCGTCGATGACCTCGTCGGTCACCTCCTCACCGCGATGGGCGGGCAGGCAGTGCATGAAAACCGCCCCAGGCGCTGCGTCCATGAGCGCCTGGTTGACCTGGTACTCGGCAAAAGCCTTGCGCCTCACCTCTCGTTCGTTTTCCTGACCCATCGACGCCCAGATGTCCGTGTAGATGGCGGTCGCCTTGGCGACGTCAGCGACGTCGGTGCTCAGAGTAACCATGAACCTGCCGACATTGAGCGTTCGAGCGCGATCAATTACCGCCTGCTTGGGGTGGTAGCCGGGCGGCGCGATGACCATGAGGGGGAATTCGAGCAGCGCCGAGGCTTCGATCAGGGATGCGGCGATGTTGTTGCCGTCGCCCACGTACACGATGCGCTGCTTCCCTAGGGGACCGCACCTCTCCTCCAGGGTCATGAGGTCGGCCAGGATCTGGCAGGGGTGCGACCGGTCGGTGAGCGCGTTGATCACCGGCTTCTCCGCCGCCGCCGCCAGCTCGATGAGATCGTCATGTGTGCGTAAACGCGCCACGATGCCGTCCACGTAACGATCGAGCACTCGAGCAGCGTCGCCGACCGTCTCACGGACGCCGAGCTGCACGTCGTGCTCGGTCAGGGTGGTCGTCGTCCCGCCCAGGCGCGCGATCCCGACCTCGAAGGAGACCCGCGTGCGGTGGGACGGCTTCTGGAAGAGCATGGCAACGTGGCGGCCCTCGAGGGGTCGCTCGGCCCAACGGCCGGCCTTGATCGTGTGCGCGAGGTCGAGCACCTCTCGCAGCTCGGCCGCATCGAGATTGGCAACGTCGAGGAAGTCCCGGCCCATCAGAGCGCTCACTGAAGGGATCATGATGCCGCTCCAGCCCCAGGAAGTAGCATCCCGGACGCCGCCTGGAGCCTACAAGCGGGGTTCGATGAGCTCTCCGGCCACGACCGGAGAGACAGCGAGGTCGCGGGCTGAGTCGAACTCGGGGAGGCGGGCGCGCAGTCTCGCGTCGTCGCGCAGCCGGAGGATCAGATCGCGGCAGGCCGCCGGTTCGAGCCCGAACTGAGCGGGCTTGAAGCCGAGGGGCGGCTCGTTGCGGAAATTGATGGTCAGACGGTCGGTGAGACGGACATCCGGCCACGAGCCCGGGTCGGAGAGGGTCACTGTCTCCATGCGACTCCACAGCGCCCTCATCTCGTGGCGCCCCTGGATGACGACCATCCTGTCGCGAAACAAGCCGAGTCTCCCCAGGGGCCACGAACGCAGCCGGAGCCCAGCCGATGCGGCGACAGTGCCGGCCGCGACCGCGCCCGCCGCCAGAGCCACGGCGGCGACCCAGCCGCCTGGCAGGCGCATCGCGCCCGCGGCCAGCGCGGCGAACAGAAGGGCGAAGCCCAATCCGAAAGCCCCGAGGGTCACAATCGACCGGCGCGATCGAACAAAGATCATCGAAGCCCCACCAGGGACTAGTTTAGGCGCGCCCGTGACACGCGACGCCTGGGGCCGCATGATGTTTGAGCCCCCACGCCAGGGAGGCCAGGGTAGGGCGCGCGGCGCGCGAGACACTAGGAGTGGATGACATGGGTGTAATGACCGATCGGGCGGACATCGACGCCGCGGTTTCGGGCCAGACCGTCTGCACGATCTTCGCCACCGCGGCCAAGAAGTGGGGCGACCTGCCGGCGCTGCGCTGGAAGCGCGACGGAGAGTGGAAGAGCCTCGACTGGAAGGGCTATCGCGCCGAAGTGGCCGCAGTCACGATGGCGCTGAAGGGGCTTGGTTTCGGGCCGGGCCAGTTCGGGTTGATCATGGCCCGCAACGTGCCCGAGCATGTGATCGCAGACCTCGGCATCGTGCATGCCGGCGGCACCGCCATCAGCGTCTACAACACCCTGGCGCCGGAGCAGATCGAATACGTCGCCAACCACTCTGAGGCCAGCGTCGCAGTCGTCGAGGATGAGGCATTCCTGGCCAAGTTCCTCCAGATCCGTTCCTCGACGCCCAACCTGCGCCACCTGATCCTCATCCGCGGCAACGCTCCGCAAGGAGTGCTGTCGTGGGGCGAGCTGGTCGCCGACGGGCGCGCCGCCTTGGAGCGCGACCCGGCTTCCTTCGAGGATTCCGCGCGCGCCGTCGGACCGGAAGACACTGTCAGCCTCATTTACACGTCAGGCACCACCGGGCCTCCCAAAGGCGTCATGTACTCGCACAACAACGTCGTCTGGACGCTCGAATCCGCGCGGCGTGTCCTCGAGCTTCACGACGAGACATTGCTCAGCTACCTGCCGCTGGCCCACGTGGCTGAGCGCTTCACGTCGCAGTGGGGCAGCATCTACAACGGCCACGAGGTCTACCTGTGCCCTGATCCAGCTGAGCTGCTGCCTTACCTGCTAGAAGCCAAGCCGACGGCGTTCGTCGGAGTGCCGCGAGTCTGGGAGAAGCTCATGGCAGGCATCAACGCGGGGGTTGCCGCTGAACCAGACGAGACGAAGCGGCAGATGGCGCAGGGAGCGCTGGCCGCCTCGATGCAGGCCTACCGCTTGAAGCGCGACGGGCAGCCGGTGCCGGAGGAGCTTGCCGCGGTCGTCGAACGCGCCCAGCCGCTGTTCATGTTGCTCCGCTCCAAGATCGGACTCGAACGCTGCCACTTCGCCGTCACTAGCACCGCGCCCAGCCGGCCGGAGGTACACGAGTTCTGGGCCGCTCTGGGCATGCCTCTCTACGAGGTATGGGGCATGAGCGAGCTCACCGGTCCGGCCACGGCCGTGCCGATCAACGATCATCGCGCGCCGTCGGTGGGCGTGCCGCTTCCTGGTGTCGAGGCGCGCCTCGGCGACGACGGCGAGCTCCTGATTCGAGGTGGCAACGTGATGGTGGGCTACTACCGCGACCCCGCCAAGACGGCGGAGACGATCGACGACGAGGGGTGGGTGCACAGCGGCGACATCGCTGAGCTCGGACCCGACGGCCACTACAGGATCATCGACCGCAAGAAGGAGCTGATCATCACGTCGGCGGGGAAGAACATCTCGTCCGCCAACCTGGAATCGGTGGCCAAGTCGAGCCCGATCATCGGGCAGGCCGTCGCCATCGGGGACGGTCGCCACTTCATCTCGGTGCTCGTGGTGCTTGACCCGCAGGTGGCGCCTTTGTGGGGCAAAGCCCACGGCATCACGTCGCCGTCAATGGCCGAGCTGGCTCAGCATCCAGCCACCGTGGCCGAGGTGCGCCGCGCATTGACTGTCGCGAACACTCATCTCTCACGCGTCGAGCAGTTCAAGCGGTTCACGATCCTTCCCGATGAGTGGTCGCCGGAGTCCGAGGAGCTCACCCCGACCATGAAGCTCAAGCGGCGGGTGATCCACGCCAAGTACAAGGAGCAGGTCGACGCGATGTACGGCGATCCGCCAGGCGGCCACTCGGTCGAGGCCGACCGCAACGGGAGCTCGGCGGGCTAGGCCCGGCGCCCCTTCGTCTCACGCGTCGCTGCGGGCTTGGCCGCCGCGAACACTGCATCGCTGAACAGCCGCGTCGCGAGCCGGCTCCTCGGCTCGCCGAGCCTGCCGGCCAGCTTGGCCAGCCGCTCGACGACGCGTGGTTCGACGCTGAGCCTGTACAGCTGCTTGACGGTCGGTGCCTTGTCTGTCATTCGATCCTCCTGAGCTGCTGAATCATTCGTCCAGGATTCTCGCGCCAAGGAGATTTGGGGCCAACTGAGCCTGTTAACCGACTTGGAGGACAATTCCACCCTCATGGCGGTGGCCTCGGGCGTGATGGATCGAAGCCGGCTGGGCAGCCTGCTGGAGCGAGAGCGCGCTTCGTATCGGGATGAGCATCCGCGGTCCTTTGAGGCGTACACGGGCTCGCGCCACCTGTTCGGGCGGGTCCCGATGACGTGGATGAACAAGAGCGCCGGCGGATTTCCCCTCTACGGCGCGAAAGCCCATGGCGCTCGGGTCGAGGACATCGACGGCGGCGTCCTTATCGACTTCTGCCTGGGCGACACCGGAGCCATGGCCGGCCACTCGCCCGAACCAATGGTCAATGCAGTGGTCGCGCAAATCTCCAGGCAGGGCGGAGTCACGACCATGATGCCGACGGTCGATGCCGACTGGGTGGCCGCCGAGCTGTCGCGCCGCTTCGGGCTGCCCTTCTGGAGCTTCGCCCTGACGGCCACCGATGCCAATCGGTGGGCGATTCGATTGGCACGAGCCATCACCGGCCGCCCGAAGATCCTCGTCAACAGTTACTGCTATCACGGCACCGTCGACGAGTCGTTGATCGTGGTCGGCCCCGACGGCCGCGGCGTCAGCCGCGAGGGCAACATCGGCGCGCCAACCGACGTGACCATCACCAGCAGGGTGGCCGAATACAACGATCTCGAGGGCCTCGAACGAGAGCTGGCCCACCGCGACGTGGCCGCCGTCCTGATGGAGCCGGCTCTGACCAACATGGGAATCGTGCTCCCTCAGGACGGATACCTTGCCGGCGTCCGGGCGCTGACGGCCAAGTACGGAACCCTCCTGATCAACGACGAGACCCACACGTTCTCAGCCGGGCCGGGAGGCTGCACCCTCGCCTGGGACCTGGCGCCGGACCTGTTGACGATCGGCAAGGCCATCGCCGGCGGCATCCCGGCGGCGGCCTACGGCCTGTCCGGCGAGCTGGCTCACCATCTCGAGAATCGGAGCGATCTCGACATGGTCGATGTCGGTGGCGTCGGCGGCACGCTGTCCGGCAACCCCGTGTCCGTCGCCGCCATGCGGGCGACCCTAGAGCACGTGCTCACGGACGAGGCGTTCGAGCGGATGATCGAATTGGCCGGCCGTTTCACCGCCGGCGTTCAGCACGTCATCGACAGTTATGGGCTGCCCTGGTCCGTGAGCCAGCTCGGCGCGCGAACGGAGTACAGGTTCACGTCCCCGCCTCCACTTAACGGGACCGAGTCGCACGCGGCAACGGACGCCGAGCTCGAAGACTACTTACACGTTTAC
The DNA here is from genome assembly GCA_005880945.1 of Chloroflexota bacterium. GTDB lineage: Bacteria > Chloroflexota > Dormibacteria > Dormibacterales > Dormibacteraceae > Palsa-872. The sequence goes on along the minus strand of VBIU01000069.1, from coordinate 5,598 downwards.
CTGGCCAACCGGGGAATCCTCATTACGCCATTCCACAACATGGCGCTGATGTCCCCGGCGACCACAGCCGACGACGTCGATCGGCACCACGAAGTTTTCGGTGAGGCGGTCGCCGAGCTCGTCAGCTGATCAGCTTCGATCGGAGGTTCGAGATGTCGTTCGCGGGCATGCCCGCCGCTTCGAGGTAGCCCTCCACCCCGCCCCAGCCCCTCTCCAGGTGTTCCAGGATTCCGTGGATTCGCTCGGGCGGGCAGCGTAGATCGTCCCGCATCTCTTGCAGCAGCTCAGGCTTGGCGGCCGCCAGCCATTCCGCGTATCGCGTAGCCATTTGCGAGTCGGTCTCGGCGTAGTCGGCGGCGATCGAGTCGGCGTCCACGCCTGCGAGCGCAAGGCTCATCGCGGCCACCATGCCGGTCCGGTCCTTGCCCGCAAAGCAGTGGAAGACGACGGTCCCCTCACTGTTGGCGAGGGTGCTGAATATCTCGCCGAATGCCGCGGCCCGGTACTCGAGCATCATCAGGTATCGCTCGAACATGTCCGACGCCTTGGCCAGCTTGACCATCGAGGCGTCGTCGATCAGCGGCAGATTGGTATAAGTCGGAGCCGACGCGGCGAATGGCTCCGCGTTCGCGAACGGGCTCGGAGAGCTTGCCGCCTCCGATTCGCTCCTCAGGTCGATGACGGTGGTCACACCGTAGGCGGCCATCGCCTCGACTCCCGCGCTGTTGAGGCTGTGGAGATTGTCCGAGCGAACGAGCACGCCAGACCGCGTGAAACCACCAGATAAGGGCAGACCGCCGAGGTCGCGAATGTTCCGGCAGTCCGGCCAGTCCAGCCGGCGCGAAGGTATGACTACCGTTTGGTGTACTGCGGAGCCTTGCGGGCCCTCTTCAGGCCGTACTTCTTGCGCTCCTTCATCCTTGCGTCGCGCGTAAGGAGGCCGGCCTTCTTGAGCGCTGGGCGGAATTCCGGGTCGAACTTGATGAGCGCACGGGCGATGCCGTGCGAGATCGCGCCCGCCTGGCCGCTGGTACCGCCCCCGAACACCTTGACGGTTATGTCGAACTTGCGCTGGGTGCTCGTGATGCGCAGCGGAGCCAGGGCCGCCATCTCGAGGACGCGGCGGCCCAGGTAGGCCAGCGTGTCCTTGTCGTTGATCAGCACGCGGCCTTCGCCCGGCTGGATGCGCACGCGAGCCACGGCGTTCTTCCGGCGGCCTGTTCCTCGGTTGAAGATCTCAGCCAAGCTTGATGTCTCCCTTGGAGTCGAAGGTGATCACCTTCGGCTTCTGGGCCTGGTGCCCATGCTCGGCCCCGGCGTAGATGCGAAGTCGGGTGAGCATGTCCGCGCCCAACGTGTTGTGCTGCAGCATTCCCTTCACCGCGTTCATCAGCGGGAAGGTTGGGTCCAGCTGTTGGGCCTTCTCGAGGGTGCGTGTGCGCAGGCCGCCGGGGTATCCCGTGTATCGGGTGTACTGCTTGCCGGTGAGCTTCGCGCCGCTGACTTTCGCCTTCGCAGCGTTGATGACGATGACGTGATCGCCAGTGTTCAAGTGCGGCGTGAACGTGGGCTTGTGCTTGCCTCGAAGGACCTTGGCGACAGAGCTAGCAAGGCGGCCGAGGACCTGGTCGGTTGCGTCAACAACAAACCAATCGCTCTTCAAATCCGCCGTTTTTGCCGTCCAGGTCTTCTGCTTGCTCAATCGAGATCCCTCAGTAAATCACTTCCACCAATGTCAGGCCCCCCGCGGGCGCGGTTCGGGCCGCCAGGCGCCGGTCGCGAGCCCTCAGCACCTCGCCAACCCACTCGGGAGGTTTGCGGCCGCGTCCTACGTCGGCCAGCGCACCAGCGATGCTGCGCGCCAGGCCGCGAAGAAAGCCCTCCGCCACCAGCTCCAGCTCGACGAAGTCCCCTCGCCGCGCCACCTTGGCTGAACGCATCTCGCGCACGCGTCCCGCGGGCGGCTCGGAGGCCGAGCAGTAGCTGGTCCAATCGTGCTTACCCACCAGCGCATTCGCCGCCTCCGACATCGCGTCGACGTCCAGGGGCACTCCGATATGCCAGCAGCGGCCCCGCTCGAGCGCAGGTCTGGCCCTGCGGTCCAGGTATCGATACCGGTAGCGCCGCCAGCGGGCGGAGTAGCGAGCGTGGAAACCGTCCGGTGCGACCTCCGCGGTCAGCACCGAAACGTCTTTCGGGAGGTGGGCGTTGAGGGCTGCCACCAGCCGCTGCGGCGTGATGCGCCCGTCCATCTCGAAGCTGACCACCTGGCCTTCGGCATGCGCACCGGCGTCGGTTCGCCCCGCCGCGTAGACCTTGGGCTCGGCGCCGGTGACGGCCCGCAGCGCCCGCTTCAGCTCGGCCTCGACAGTGCGTCCGTTCGCCTGCTGCTGCCAGCCGGCGAAGCCACTGCCGTCGTACTCCAGCACGACCTTCATATTCACTTTTTAACTCGCGCGCTTCGGATGGCCTGGGCTCGGCGCCCCCATCCCCCCGGCTTCGCCGGGGTACTTCCCCACAAGTGGGGAAGACTCTTAATCAACTAACTCGACTATCACCATCGGGGCCGAGTCGCCCAGGCGCGGGCCCTTGCGGACGATCCGCGTGTAGCCGCCGGGCCGCTCGGCCAGACGCGGTAGGAGGTTCGAGAAGAGCCGCTCGACCACCTCAGGCTTGGAGACCTCCTCGCTCACCTTTCGACGCGCGCTTAGATCCTGCGCTTTGGCCGTCGTGATAAGGCGCTCCACCCACCGGCGGAGCTCCTTGGCCTTGGCTTCAGTGGTCGTGATCCGCCCGCTCTCGAGCAGCGACGTGCACAGGTTGCGCATCAGCGCCTTGCGCGAATCGGTGTCTCGATTGAAGCGGCGGCCGCTCTTTTGGTGCCTCATATCTAGCCGCGGAGTACGGTGCCCATCTCCTCTGGCTTGATGAAGCCCTTCTCGACGAGCTTCTCCTTGATCTCATCCAGCGACTTGCGACCGAAGTTTCGCAGCGCCAGCAGCTCTTCCTCTCTCTTCTGGAGGAGCTGGCCGACGGTCTGGATCTCGTTGGCCTTGAGGCAGTTGAAAGCGCGCACGGAAAGGTCGAGCTCCTCGATCGGCGTGTCCATCAAGCGGTTCTGACTGCCGGTGGCCCCGCGATCCTTGGCCTCCTTCTCTGCGATCGATGCGCCGAACCGCACGAACAGCGACAGGTGCTGAGTGAAAAGCGTCGCGGCGTGGCTGACCGCTTCCTCGGGCGACATCGTGCCGTCCGTCCAGACCTCGATCAGCAGCCTGTCGTAGTCGGTCGACTGGCCGACACGGGTCTTCTCGACGGTGAAGTTGGCCTTCTCGACCGGCGAGAAGATGGCGTCGATCGGGATGACGCCGATGGGCTGCCCCTCGCGCTTGTTGCGGTCGGCCGGAACGTAGCCCTTGCCGCGCTCCACGTTGAGCTCCATCCGCAGGTGGCCCTTGGAGGCCAGCGTGCAGATGTAGAGGTCAGGGTTGACGATGTCCACGTCGGAGTTGGCCTGGATGTGCGACGCGTGCACCTCGGCCGGCCCCTTGACGTCCAGGACCAGCGTCACCGGGTCCTCGGTGTGGCTCTTGAGGCAGAGCTTCTTGAGGTTGAGGATGACCTCGGTCACATCCTCCTTCACGTGCGGAATGGCAGTGAACTCGTGGGCCACTCCATCGATCTGGATCGAGGTCACCGCCGCTCCCCACAACGACGAGAGCAGCACGCGGCGCAGCGTGTTGCCGAGCGTCGTCCCGAAACCCGGGTCGAGCGGTTCGATGTCGAACTTCCCGTAGTTCGCGCTCGTCTCGAGCTTGCGAACCTGCGGGGTGACGGTCATCTGCGTGTCAATAGCCAATTAGGAACTCCCTTTACCGTGAATAGAACTCGACGATCAACTGCTCTTCGACGCCCGACTCCATCTCGTGACGCTCCGGCCGGGCGAGGATCTTGCCGGACTTCTCCTCCACGTTGAAGGCGAGCCATCCCGGAACCGGTCGCAGCTTGGAGGCTTCCAATGCAACGTCGACGACACCGTTGGCCGGCTTGACCTTCAACATGTCGCCGGGCTTCAGCTGGAACGACGGCACGTTGACCGTCTTCCCGTTCACCTCGAAGTGGCGGTGCGAGACCAGCTGCCGCGCCTGCTTGCGCGATGCGCCAAGCCCCAGCCGGTAAACGACGTTGTCCAGGCGCAGCTCGAGGTGGCGGAGCAGGTTGATGCCGGTCACGCCCGGTTCGCGCTCCGCCAGCTCGAAGTAGTTCCGGAACTGCTTCTCGAGCAGGCCATATGTGCGCCGCGCCTTCTGCTTGGCGCGCAGCTGAAGCCCGTAGTCCGACGTCTTGCGCTTGCGCGCCTGGCCGTGCATGCCGGGCGCGAATGCGCGGCGCTCGATGGCGCACTTGGGCGTGTAGCAGCGCTCGCCTTTGAGATAGAGCTTTGCGCCCTCGCGGCGGCAGAAGCGGCAAACCGGTCCGCTGTAGTTCGCCAATTAAACTCTCCGTCGCTTCGGCGGCCGGCAGCCGTTGTGCGGGATCGGGGTCACGTCGGTGATCGCGCTGACCTCCAAACCCGTCGCCTGGAGGGAGCGGATTGCCGCTTCGCGGCCGGCCCCCGGGCCGCGCACGAAGACCTCGATCGACCGCATGCCATGCTCGAGCGCCTTCTTGGCCGTCGCCTCGGCGGTCGTCTGTGCGGCGAACGGCGTCGACTTGCGGCTGCCCTTGAAGCCCTGCGCCCCCGCCGAGCCCCACGAGATGACGTTGCCGTCCACGTCGGTGATCGAGATGATCGTGTTGTTGAAGGTGCTCTGGATGTGGGCCTGGCCCGCGACCACGTTCTTGCGCTCGCGGCGGCGGGTGCGGACGACCTTCTTCGCTTTGGCCATCACTTGCCTGCTTTGACCTTCTTCTTGCCTGCGACCGCGCGCTTGGGGCCACGGCGGCTCCTGGCGTTCGTCCGGGTGCGCTGGCCGCGCACTGGGAGGCCTCTGCGATGGCGGGCGCCTCGGTAGGAGCCGATCTCGGTCATGCGCTTGATGTTCGTCGCCACCTCACGCCGCAGGTCGCCCTCGATGAGGATCTCCTTCGAGGAGGCCATGCGGTCGATGATCTGGCGCAGTCGCGCAACCTCCTCCTCGCTGAGGTCCCTGACCCGCACGTCCGGGTTGAGGTTGGCAGCCTTCACGATCTTCTCGGCCGTGGTGCGGCCGATGCCGTGGATGTACATCAGCGAGATGACCACGTGCTTCTGCGGGGGTATGTCTATACCGGCAATACGCGCCACTTAGCCCAGCTCCTCCTGACCTAGCCTTGCCTTTGCTTGTGTTTTGGATTCTTGGAGCAGATGACGCGCACCACTCCAGCCCTCTTGATCACCTTGCAGCTCGGACAGATCTTTTTGACCGACGGACGTACCTTCATCTCCAAATCTCTCGAATTCGCCCTCGCGAACGATCGCTGCTCGCGAGCTCGACCCCCACCTTGTCCCCAGCCAGGAGCCGGGTGAAGTGGGTGCCTGCACGATCGGCGACGTGAGCCAGGACCTTCGCCCCGTTCTCGAGCTCAACCCGGTACACACCGTTGGGAAGAGGCTCC
>VBIU01000164.1 GCA_005880945.1 Chloroflexota bacterium | reverse complement strand
ACGGCGAGATCCGGGTGGTCGATTGGGAGTACGCAGGTATGGGCGACCGCTTCTTCGACCTGGCCAACCTGTCCGTCAATCATGATTTCGAGCTTGCCGACGACAGGCTCCTGCTCGAGGCTTACTTCGGTGCGTTGAGGCCGGCGGATCTCGCTGCCCTCCGCCTGATGCGGGTGATGTCCGATTTCCGCGAAGCGATGTGGGGCGTCCTGCAGAGCGGGATCTCCGAGCTGGATTTCGACTTCAACGAGTACGCCGCCAAGCACTTCAGACGCCTGATCCTTGCCGCGGCCGGCGACCAGTTCGACGAATACCTGGGCGCTTCAGAATCGGGCTAGTCGGCTGTCTTCAACCTTCGCCTGCCGAGCTGAAGCTCGATGGTCAGGCGGAATCGCACGAGCGGCTCCTTCGGCTGGCGCAGGCTCGCCAGTCTGTGCTGCTCGGCTTCGGCCAGCAATGCCGATTGGTGGTCCTTCAACAGCTGCTGCGTAAAAAGCTCGTTCATCTCGTTTTCCCTCGACGATTCGTGCGGGCGGGTTTGGCCAGCTCGGCCAGCGTCGCGCCAAAGCGGTCCAGCGCCTCGGGACGCAGCGAGTACCTTTTCGTGCCCATGGGCACCCTGAGAAGGCCGGCGGCTCTGAGCTCGGCGATGTGGTGGTGAACCGTCGATTTGCGCAGCCCCAGCTTGTCCGCAAGCTCTTGAAGGCCCATGGGCTCGGCGGCCATCAATTGAATGGCGCGGACCCGGCTCTCATCCGCTAGAACGCGTGCCAGCTTGACCGCCCGGGCGGCGATCGCATTTCCATTCCCGCCGAGGCTCTCGTCGGCGACCGGGTAGCTGATGATCGCTGTGCTTCCGACGCGTCCGTCGACAGTCCAGGGTCGCATGACCCACGTCGGCAGCAGCGCGATCGTATCGAGGCCCGGTTGGTCGACCCAGACGAAGCCGTTGGTCGCCTGCTCGAGGAGGTCGGCCGGGCTCAGCCGCCGAGCCATCTCCAGCTTGGCCTTGGCGTCCCGCTCCAGGATGGCGGCCAACCGTTCCTCTTGGACCCCGAACAGGTCGCGACGCCACAGGCTGGTGATTTCGATGAGTGACTCGCGTAAGCGTGGGGCGGCGCGAGGCAGCCACCGGGCCAGCTCGCGAGCCCTGTTGTGGCTGAGTGCCTGGCCTTTCGTCGCCAGCTCGCGGGCGGCGGCCCGATCTCCAGCGGCAGTCCGTAGAAGCAGGTCGTCCAGCAGTTGATGGGCGCCCGGGAACTCGTCGATGCCTGCGATCTGGAGGATCAAGTCGGCGTCGGTCATCGACTCGAGGCCGTGCAGCAGATCGTCCACCGACGCCCAGCGGTGGGCGTACGTCATGTCGGTCAGGCTGCCCCAGGGTCCGTGGATGTTCAGCTCGAAGCCGGTTACCGCCTTACGCAGCTGCGGCGACATGGCCGAGCGCGCCTCGTGGGGCCATCTGTCGCCAACCTCGAGGTTCTTCATCTTCCCGACGACAGCGATCATCTGGGTCACCATCTCGTGAGCCACTGAAGGGAAAATATCCACCCGGAGTTCGACAGTCATCTAACTTCGGTTAGATCATCGTCGAACTAACTTCAAATGTCAAGGGGCCTCGTCGGGCCTGGATTCAGGCTCGAATTCGAGCTCCGGTGGGATCGAAGAGGGGCTCGTCCGAGATATGGCCCGAAACCCAGGTGCCGAATATTTCGACCTCAACCGGAGAGCCGGTAGGCGCGCTCGCGGGCACGTACGCGTAAGCGATCGAACGTCCCACCGAGTAACCGAAGCCTCCGCTGGTGACGCGACCGGTGTCGCCCGCGACCCGGACGGGCTCGGACCCGAGCGCAACCGACCGAGGGTCATCCAGCACCAGGCAGGCCAGCCTCGTCGCGGCCGGCGATTCGCGAGCTCGCAACAGCGCCTGGCGCCCGGCGAACTCGCCTTTGTCCAGCTTGACGCAAAAGCCAAGGCCCGCCTGAAACGGGTTGGCCTCCGGACCGATGTCCGAGCCCCAAACGCGGTATCCCTTCTCGAGTCGCAGCGAATCGACAGCCTTGTAGCCGCCGGCGACGAGGCCATGATCGCGGCCGGCCTCCCAAACTGTGTCCCACAGGCGCTGCCCGAACTCTGAAGGGCAGTACAGCTCCCACCCCAGCTCGCCGACGTAGGTGACGCGCAACGCAAGGCATGGGACAGACCCCACGGCAAGCTCCCGCGCAGACATGTACGGAAAAGTGGCATTGCCGACGTCGCTCAGGGTCAGCGGCTGCAGGATCCGCCGGGCCGCCGGTCCCCACAGGCCGATGCAGGCGTAGGCGGACGTCACGTCTTCGACCTGGACCGAACCGTCCGCGGGCGCGTGGTCGCGAATCCACGCCAGGTCGTGCTGCCCGAAGGCGGTGCCCGTGATGACGCGGAAGCGGTCGTCGCCGAGCCTCGTGATGGTGAAGTCGCACTCGATGCCGCCGCCGTCGTTGAGCATCTGCGTGTAGGTCAGCACGCCGACTCCTCGCGCGACGTGGTTGTCGGAGAGCGACTCGAGGTAGGCCGCGGCGCCCTGCCCGCGGATCTCGATCTTGGCGAAGGAGGTGAAATCGAAGAGCGCCGCATTCTCCCGGCAAGCCCGATGCTCCGCCTCGATGGCGGGGGACCACAGGCGCCCAGCCCAGCCGCGCGGGCGCAACGACTCGTTTCCATTCGAGGCGTTGGGCTCGAACCAGTTGGCCCTCTCCCACCCCGATTTCTCGCCGAACGCGGCTCCGAGCTCGGTCAGCCGAGCGTAGGCGGGAGACACGCGCAGTGGCCGGCCGGCGCTCCGCTCATGGCCCGGGTACTTGACGTCGTAGTAGGTGGAGTACACCTCGCGAGTTCTGGCCAGCGTGTACTCGCGGCTGGCGTAGTGCCTTCCGAACCGGCGGGAATCCATCTCCCAGGCGTCCAGCCCAGGCCGCCCCTCCACGATCCACTCGGCGACCAGGCGACCCATGCCGCCCGCCCCGGCGAGGCCGTGAGCGCAGAAGCCGGCGGCAACCCAGAAACCGC
>VBIU01000165.1 GCA_005880945.1 Chloroflexota bacterium | reverse complement strand
AGGGGTGCGCTCTACCCTCGTAAACCATGGACGGCATCAGCTCCAGCGACGCGGGGGTTGCCGTCGATCGCCTCTGGCCTGGTCAGCGGGCGACGATCACCGACCTCTCCGGCGGGATCACCAACCGAAACTACCGCGTGGACGTCGGCGGGTCGTCGTACGTCTTACGTGTCGGGGGCAAAGACACCGAGCTGCTGGGCATCGACCGCTCCACCGAGCATGCAGCCAGCCTTCGGGCCGCCGAGGTTGGCGTCGGGCCGGAGGTGATCGATTTTCTGCAGCCGGAGGGCTGGCTCGTAACCCGATTCATCCAGGGGCGGAGCGTGCCTCCCAATGAGATTCGCACTCCAGATGGGATCCAGCGGGTTGCCCTCGTTCT
>VBIU01000163.1 GCA_005880945.1 Chloroflexota bacterium | reverse complement strand
GCATGGTCGGCATGTCGAGCGGCAAGCCGGTGGGCGTGGTGATGAGGTACTCGTGCGCCATCGGGATGATCGGCACGTTGACCCCGGCCAGCCGGCCGATCTCGGTGGCGAACATACCGCCCGCGTTCACCACCAGCTCGGTCTCGATATCGCCATGGTCGGTGACGACGCGCCGGACCTTGCCGCCGTCGACTTCGATCGCCGTCACCCTGGTGTCCTCGCAGATCTCCGCGCCGCGCCGGCGAGCGCCCTCGACGAGCGCGAACGTGAGCTGGCTCGGATCGATGTAGCCGTCTGTCGGCAGGTAGGCGGCGCCGCGGACGCCGTCGGCCGACATCGG
>VBIU01000068.1 GCA_005880945.1 Chloroflexota bacterium | reverse complement strand
ATCGAGCGGGACGGTCCTCCAAGTTACCGTCGGAGTGTGATGTTAAGAGGGATGACGTGCGCGCCGATCGCCTGTACCTTGACCTCATGTTGGAGGAAGTCGAGTTCGTTGGCGCGTGCGCTTTCTGTGACCTCTCGAGTGGGTCCTGGGGATGGTGTCTCCACTGTGAGCGGATTTACCCCGCCTCCAAATGGAGAGACAACAAATGGTTCTGTCTGGACTCCGACTGCGACGGCGGACCAGCGGATGTTTTTCCTTTTCCATCCACTCCGGGGTGTGAAAACTGTCTCCCGCCGCTTGATCATCAGCCCGCGCACCTGATGGAAGGTCAACACTTTCCTCTGTGGCCGGCGCCATCGCCAATGCGTCGCCAGCTGCTCTCCAATCCCATCGTGGCGATTCAGCAGATCGTGGCTAGGAAGCGTGTTCATTAGAGCCGGGCAGATGTGCTACAAATAGCACATGACAACAGTCGGCGTGCGTGAACTCCGCCAGCGTGCCAGCGAGCTGCTGCGGCGCGTCGAGGCTGGTGAGACGATCGAGGTAACGGATCGGGGTCGACCGGTAGCCGTGCTGGCCCCGCTGCCGGAGGCCGAGCCACTCGAACGGCTCAGAGCTGCTGGTGATGTGGTTCCGTCCGCTGGCTGCCTCGACGATCTACCTAAACCTCTGCGATTGCCAGTGGGCAAGGAAGCACCGTCGGCGGTCCTGGCGCGGCTGCGACGTGATGACCGCTGACCGCGCCATCTATCTGGATTCGTCCGCGATTGTGAAGCTCGTCGTCCAAGAGAAGGAGTCAGCCGCCCTCCGTCGATACCTGCGACGCCGTGCGCCGCTGGTTGTCAGTGCCCTCGCGCGGACAGAGGTGGCGAGAGCCCTCCTACCGCTCGGGGCCACCGCAGTTCAAAGGGGCCACGACGTCCTGACCAGCCTTGAAGTGATCCGAGTCACCGACCGGGTCCTCCTTGAGGCGGGGTCTTTGCTTCCGTCGGAAATTCGTTCGCTGGACGCCATTCACCTGGCGACCATGCGGCAGCTCGGCGTGAGCCTCCGTCGGCTGGTGACGTATGACAAAAGGATGTCTCTTACCGCTGGGCAGTTGGGGATAGCCACTGTCGCCCCAGCGTAGCTGCCGCGCTCAGTCGCTTGCGATCGGTTCCGCGTGGAGAGTCATCCGCACCGTCGTCCCGACGCCCTGGGTGCTGTCGATCTCAACGCTGCCTCCGTGCGCGGTGACGATGTCATGCACGATCGCGAGGCCCAGACCGGAACCGGTGGACGTGGGCGCTTTGACAAAACGCTCGAATACTCGCGGCAGGAGCTGTGCGGGAATGCCTTCGCCGGTGTCTGCGACGCTGATGACCACCAGGTCGCCGGCGGATTGGACGCCAACCCTCACCGACCCTCCCGGCGGCGTGTGACGGATGGCGTTCGAAATCACGTTGGCGATCGCGCTCCGCATCCGCGCTGGATCGACCTCCACCATCGGAACTCCGTAGTCCAGGTCGCCCGCGAGGTTGACCTCCGCGGCCTCGGACTGACCCTTGAACGATGCCAGCACATCATGCACAAGGACTGTCGGGTCGACCGGCTCGCGGTTCAACACCAGGCTGCCGGCGTCTGTGAGCACGAGGGTGCGCAGGTCTTCGACCAGCACCTCGAGCCCTCGCGTCGCATCGAGGATGGGCTCGATGTGAGCGGCGTCCGCCGGATAGACACCGTCCGCTATGCCCTCCGCCTGGCCCCGGATGATCGAGAGAGGCGTTCGCAGCTCGTGCGCGACGTCGGCCAGGAAGCTTCTGCGCTGCTCGTCGGTTAGCTTCAGGCGCGCCGACATCGCATTGAACGCCCGCGCCACAGACCGCATCTCGGGCGGACCGTACTCAGGGACGCTGGCGGAATAGTCGCCTCTTTCGATGCGGCGCGCAGCCTGGATCAGGTTGTCCATCGGTCCCGTCATTCGCCGGATGCCGCGCAGCCCGACGGCCGCGACGAGTACCACCAGCACCAGGACCGGGATCCACGCGTAGCCCGGACCGGACCCACCCGATGAAGTCCCGAGAGCCAGGCTCACCAGCGCAGTCACGACCCCGCCGGCCACGGCTGCCAGCAGTACCACGACTCCTAAAGCGCACCCGATCCGCCAGAGGAACGGCGCCCGCCCGCGGCGGCCCCATGGTCCGGACGGTGGCCAGGATCGGTCTTCGGGCCACCACGGCGGTCGGTTCCGTGGAGGCGGCCCCCACTGCGGGCTCACCTGTCGGATGGCTCGGCGAAGCGGTACCCCACTCCAAACACCGTGAGAACGTAGCGCGGCGAGCGCGGATTTTCTTCGATCTTGCGCCGAATGTTTTTGATGTGGGCGTCGATCGCGCGTTCGTAAGACTCGAATGCGACGCCTTTGACCGCATCCAGCAGCTGAGCCCGAGTGAATACGCGTCCCGGCTGTCGCGCCATCGTGGCGAGCAGCTGAAACTCGGTCTTCGTCAGGTCGACGCGGCGATTTCCGAAACGCGCCTCCATTCGCGGAACGTCCAGCTCGACACCGGCCCCGACGCGGATGACGTCGGACGGCGAGCGTAGTCCCTCAGCGCGACGAAGAACCGCCCGCACGCGAGCGACCAGCTCCTTGGGGCTGAAAGGCTTCGTGAGGTAATCGTCGGCTCCGAGCTCGAGGCCGACCAGCTTGTCGGTTTCCTCGGTGCGCGCGGTCAGCATGATGATCGGCACCTCGCCTTCACGGCGGAGCGCGCGGGTCACATCGAGTCCATCGAGCCCTGGCAGACCGAGGTCGAGAACTATTAGGTCCGGCCGTCCGGTGCGCGCCGTGCGGAGCGCCGCCGGTCCATCGGAAGCGACGAGCACGGTGAACCCACCGTGCTCGAGGTAGTCGCGGACGAGCTGGACGATGCGAGGCTCGTCGTCCACGACCAAGATGGTCGCCACTGCGACCATCCTACTGATCCTGGGGTCCCTCTCCCCCACGGGGGAGAGGGGTTGGGGAGCCGGGCGCGAGCCGGCACGACCGGTGCCCGTGGTTCACGCCTCTCTTTGGTCAGGCGGCGGAGTCGCGGGCTGCTCGCCGTGCGCGCGCTTGTGCCACTCCTGCATGCGCTCCTCGATCGCGGGCGGCACTCCGCCGCCATAGCCGTGGTGCTTCCAGCCGCCGCCCCCGCCCCAGCCCCTGCGGCCGAAGCTTGCGATGCGAAACAGAAGGAACAGCAGGAACAGGAAGAACAGAACTCCGAAGAGCCCGAAGCCGAAGAAATGCGGCTCGTAATAGTAGGGGGGCAGCGCGGCGCCGGCCGGCAGCTGCGTGGAGACCCCCGCCTGGTACGAGGCGACGCCGACGACGGCAGCGATGACCCCGGTCAGCACCACCCAGAGAAAACTGAAACCGCGCCTCATGTCGATCACTCCTGAATCACCGAGTTGACTGCAGCGCATCTCATGGTTCCGCGAGGTTGTGAGCGCGGTGTGAAGAAATCAAGTGCCCGATGTGGAATTTGCCCTACCGGCGCGGGCGCGCATTATTGTTCGGCGATATGGCCAAGCAGCTGCGCATCTACACGGTCAAGCCCGGCGAGATGGAAGCGTTCAGCCACGAATGGGGAGAGCACATCCTCCCCATGCGCCTGCAGCGCGGATTTCGCGTGCTCGGCCCATGGGTGATCGACGAGACCAACCAGTTCATCTGGATCCTCGAGCATGACGGGGATTTCCAGGTCGCGGACTCTCGCTACTACAACTCCCCCGAGCGCTTGAACCTCAGCCCCGACCCGGCTCGTCACCTGGCGAAGAACGAGCACTGGATGCTCCGCGACCCTTAAGCAGACGCTCAGAAGCCGGCGTTCTCCAGGTCGACCAGTTCCGCCGTGCGCTTCCACAAAACGCTTTGAGCTTGCTGGTCCAGCGTCGATTTGGGCGGGTCGATGCGCTTTGTGCCTTTGAAGAACCAACCGGTCGTGCCCTCATGGGCGGGCGAGATCGCCAGGTCGGCAAGGTCCTCAGCGGCGCGCTCCGGCGATCTCGACAACAGCCGCGTGATAACACGGATCGGCGCCCAGGCCTCGCGCATCAGCTCCGAGCGGACGAGGCCGGGGTGGCATGCGTTGGCTCGCACCTCCCATCGCTTGGCGCGACGAGCAAGCTCAAGAGTAAAAAGGACGTTGGCAGCCTTGGTGGCTCCGAAGGTTTCCAGTGCCCTGAACCTCTTCTTGTCAATGAGTTGGTCGATGTCGAGTCGGGTCGATGATGGCGCTGTCACGGTTATCACTCGGCCGCGTCCGACCAACCTGTCACGCAGAAGATTCGTGAGCAGGAATGGGCCGAGGTGGTTGGTCGCTAGCATGACCTCGAATCCCTCCTTGGTCCTGCGGTACTCGCGCGAGAATGTTGCGGCGACGTTGAGCAGCGCATCAACATGCGCCCCGGTCCGCCCAATCTCGCGCGCCGCGGATCGGACCGACGCCAGCGACGAGAGGTCGACCGGGATGCTGCTGACCCGTTTCTCTTCACCCCCCAGCGTTCGCACCAGGCCGCTGAGCCGGTCAGATGGCCGTGCGAGCAACAGCACGCGCGCGCCGCGTCGCACAAGCACTGCTGCGGTCGCCGAACCGATCGCGCCGGTGGCCCCGGTTATCACCACCACTGGATGCAGGCCCGCCATGGCTTCAGTGTCGCCGCATCCTTATCGCGGTAGCAAGCGATGAGCCCATTGATCAGCGCCCACCGCGGATCGTGCGGTCCCGAAGAGCTGCCCGCGGCCGAACGCTACAGCCGCGCGATCGATCTGGGCGTGGACTACGTCGAGCTGGATGTGCAAAGGACGTCCGACGGCGTGTATGTCAACTACCACGACGATGCGGTTCCGTCCGGGCGTCCTGTGGACAGCCTCACGTTCCGGGATGTGAAGCGGGAGCTAGGAGCGGAGGTCCTCAATCTCGATGACCTGCTCGACCTTGTCGCCGGACGCGTCGGGCTGCACGTCGATCTGAAAGGTCGCGGTTACGAGCCCGCGATCGTACATGCGGTGCTCGCCCGAGTCGACCCGCAAGGATTCGTGGTGACGACCGGCGAGGTCCAGTCGATCAGGACGATCAAAGAGCAGTTCCCATCCGTCCGAGCCGGCCTCACTCTTGGCACCGACATGACGAACGCGCACGCATGGGCGACGATGACAGAGCGCCTGGCAGAGCTGTTCCCAGGTCCTCGCCTCAAGGCCTCGCATGCCGACTTCGTCGCGGCGCACCGGCAGCTCGCGCGCATCCGCCTACTGCGCTACTGCGCGCGCATGCGACTCGATGCCTGGGTCTGGACAGTGGATGACCAGGAGGAGATCCGCCATTTCATGGCCGACCCGAGAGTCACGACACTCATCACCAACCGGCCGGACATCGCGCTGAAGTTCAGGCGACAGCGATCGGCGTGACCACGTCGTCGGCGATGACCTTGCCGTCCTTGAGACGGATCTGCCGCTTCGCCTCGGCGGCGACGTCGAGGTCGTGGGTGACGACTACGATCGTCACGCGGTCCTGCTCGTTGAGGCTTTTCAGAAGCGCGACGAGCTGCTGAGCCGTCTCGGTGTCCACCGCCCCGGTGGGTTCGTCGAGGAGGATCAGCGAGGGCCGGTTGACCATGGAGCGCGCGATGGCGACGCGCTGCTGCTGGCCGCCCGAGAGCTCCGTCGCCTTGTGGCGGATCCGGTCGGAGAGATCGACGCGCTCGAGCAGGTCCTCAGCGCGCTTGCGCCCGTCCTTTCCGTCGTTGACGTAGCGCAGCGGCAGCATCACGTTCTCGAGCACGTTCAGCGAGGGCAGGAGGTTGTACTCCTGGAAGACGAATCCCACCTTGGTACCGCGAAGGTGCGCGAGCTCCCGGTCCCCTAGCTTGCCGGTGTCAGTGCCGTCCATGATCAGTCGCCCCGCGGTCGGTCTGAGCAGGAGGCCGAGCATGTCGAGCATCGTCGTCTTGCCACTGCCGGACCGGCCGACCACGGCGACGAACTCGCCGTCGTCGATCTCGAGGGTCACGCCGTCGAGGGCGCGAATCACCGATTTGCCCTGCTTGTAATGCTTGGTCAGGTCGTCCAGCTGAAGGTGTGCCACTACTGATTCCTCAATGCGGTGACGGGGTCGAGCCGCGCCGCGCGCCAGGCGGGAAGGATGCCCGCCACTGCGCCAAGCGCGATAGCGAATCCCAGTGCGATAACAGTCAAGCGGAATGTCAGAAGAAACAACGTCGACTGGCCTTGTGGCGTATTGGCGTTGACGAGGATTGTTATCACCGCGCCGATCCCATAGCCGATCAAGCCGCCCAGCGCTCCGATGACCGTCGCCTCCAGGAGGAACTCGCCCATGATGTGGCGCGTCGTGGCGCCGATCGCCTTCTTCAACCCGATCTCGCGGACGCGCTCGGCGACGGCCATGAACATCGTGTTGACAACTGACAGGCCCCCGATGACGAGTGCGAGCAGCGCCGCAGCAGTGGTAATTGCCGTGAAGATCGCGCCGCCTGACTTGAAGCTGTTCACGATCACGCTCGGCTTCGTCGCCTTCACGCCGGTGACCTGGTTGTTGATCCTGTCCGCGATCTTGTCGAGCTCGCCGATCGAGGTGCCCGGCGTTGCGTAGACGTCGATGCTCTCCGTGATCGCGCTGACCGGGATTTGATCTCGTATGGCGCTAGGTAGGCTGTCCTTGAGCAACATCTGGCCGTCGGCGGTGTTGAGATAGGCGAAGGTGTCGGGCGCGGTCAGGGTGGGGTTCAGGATCCCAACCACGATGAACGTGTGGTTGACAAAGTCCGGCTTGGCGTCAGGCGGCCTTACCGGAAGGTCGATGGTGTCGCCGATCTTCTTCTTGAACTCCTTGTCGATGGTCGAGCCTAGGACCACCTGGCCGGTTGAGCCTGGCTCGATCTGGTGACCTTGGGCGAAGGTCGTTTTGAGGTTGCTCCAGTTGCTTTCCTCAGGATCTCCGGCCACGATCAAATCCGGGAATCCGAAGCTGACCGCGCTGACCGCACCCGGCTTGGCTGAGAACGTGTAGCTCGGAAATGCCGCCGCCACGCCTTCAACCTTTTTTATCTCGTCGATCTTGGAAATCGGAAGCAGCGACGCGGTTTGCCCGTCTGGCGGACCGACCTGGACGTTGGAGCTGAAGTATTTGACTCCGCCGTCTATCAAGGCGTTGAAGTTCTCCGCGATCGCACCCATCGTGGTCAATGCGAGAACGCCGATGACGATGCCCGATACGGTCAGGACGCTGCGCAGCTTGCGCCTCGATATGTTGCGAAGGATCTCCATGGGGACCCGCAGGATACCAAGGGCTCGGTTAAGGGTAGGTAAAACAAACTCGTGTCACCGCTCGTCTCGTCCCTGACGCCATAGAATCTGTCCGCTATGAAGGGTTCGGATGGGCAGCGTCCTGCTCAGGGGGTTCGTCCTGGGCTTTGTGATCGCGGCATCACCGGGTCCAATCTTCTTCCTGTGCCTTAGGCGGACGCTCACTCGCGGCTGGGTAACCGGCGCCGTCTCAGGTTTCGGTGTCGCCACTGCCGATGGGTTCTATGCCGCGCTGGCGGCTTTCGGGATCGGCGCCGTCACATCGTGGCTTGCCGGCGAGCGTCAGTGGCTGGCGCTCATCGGTGGTGCGGCCCTCGTCCTGATTGGTTTGCGCACGATTCTGGAACGGCCGAAAAACGATGAGCCGGCGCCAACCGCCGGCGGGTCCGGGCTGGCGTGGGCTTACCTCTCGACGCTCGGGCTCACCATCACCAACCCGGCGACGATCGTCTCTTTTGCCGCACTCGTCGCGGCTCTTGGGATCGGGATCAGCGGTGGCTACCTGCCCCCGGCCGTGCTCGTGGTTGGCGTGTTCGCCGGCTCCGCGACGTGGTGGTGCGTGCTGGCGGCGGTTACTGCGGGTCTCGAGGCGCGCGTCACACCGCGGGCCGTGCGCGGCATAAGCACGATCAGCGGCCTAGCGATTGCCGCCCTCGGCATGCTCGCGATACTCTCGACGCTTGCCGCTGCCCTGGGTGATGCCGGGTAGAGGGAAGGCTTTGGCCGATGGCGCGGTTTTGAGTGATGGGTTGACCGACTCGAAAGCCCGAACGCGAACAGTCACCTGGCAAGACCCGATGGCCACATTGTCGGAAGCCTCGGGGATGTCAGGCCTGGAGTTCATGAGAGCCGTGATGACGGGGAAGCTGCCCCCTCCGCCGATCATGTCGACGATCGGCATCACCGGGGGCGAGGTCGCGGAGGGGAGGGCGGTTTTCGCCGGCGAGGCGGGCGAGTTCCTCTACAACCCGATCGGGGTGGTTCACGCGGGTTTCGCGATGACCATCCTCGATTCCGCGATGGGCTGCGCGGTGCATACGACCCTCGCTTTGGGTGAGCGGTACACGACGCTGGAGACGAAGGTCAACTTCGTGCGGGCGATCACTGCCGAGACCGGTCCAGTCCGCGCCGAAGGCGTTGTCGTGCATCGGGGTGGCAGGGTCGCGACCGCCGAGGGCAAGCTCATCGCCGAGAGCTCAGGCAAGCTCCTCGCGCACGGTACGTCGACCTGCCTGGTCATCCCGCGATGAGTGCCCGAGCGAAGCGGTACACGATCCACGTTGTCGACGTCTTCACCGAGCGGCCGCTGGCCGGCAACCAGCTGGCAGTCGTGCTCGACGCGGAGGGGATCCCGGCCCAGGCGATGCAGCGAATCGCAAAAGAGATGAACCTGTCGGAGACGACGTTCGTCCTGGCCCCCGAGGGTGCGGGGAATGCGGCACGGGTTCGAATCTTCACTCCGGGCTCCGAGCTGCCCTTTGCCGGCCATCCCACAATTGGGACGGCCTGGGTTCTCTTCACCCAGGGACTGGTGCCGGGTGGTGCGCTCGAGTTCGCGCTGGAGGAGGGCGTGGGCCCTGTCCACGTTCGAGGAGAGCACTGGGCGGGCGGCGTGCGCTTCTGGATGACCCATCCGAAAGTGAGCTTTGGCGAAGTTGTCTCGGACCGGGCTGCCGCCGCTGCCGCGCTGGGGCTCTCGGAAGATCAGCTGGTTCCCGACGTCCCGATCCAGGTCGCCAGCACAGGCCTGCCGCATGTCTACGTCGCACTGAAGGACGCAAAAGCCATCGACGCCGCGGTTTCCGAAAAGGAGCGCCTGGGGAAAGTTTTCCGCGAGGGCGTGTTCCTATTTGCGCCGCGCGGCGAAAACCAGCTCTACAGCCGCATGTTCGCTCCACACGTCGCCGACATCTACGAGGATCCCGCGACCGGTTCAGCAAGCGGACCTCTCGGCGCGTTTGCCGTGAAGTACGGACTGGTCAAGCGGTCGAGCACAGTGTCGATAGTCAGCGAGCAGGGGACCAAGATGGGCCGCCAAAGCTTCGTACACATCGAGCTGGCCTATCCGCGACAGGGAGACTTCCCTTCGCGGATCGAGGTGGGGGGCTCGGTGGTGCCCACGCTGACGGGTGAGCTAGCCGGCGGATGGGAAGATCAGGATCGGGTGACCCAATGAACGTCGACAGCTACCGTTTCCTGCCACGCAGCTTCCGCCCCTACTACGAGGGGCGCGGGCCGTTTCCGGGAGAGGAGGAGCCGGTGTGGGCGCCGTTCCCCAAGCGTTTGAGCGAAGCTCGAATCGGGCTGCTCACTTCAGCCGGCCTGTATGTGAAGGGCAGCCAACCTGGGTTCGACGTCGAGCGGGAGCGCGCCAATCCGGAATGGGGCGACCCCGGCTGGCGCTTGATCCCCGCGGGCGTCGAGCCTGCGGACATCGCCGTGGCGCACCTGCACATCAGTGACGAGGACCTCCTCGCGGATCCGGAGATTGCGCTGCCCGCGCGACTACTCGATCAGCTGGTCGAAGAGCGGGTAGTCGGCGGCGCGACCGCGGAGCACATGTCGGTGATGGGCTACCAGGAACGCAGCCTGGCGGGCTGGCGGGACAAGACTGCCGGCGAGCTGGCTGCCCGCCTCGTGGAACAGCGGACGGACGGGCTCATCCTCGCCCCGGCTTGACCCGATTGCTGCTCGAACGTGCCCGTGCTGGCACGATGGATCGAAAGAGCGGGAATCTCCACGGTCGTGGTGACGATGATGCCGTCGGTGGCTGAGGAGCGCCGGGCACCCCGGGTGGTCGGGGTAGAGTTCCCGTTCGGCCACGCTTTTGGAAGGCCCGGCGATCGGCCGATGCAGCGCCAGGTGCTCCAGCTCGCGCTTCGGGTGCTCGCCGGAGCGAGCAGGTTTGGTACGCGGGTCGACCTCGACGTCGAATGGCCTGTGCCCCTGCGGGAGGCCTACCGCGCCTGGCAGCCAAAAGAGGCGAGCCCGATCGTCAAAGTCATCCTGGAAACGGGGCGCCGCCCCGTGTAGGCCTTCCTCCCTCCCACCTTCAGGGGGGAGGGTTGGGGCGCAATCAGTAAGGCCCATCCTTACCGCCGCTTGCGCGCAGGGGCGTTAGCCGGAATGGCCTTCCGGATCGAGCTTTATGGAAGCGGAGTTGATGCAGTACCGAAGGCCTGTGGGCTGGGGGCCATCGTCGAAGACGTGCCCGAGATGGCCGCCGCAGTTGGCGCAGGTAACCTCGGTCCGGACCATGAAGAGGCTGCGATCTGAATGTTCTTCGACGGGGGCGTCCTCGGCCGGAGCGTAGAAGCTCGGCCAGCCGCAGTGGGCGTCGAACTTGGTCTCAGACTCGAACAGCTTGGCGCCGCAGCCGGCGCACAGGTAGGCGCCCGGGGTCTTGGTGTCCCAATACTCGCCGGTAAACGGGCGCTCCGTCCCCTTCTCGCGCAGCACGTGGTACTGAATGGGCGTCAGGTCACGCTTCCACTCCGCGTCGGACTTCCTCACCGCATCAACCTCTTTCATCGCCTTAACTCTGCCCGCATCGGGCCGTCGCGAAACGCCCTCGCGGTTGTAGGCTGCTGAGACATGGCCCCTCGCAAAGGCGCGTTGCTCGACTCGACCACGGCGGAGGGCAAGCGGGCTCAGAGCCGCTTGCGCAAGGAGATCATCATCTGGCTCGCGACCACGGGTGCCGACGGCCGGCCCCACGCCGTTCCCGTCTGGTTCTTGTGGGACGGGAAGTCATTCCTCATCTACTCGGTGCCCGGCCAGAAGGTCAAAGACATCGAGGCCAATCCCAATGTGGCGATGCATCTCAACGCTGACGCTGAAGGCGGGGACATAGTTCGCATCGACGGCGAAGCCAAGAGGCTCCGCCGGCAGCCGCTCGCTTACCGGGTGCCGGCCTACATCCGCAAGTACGCGGCCCTCGTCAAGAGCTACGGCTGGAAGCCAGAGGGTTTCTCGCGCGAGTACCACATCGCGCTGCGCGTCAGGCCGACCAGATACCGGACTCGGTAACCTTGGTTTCGATGAAACACCCGCTGCATTTCGGTGTGAAGCTTTCGGGGCAGGACACGACGATCGAGGCATTGCGCAGGGTTTGGAAGCTAGCCGACGACGCAGGTTTCGACCACGTATGGGATTTCGACCACCTGGCTTCGATCGGCGCCGGCGGTCCGGACCGCCCAATCTACGAAGGCTGGGCGCTGCAGGCGGCGATGGCCGAGGCGACCAAACAGGTCCGCATCGGCTGTATGGTCACCGGCAACACCTACCGAAATCCCGCACTTCTCGCCAAGGTCGCTGTCACCGTCGACCACCTGTCAGGCGGCCGGCTCGAGTTCGGCATCGGCGCTGCGTGGGCTGAAATCGAGCACTCCATGTACGGAATAGAAGGCCTCGATCATCGCGTCGGGCGGCTGAGCGAGTCGCTTCGGATCATCAAGTCGCTTTGGACCGAGGACCGGACCAACTTCGACGGGCGCTACTACCAGATGAAAGACGCGATCGCCAACCCCAAGCCGATCCAGAAGCCGCACCCTCCGATCTGGATCGGCGCGTCCGGGGAGACCACCATCAGGCTCGTCGCTCGATACGCCGATGTCTGGAACACCGGAGCCGCCGAGATCGACAAAGGCACTGAGGTCATCACAAGGCTCGACGAGGCGTGCGGCGATATCGGTCGCGATCCTTCCGAGGTGCGTCGCTCAATCCAGCTTTCGTGGGACGGCGCCGACCGCTCGCGGTTGCTCGAGCAATCGGCGCGCTACTTCGAGCTGGGCTTCACCGAACAGGTTCTGATGCTCGATCCGCCTAAGGCCGTGATGCTCGCGGACAAGCTGGCCGAGGCCCTGCCGGATTTGCGCCAGGTCGAGAAAGCACGGCGCTGAAACGCGCGACAATTGCCGGTGATCCAGGCTGATGTGAGGAGGAGGTAGCCATGGCCGACAGCGTCTACCGCGTGACCGAGCTGGTGGGGACCAGCAGCACGTCCTGGGAGGCGGCCGCCAAGAGCGCCGTCGAGACAGCATCAAAGTCCCTGCGCGACCTGCGTGTGGCGGAGGTCGTACGGCAGGACATGACCATCGAAAACGGCAAGGTGACCAAGTATCGGGTCCGGCTCAACGTCTCCTTCAAGTACGACGCTCCGCCGACAAAGGCCAGAACCCGCAAGTAAAAATATGAGAGGGAACCCAGATGGTTCCCTCTGCGCGCAAAGCGGCGTTGAGGATGGGCCCTATTGAATGCATCGCCGGGCGCTTCGCGCGCGCACCCGGCCCTGAAGCTTTTGCTAGGCAAGCGTTGTCCAATCGATTGGGCCGGCGCTCTCTTTCCGGCATATCGATGGGACTTGACAACGATTTCGCTTCTCCTCGCCACGATCTGGTGGTGGGAAGACAAAGTCATGGCCGGGGAGACCCCGGCGAACCCTGCGACGCTAGCGACCGCCGCCCCTCAGGGGGCCGAGGCCGCCATCAGCTGGCAGCCTGCGGTCTTCATCTCCTCGAACGCACGCTGGCCCGCTTCCGGGTTCGCCGCACCGCACAGGTTGACGAGGATGCGCACCTGGAACTCGTGCTTGCGGGCGTCAAGCGCCGAGGCCCGGATGCAGTACTCGGTCATGAGGCCGCAGATGTCGATGTGGTCCACACGCTGTTCCCTCAGGACGTCCAGCAGCGGGTGGCCGCGAGGGTCCAATGCCTCGAAAGCCGACACCGCGGCGGCGTGCCGGCCCTTGTCGACTACGACCTGGATCAGCTTCTCCCTGACCAGGTTGTAGATCGGCGTGACCAGCGCGCCGCCAGGCGTTCCGACGAGCCCGTGCTTGGGCCAGGTGTTGACGTAGTCCGGTTGGTCGGAGAAATGGTCTGGGGGATCCTCGTGGATGTCGCGGGTCGCCACCACGAAGGAGTACTCGCTGCGAAAGTGGCGCACGTGCCTGGCCACGTGGGCAGCGACCTGCAGGCCGCCGGGCACCGGTAGGCTGCCCCCTTCGACGAAGTCGTTCTGGAGATCCACGACCAGCAAGGCGTTCCTCATGATCGGCGACTCACCTCCCCGTAGACTGGCCGTGTGTCATCCGTGATCGTAGCGGGCGCGCGCACGCCATTCGGCAAGTTTGGCGGAGCTTTCAAAGATGTGCCGGCGGTCACGCTGGGCGGCCATGCGATCCGGGCGGCCCTCGAGCGCAGCGGTGTGGAGGCCGGCGACGTGGATTACGTGATCATGGGCCAGGTTCTGCAGGCTGGAGCCGGTCAGATCACTGCGCGCCAGGCGGCGATCGAGGCCGGCATCCCGCAGGAGGTCCCGGCCATCACCATCAATAAGGTGTGCCTGTCGGGCCTGAACGCGATCGCGCTGGCCGATCAGCTCATTCGTGCCGGCGAGGTCGAGGTCGTCGTCGCCGGCGGGATGGAGTCCATGTCGGAGGCGCCTTACCTCGTCCCGAAAGCGCGGTTCGGGGCGCGCATGGGCAACACGGAGATGGTGGACTCCATGGTCCACGACGGCCTGTGGTCGACGTTTCTCAAAGAGCACATGGGGGAGAGCTCCGACGACGTGAACAACGAGCTCGAGATCAGCCGCGAAGAGCAGGACGCATGGGCGGCGCGCTCGCACGAACGGGCTCAGCGAGCATGGGATGCCGGCACCATGGCCGACGAGGTGGCCGTCGTCGCGGTCCCACAGCGTCGCGGTGATGCCGTCCGCGTCGAGCGCGATGAAGGCGTGCGTGCGGGGACAACGGCAGAGGCGCTTGGCAAGCTGCCACCCGCATTCAGACCCAAGGGGACGATCACGGCCGGCAACGCGTCGCAGATATCGGATGGCGCCGCGGCGGTGGTCGTGATGTCGAAAGAGCGGGCGAAGGCGCTCAAGGTCGAGCCGCTGGTCGAGATCGTGGCTCACGGTATGAGCGCGGACCGCTATGCGTGGCTGCACACCGTGCCAGCGCTGGCGCTGAGCAATGCTCTCAAGAAGGCCGGCCTCGATCCGGGCGACCTGGACCTCGTCGAGGTCAACGAGGCGTTCGCCGCGGTCGCGCTGAACGCGAGCCGGATGCTGGGATTGGACGAGGAGCGCGTCAACGTCAATGGCGGCGCGGTCGCCATCGGACACCCGATCGGGGCCAGCGGCGCGCGCCTGGTGCTGACGGTCGCGCATGAGCTGAGGCGGCGAGGCTTGCGGAGCGGTGCGGCGACGCTGTGTGGCGGCGGCGGGCAGGGCGACGCTCTCATTGTTCAGAGGATCGCCTAACCGCGTCAGTGTCGGCGAGAGGACTCGAACCTCCACGTCCAGTCGGACACCAGCTCCTAAGGCTGGCGCGTCTGCCATTCCGCCACGCCGACAACCCCCAAATTATTACCTCCACTACCTCGCGGCCCCCTTCCCGGCGGCGGCCGCGGCCGGACCTCCCCCTGACAAGCAGGGGGAGGACGGCCTAAAGTTCAGGTTTCATGGCAGGCGGCGCGGCTTCCTGGCCGGTAGGTTGAAATGACCGGCAACGGTCAGCACGTAGGCGGTTACCGCGTCCTGCGTGAGATCGAGACCGACAGCCTCGGCGTCATATACGAGGCCGAGCATCCGCGCCTCCACCGAAAGGTCGCGGTGCGAACGATTGGAGCTGGAGTCGCGCGAGACGTGAGCTTCTCGCGCCGCTTTCTCCTCGAGCTGCGTTCGTATGTCGCTCTAGAGCACCCCGCCATTCCGCGTCTCTATGAGCTGGCCTATGACGGCGAATGCCCGTACCTCGTGACGGAGCTGATCGACGGACGCACTCTCGACGTCGCCCTCGGCGACGGCGTGAGATACGAACCGCTGGGAGTTGTCGGTCTGCTGCGGCCGATCGCCAGCGCGCTCGACTACGCGCACAGCAGGGCAACAGTTCATCGCGACGTGAAGCCCGCGAACATTCTCCTCGCGGATGACGGCCGCACTCTGCTGACCGGTTTCGGGCTGGGAACCGTGGCCTCCTTCAACACGGGGCCGGGCACCGGCGGACCGATCGCCCCCGACTACGTGGCGCCGGAGCGTTTGACCGGACGCGAGGTGGACGGCCGAGCCGACGTCTACTCGCTCGCTGCAGTCGTCTTCGAAGCCGTCACCGGGCGCAGGCCTTTCTCATCCAAAAGTTGGATCGAGACTCTGAGCCGCCGGTTGTACGAACCACCTCCAAGCGTGCGCGACTCAGCGCCGGAGCTGCCGGCCTCGTTCGCATCAGTGCTGCAGCAAGCGATGGATCGGGAGCCGGATCGCCGGCCCCCAACCGCGGGCGTGCTGCTCGATCATCTCGAGCGATCCCTCACGTCGAAGGGGAGCAAGGTGCAGCCGGTCAACTGGCTGCGCCGTGCAGCGCGTCGTGGAAGCAACGGCAGCTAGGTAGTCGCGGGCGAGAGCTAGGAGCCGACCCGGCCGTCGATCATCAGCACGCCCTTGCAGGTGAACAGGCGGTCGACTACGAAGCCCGGGTTGATGTTGTTCGGGTCCTGCGCGATCGCCGAACCAATCTGCTGCACTATCTGCTCGGCGGGAACGCTCACGTTGAACACCGTGGCCCCCACCGCGAAAATCTCGAGAACTCCGCCGTGCATGAACAGCACCACGGTGCCGGTCCAGCCGACCCCGTTGTAGGTGCCCGTCCCGGTGATGATGGCGCCCGCGATGGAGTCGCCCACGATGTTGAGGTTCAGATTGGAAAGGCCGGGCACGTTTATCGCGCCGGCAAGGTCTTGCGCCGTGTAACCATGACGCACCGCGCGGTTTTGCGCGATCACAGTGCTGGAGCAAGATTCGAGCGCCGAAACGCTGAGGAAGAACTCCTCGCCGGCTGTCCCGAGGCCTTTGACGCCGATGACGGTGATGGAGTAGATGCCGGCCGGCGCATTAGGCACAAGGACCACGATCGGCGAGGCACCGGTGCCGGTATATACGTGGCCGTCAGGAGCCTTGACCCTGAGCGACATGGTGCTGCCGGGATAGCCGAGCGCCGCCTTCACGATTCCGCCGCCCGCGAAGCTGTACGTGTACTGCTGCTGCTCGCCGTTGTGAATCGGCGGGCCGATGAAGTCCTGCTCCGTGCCGGGCGTGGTGCCCGCGTTGCTTGCGTCAGAGGCTGCGATCTGGGGACCAAACGGGTCATTGGGGTCAGGCGGGATTGGACCGGGCTGGCCGACGTTTCCCTGCGCGTCGACTGTGGCCTGCTGGCCCGCATTCAGGTGGACGTGGTTCTTGCCGTCGAGGTCCAGCTGGCCGTCGAACAGCTTGACCACCATCGAGCCGTCCGGGTTGACGAGAACCTCGAACTTCGTGCCGCGAACCGAGGCCACGGCTGCCTGACCGGCGACCTTGAAGGTCGCGCCGCCGACCAGGTGCTGGACGTTCGTGAACGTCCGGCCGATCTTCTGGAGGATCGACACGTCGTGAAGGTTTCCGGTCTTCGCGAAATGGGCGGAGGTGAGGACGATCTCAGTGCCACCGGCCAGCCTGGTCAACGTCCCATCCGGCAGCTGGATGGCTGCACGACCTTTGGCGTCGGTCTTGATCGAATCGCCGGGCTGGACGACAGCCCCAGTGGCGCTCGTCGCGTAAGCCCCACCGCCGTGCGCCACCGAAACCGTGGGCTGAAACACTGTCAGCGTGGCGGCTGCGTTTGTCGCGGCCTGTGCGGCGCTCGTCAGCCAGAAGATGCCCGCACCGATGAGCAGAAGAACGACCAGCAGGATGATGATGAGGCGGTATCCACCCCGACGCCTCGGCGCAGGGCGGGCCGCTACAACCGACATGGCGGGAACGATACCTAATGGGCTACCAGAAGTGGCCTTTTTAGAGCGAGCCCCCTGACAGTGCGGCTCCTACCTGTGGCCTTCGATCACCATCACGCCGCCCCCCGCCCCTTTGCACGAGTAGACGCGGTCGACCGTGTAGTCGGTGGGGATCGAGCTGATCGACTGGCCGGTCACCGAGGTCAGCTTCGACACGACCTGGGTGGTGACGTTGACTCCCCGAACGGTGAACTGGGTCAGCACCACACCGAGGTTGGGAGATGCTGCGTAGAAGAGCATCGTCCAGGAGACGGGAAGCCCGCCGAGCTCTGAGTAGTACGAGATGCGCGCCGAGTTCGAAGACACACCCTGGACCTGAAGCGTGATCCCCGATTGCTGGAGGGCGTGGGAGATCTGAGCGTTGCTGATCGTCTCTCGCACGAATCCACCGGTGTCGACCTTTTCGCCGCCGCAGCTGGCGATGGTGGCGAAGGAGACTGCGAAGGGCTCCCCGCCCGGAACGTCGACAGCCTTGACGATCGCGCGGTATCGTCCCGGGGGTCCGTTGAGGTTACCCTGGACCGGCCGCGAGCCCTGCCGCGACGCGTGGGCCGTCCCGTTGGGGTCGATGACGGTCAAGGTCATGAAGCTCCCCGGGTAGCACAGGGCGACGCTGATCGTTCCGCCGGGCGAGTTGTAATCGATCTCGGCCGATTGCCCGGTGGCCAGGTTCTCCCCCGTTGACGTTTGCGCTGTGCCGGCGCTGGTGCCGCTGGAGACAGCGCGCGAGCATTGGGCCGCAAGCGCGTATGGATCTTTCGCCTCGGGCTTGATCGGTCCCTGGCCCGAGAGCCGGCCGTTCGCGTCGGCGTCGACCTGCTGCCCGGCGGTGAGGGTCACAGTCGTCGTACCGCTGACTCTGACGGTCCCGTCGAACACCTTGATCAAGTTGGTCTTGTCCTCGCGGACGAGAACCTCGAATTCCGTGCCGCGCACCTGGGCGCTGACAGAGTGGCCGGCGACCTGGAAGCTCGCTCCGCTGACGAGGTGCTGAACGTTGGTGAAGGTGCGCCCCACCTTCTGCACGAGGCTGGCCGATTGGAGGTTGCCGTCGTGCGAGAGCTGCGCAGCGGTCACCGTCACGACGGTGGCCGGCGCCATGCGCACGTATGACCCGTCCGGGAACTGGATCGCGGCGTGACCGCCGTCACCGGTGCGCACGGTGTTTCCGGCCGACAGCTCCTGTCCAGGTTTTCCCGGGTGGAAGCCGGCCGAGTTGTTGGTATCGACGTCTACGGGAGTCGCGATCACGAGGAGGGCGGCGGGCGAGTTGATCGCTGCTTGCGCCTGGACGATGAAGAACCAGTAGCCGCCGCCCACCACGAGCAGAGCGACGAGCACGATCGCGATGAGGCATCCGCCGCAGCCGCAACCCAGGCACGAGCGGCCTGTCTTGGCCGGCGGCGGAGCTTGCGCGTCGATGACGGGGGCCGGCGGCGGCTGAACGGCCATTCGCAGCGAAGGTTAGCGGGACGCGGTCGAGAAGTCGACAACAAGACGCGGTGGGCCGGCGAGCGTGAAGGCGCGCAGGCACCCCGATCTGCTGAGACCCAATCCCCACGCGAGGTAGCCCTCGAAGTCCTCGACGAGGCGTGCCTCGTTGAGAACCAGGAATTCACCGTGCGACATGTCGGTGGAGCCCGCATACGAGCCGGCACCTGTAGCGGAGTGCACCTGCACCAGGGCTCCCGCCGCACCGCTCAGCGTGATCGACTGGCCGCTGCCGCCGCTCTTGAACGATGGTTTTGCCTGACGCTTCACGGTGTAGGTAGGCACCTTCGTGTCGAACTGGATGACGAACCGGTCATACCCCACGAGCTCTGACATCCTGACGGCCGTGACGTTGGCGCTGCCGGTGGCCCCCCCGCTGACGTCCGCGCACTTGAAAGCCGGCAAGGTGGTGCCGGGTGGCGTAGGAGGCGTGACCGCCGGTGGCGTAATCCTGGGCGCGGAGGCGGCCTGGTCAGGCGTGGTCGTCGTGCCCGCGACCGGCGTAGTGGCGGCGATCGGGCTGCCGAGCCCGCACGAGGTGAGGCTGACCCACAGAGCCAGAGCCGCGGCGGTTCGCACCGGCCAATGGTATTGTCGAGCCCCGTTACGGCCGCGCCGAGGTGGCGGAACAGGCAGACGCGTCGGTCTCAAAAACCGATGTCCGCAAGGACGTGCGGGTTCGACTCCCGCTCTCGGCACCAGCTTCGCAACGTCGTCATGCGGTGAAAGCCTGACACAGCACGGGAGACCTGGCTCGTTGTTATGGACTCTGTTACGAGAGTGAACGCACCCTTCCAATCAGGAACCTGATAGGTTTGGCTGCCTTGATTCAAGAGGTCGCGCGTCCAGCGGTCGAGGCGCACGACTCCCTCCAGAACGATTACGCGGTCCTCAAGCGCCGAATCCAGGAGGCAGGGCTGCTCGACAAGCGGCCCGGTTTCTACGCTTTCAGCATCACCGTCAACCTGGCCCTTTTCTTCGGCTGCCTGGCCGTGCTCTTCGTCGTCGACCAGGTCTGGGCGCAGGCGCTGACCGCGGTGGTCCTCGGCATCATCTCGGGCCAGCTCGGATTCCAGCTCCACGATTCTGGTCACCGCCAGATGTTCGCCTCGAACTGGAAGAACGCGCTGGTCGGCCTGGTCACGGCTGATGCACTGCTCGGGATGAGCTATGGCTGGTGGGTGCAGAAGCACAACCGTCACCACGGCAACCCCAACGACGTCGACCTCGACCCGGACATCGACGTGGGCGCGATCGCGTACACGCGGGAGCAAGCGCTGGCCAGGCATGGTGCGGGCCGGCTGCTCGCGATGTACCAGGTGTACTTCTTCTTTCCTCTTACGACTTTTCTGGCGTGGAGCATGCACGTGACCGGGGCGACCTACCTGATCAAGGAAGGCTCTCGCTACCGCCGTCTCGAGTTCGGCCTTTTGCTTGCCCACGCCGCCATCTACCTGGGCGCGATGCTCTTCTTCCTCGGTCCGTGGTCCGCGCTGATGGTCGTGCTCATCCACAAGGGCGTCGGTGGCGCATACCTGGCCTCTGTGTTCGCCCCGAATCACAAGGGAATGCCGCAGACCGACAGCTCCAGCCGGCTCGATTTCGTGCGCACGCAGGTGCTGACCGCTCGCAACATCTACGGCCATCCGATCACGGACTTCTGGTACGGGGCGCTCAACTACCAGATCGAGCATCACCTGTTTCCAGGCATGCCGCGCATCAACGTGAAGCGTGCGCAGCCGATCGTGAAGCAGTTCTGCGCGGAGCGCGGGATCGCCTACCACGAGACGTCATTCCTACAGTCGTACCGAGAGCTATTGGGATTTCTCAACGAGGTTGGTGAACCCCTGAGAGCCGCCAGGGCCAGTTAGCGCGCGGGAGCTGCACCAATATGGCGCGATCCGGGACCTCCCGGCGAGCGGGGAGGACGTTTCTACCAGGAGCCCCCGCCGCCCCCTCCGCCGCCGCCTCCTGACGAGCCGCCACTGAATCCGCTCGAGCTGCCTGCGCTCGGCGGGACATAGCTGATGGCGCTCGAGATGTTGTCGTTCATCGACTGAAGGCTGCTCGAAAGGAGCGCGGCCTGGAAGGGCGCGTTTCCCACGTACCAGGAGGAGCTGGTCGCGCTAGTGTCGATGCCCTCGAACGCCTTGGCCCATTTGGTGACGCAGCCGAAAACGATGGCGTAAGGCAGCAGCTGGGTGAAGATTTCAGCCTTCTCCGCAAACTGCTGCCGGTACTTCTCGGCGGTGTTCATGTAAAGGCGGAAGCCCAGCGTGTGCTGCAGCAGCTCGCGGCCGGCTGCGCTGCGTTGAGGCATGGAAGGGTAGATGGTGACCAGCGCCACCCCGATGAGCACGATCCCGATGCCGACGAAGCCCCAGCCGAAAGCCTTGCCCAGCCCGATGGTGGCCGCAAAGCCGACGAGGACCACCGCCCAGCCGAGGCAACCCCAACCCAGACGCGCGAGATCGGGGCGGCTCGTGAACAGCCGTCGCGCCATCGCATCGTTGTAGATCTCCTTCTCGGCCTTTCTCAACGTCGGCGCGAAAGTGCCCTTCAGGTCGGACAGCTTGACAGTGGTCCGGCCGGTAAACAGGCCGTCGAGGATCGTCTTCTCATACGGCATCAGCTCGGCTGCGTTCCCGCCAGCCTTCCAGGCCAGCGTCCAGTCGGCCTTTCCGAGCGAGGCCCACGCGTTCTGGCTTCGCTCGGCGATGGTCAGGAAGCCCCGCACCGCGAGGTCGACGATCGTCGCCGTGACGTCCTTGGCGTCCGCGAGCTCGTCGAGGATGAGCCCGAGCTCTCCTGGGCGCATTTTCTGGGGCGGCCCGAACTCGACAACGACCGGCTCGTGCGCAAAAAGCGGCTGTGTCCGCTCGCGCGGATCGTTGGTCAGGTAGTACTGCGTCAGGTAGGCGCGGTCGCGCCCGTGCACCCACCAGTTCCAGGCCACCAGGCCGACGCCCAGCGCGGTCACCAGCAGGAAGAGCGAGATCGTCACCGGCGTGATGTCGAAGGCGTCCAGAGGGAATACGCGCTGGCGCGGCTCCAGCATCGGCCCGGGGATCGAGACAGCGCCCTTGCTCAGCCCGACCACCACCGACATCTCCTCACCGGAGGCGAGCTCGCGAGTTGAAGAGAACTCGGCCTGGTTGCCGGCGTCGACGTGCTGGCAGGGTTCGGTCGACCCCTCGGGGCCCTGGAAGCAATCGGACTTCTGCAAGGTGCCCGCCGGCACGTGGACCGTGGCGGTCACCGTCGCCTTCGGTACAGGCCACAGCGCCCCGTCGACGTTCCAGAAGAGCTCGTCGTGGTCCGAGAACGAGTTCATCGCGCCAAAGATCGCGTAAGTGATCACATAGCGCTGGTTGCCCGAGACGAGGACGTCGGGATCTCCGATCTTCACGACCTCGTTGTCGCTGCTGATGTAGTCGTCGTACTGCAGCGGCTTGGAGCCGTCGGTAACCGACTGGACCTCGAGCTGATAGAACCGATCCTGCGTGCTGTCGAACCTGTAGCGCAGCGGGATGGTCCTGAAGATGCCGTGTTTTCGGAGCGAGCCGAAGTCGACCCGGACGTCCTCCGTCACAGTCAGCGTGGAGTCGGCGGCGATCGCGATGTCCGAGTGAAACGACGTGATGACCCAGCCCTCATCAGCTTGCGCGGCCGGCGCCGCAATCAGAATCGTCCCCAACGCCAGGAAAGCGGCGAACGCGAGCCGGGCCCTTCTCATGTCCGCAGGATCTTACGTATAGTCAGCCGGGCCGTGACCCTTACCAACTTGCGCCACGACATTCGGAACGTGGCGATCATCGCCCACGTCGACCATGGGAAGACGACCCTGGTCGACGCCCTCCTGAAGCAGAGCCACACGTTCAGAGAGAACCAGGACGTGGGCACCCTGATCATGGATTCGAACGACCTCGAGCGCGAGAAGGGGATCACCATCCTCGCCAAGAACACGTCGGTTCGGCACGGCGACGTGACCATCAACATCATCGACACCCCCGGGCATGCCGATTTCGGCGGCGAGGTGGAACGGGTCCTCAACATGGCCGACGGCTGCCTGCTGCTCGTCGACGCCGCCGAAGGGCCGATGCCGCAGACGCGCTTCGTGCTGCGCAAGGCCTTCGAGGTCGGGCTGCGCATCATCGTGGTCATCAACAAGGTCGATCGCAAGAATGCCGACCCCAAGGCCGCGCTGGACAAGGTCCACGACCTCTTCCTCGAGCTGGCCGAGGACGCCGACCAGCTGGAGGCGCCGGTGATCTACGCGGTGGCCAAGGAAGGCCGCGCGGGCACCCACGTGGACAGCCTGGCGGATGACCTTGAACCACTGTTCAAGACGATCATCGAGCA
This sequence comes from Chloroflexota bacterium, assembly GCA_005880945.1. Taxonomy (GTDB): domain Bacteria; phylum Chloroflexota; class Dormibacteria; order Dormibacterales; family Dormibacteraceae; genus Palsa-872. The sequence continues at coordinate 6,354 of VBIU01000068.1, read as the reverse complement.
CATCCCTCCCCCGGTCACCGAGCCTGGTGGCTTCCAGATGCTGGTCGCGAACCGCGCCTACGACGACTACACAGGCCCGATGGCGATCGGGCGGATCTCGAGGGGCAGCATTGCTCCCGGCGACCCGGTGTCAGTCCTGACGGCCGCAGGGGAGGCACGGCGGGCCAAGGTGGTGCAAGCGCTCGTGTATCGCGGGCTGGACCGGGTGGCGGTGCCGAACGCGAGCGCGGGCGACATTGTCGTGCTTACCGGGCTCGAAGAGGTCGCGATCGGGGACACGCTCGCCGATCCCGAATCGCCGGATCCGCTGCCGCGGATCGAGATCGACGAACCGACTGTCCGGATGACGTTTGGCGTCAACACGTCCCCCTTCACAGGCCGCGAGGGCAAGTACTCCACCACGCGCCAGCTGCGGGCGCGCCTGTTCAAAGAGCTCGACGTCAACCTCGGGCTGCACGTCGTGGAGACCGACGCGGCTGAGCGCTTCCTCGTCAGCGGCCGCGGAGAGCTGCACCTGGCAGTGCTCATCGAGACGATGCGGCGGGAGGGCTATGAGTTCGAGGTCTCCCGACCCGAGGCCATCGTCAAGACCATCAACGGTCAGCGGATGGAGCCCATCGAGCGGCTCACCGTCGATGTTCGCGAGCAGCATCTCGGCGCGGTCACCGAGGCACTGGGCAAGCGGCGCGGCGAGATGATCGAGATCAGCTACGACTCCAAGGGCGGGGTCCGTCTCGAGTACATGATCCCGACGCGGGGCCTCATCGGTTTCCGCAACAGCTTCCTTACGCTGACCGCGGGCACGGGCCTCATGGGTTCTATCGGGATCGGCTACAGGCAATGGGCAGGCGACTTCCGGGAGCAGCGCAACGGCGCCCTCACCGCCTCATCGGCGGGCACCACCCTCGCCTTCGGCCTGGCCGGTGCCCAGGAGCGCGGCACGACTTTCATCGAGCCTGGCGAGGCGGTCTACGAGGGCATGATCGTGGGCATCCAGAAGCGGCCGGGCGACATCAGGGTCAACGTCTGCCGTGAGAAGAAGCAGTCCAACATCCGGTCTTCAACCTCGGACATCTCGGTGCGGCTGACGCCGGCCTCGAAGCTGAGCCTGGAGCAGTCGCTGGACTTCCTGGCCGACGACGAGCTCCTGGAGGTGACCCCCAAGCACCTCCGGCTGCGCAAGCGCCACCTCACCGAGGTGGATCAGTCTCGCGCGCGCCGCATCTCGGCCCCTCCCCGGCCGGAGCGTGTCGGATCGGGGCAAGGGGCCGGTTGAAAAGCCCCTGGATTGGTCTTCCCCCGTCTGGGGTATACTCTTCGTGCCGGCACAGTGCAGGCGCTCACCGCAGGCTCTCTTTTCTCGAACAGGCCCGCCGAGTTGAGTTGGCCCGAGTTCGAGAGATAGGAGATGGAAATGCCCACAGGCACCATCAAGAAACTGGTCGCGGACCGTGGCTTCGGCTTTATCGCAGCCGAAGACGGTAAGGAATTCTTCTTCCACAGGAGTGGCACCGAAGGTGACTTCGACAGCCTCCAGGGTGGCGAGAAGGTATCCTTCGAGATCGAGGCGAGCCCCAAGGGGCCACGCGCGAAGAGCGTTCGCACCCTCTAAGGGTTAAACGACCAAATGAGCCCCGGGCCGTGAGGCCCGGGGTTTTTTATTGCTCCTGTAGCCTTTGCTGGCCGTGACGAAGGACGAGGAGAGGAAGCTCGCAGCCAGGCTCTTCAATCGAGTCTGGAAGCTCATGACCAAGCGCGGGCGCTCCCGCGAGGACGACGACGAGATGCTCCATGCCGCCCACGCTTCCAGATACCACTGGGGCGTGGTGGGCAAGCCGGAGAATCGGGCTCGCGGCGAGTGGCAGATCTCACGCGTCTACACGGTGCTCGGGCGTGGAGAGCCGGCGATCGCGCATGCGCGGCGGTGCCTCGACATCTGCGAGCAGCACGGCATGGCCAACTGGGACCTCGCGTATGCGTACGAAGCCCTTGCCCGCGCCCACAGGACCGCGGGCGGCAAGGCGGAGGCTGCAAAGTTCAAAAAGCTCGCCCGCGAAGCCGGCGCGAGAATCGTCGAAGCCGAGGAACGCGAGCACTTCAACGAGGACTACGCAACCCTCTAGAGGTCAGTCCTTCAGGCGTTTGACCAGGCGCGGAACGTTGAGCTTGGGCCGCGGGTACTGCGGGTCCATCTCATCGAGGGTCTCGGTCAGGATCTTGCTCACCGCCCAATTGCGGTAGTCCTTGTCGTTGGCCGGGATCACATACCACGGAGCCCACGGCGTCGAGCATCGCGTGATGGCGATCCCATACGCGCTCATGTAGTCATCCCAGTAGGCGCGCTCGTCGATGTCGTGCTCTTTGAACTTCCACTGCTTGTCGGGGTTACGCAAGCGATCGAGCAGCCTCTGGCGCTGCTCGGCGTAGGAGATGTGCAGGCAGAGCTTGATGATCTTCGTTCCCTTGCGAACAACTTCCTTTTCAAAGCGATTGATGAGGTCATAACGACGCTCGATCACCTTCAGATCCGCTAGGGCGTGAACTCGTGCCACGAGAACGTCCTCGTATTGGGACCGGTTGAAGATGCCGATCACGCCTGGATCTGGCAGATTGCGACGAATCCGCCAGAGGAAGCCGTGACGCTTTTCCTCGGGCGTCGGGGCCTTGAACGTGGTGATGCGGACGCCTTGCGGGTTGAGGTGTCCCATCACGTGGGTGATCGTTCCGTCCTTGCCTGCTGTGTCCATCGCCTGCAGCACGATCAGCAGCGAGCGTTTGTTTTCGGCGAAGAGGCGCTCCTGGAGGTTGAAGACGACGGCTTGAGCGGCCTCCATCTCTTTTTTCGCGCGCTTGCGCTTCTTGAGCCCTGGGGTCGAGCCCGGATCGACATCCACCATCCGGAACCGACCGTCGCGCAGCTCGGCGCGAAGAAGGTCCCGGAACTCTTTGGGCACTGAGCCAAGTTTATGTGAGTTCGGTTGGCACCACGTCGATGGTCACGAGGCGATCGCCGCGCGACAGCGTCACGGGAAGCTTCGACCCGATGCGCGCCTCCACCATCAGCCGCTGGAGGTCGCCGGCCTTGGCCACGGCCACCTCCCCGACGGAGACGATGATGTCCCCGCTCTGGAGGTTGGCGGCCGCGGCGGGGCTGCCGCTCACCACCTCCTGCACCTCGACGCCCGCCTTCCTGCCCAGCCGCTTTGCCATTGCGGGAGGCAGCGCGCGCGTTCCACCGGCGATGCCGAGGAAGGCGCGGCGCACGCGTCCGTTTCGCATCAGGGCGGACAGGATCGCCTGAGTGGTCGGGTTGATCGGCACCGCAAGACCCAGGCCCATGCCGGCGACCGCGGTGTTGACTCCGATCAGGCGCGCCTTCCAATCCGCAAGGGCGCCACCCGAGTTACCCGGGTTGAGCGCCGCGTCGGTCTGGATCACGTCTTCGACAAAGCGGCGGTGACCGTTGCCGTCGGCGGTCGCCAGCGAGCGGCCTAACCCACTGACGACCCCCGACGTGACGGAGCCGGAAAAGCCCATCGGGTTTCCGATCGCGACCACGAGCTGACCGACTCGAAGCGTGTCGGCGTTTCCGATCTGGATCGGTTCGAGCGTCGCCGCCCGGGCGCGCGCGATGGCGAGATCGGACAGAGGGTCTGCGCCCACGACGTCGAGCTCGTACTCGGTTCCATCGATGAACGACGCGCTCAACGAGCGAGCTTGCGCGACGACGTGGGCGGAGGTGACCAGGTAGCCGTCGGGGGTGATCACGACACCCGAGCCGGCGCCGCCGTCGCGGGGACTGACGCTGCGCCGGACGCGCAGGCTGGCGACCGCCGGCAGGACCCGCTCGGCCACCGTGCTGACGATCTGGGAGTAGGCGTCGAGGGCTTCACGCTCGGTGGGGGCGATGGTGGTCTCTGTCATGCGTTACAACATTACGACGTTGCAGGTCGAGTGTGGTCGGCTTTGCCGCCGGCTAGGCGGGATACGTGGACACCTCGGTCGCCTTGACGGCCACCCAAACGGCGGCTCCCGCAACCAGGTTCAGCTCGCGAACCGCGCCTGGCGTGACTTCGGCAACCAGTGGCACCGCGCCCTTGATGCGCACCCGGGCGCGGTCGCCCTGCAGGTCGACGCTGTCGACACTACCCGGCCAGACGTTGCGAGGAGTGCCGTCGGGCCGGTTGCGGTAGATGGCGACGGCACGCGGATGGATGACCGCGAACACGTCCCCTGTGCCGGCGCCAGCCGCCGCCAGCGATGAGCCGTCGCCCAGGAGCACGTGGTCCCCGGCGGCAAGACCACGCAGCAGGTTGACGCCCGCGAGGTCGGCGACGAATCGGGACCGTGGCCGGGCCGTCACCTCGTCGGGCGTCCCGGACTGCACCACAGAGCCCCGCTCGAGAACCACCAGTGTGTTTGCCAGAGCAATGGCCTCGAGGGGGTCGTGCGTGACGAGCAATCGGGTGCCTCTGAAAGACGCGAGCTGCCGGGCCAGCTCACGTCGCACCTCTGCCCGGATCGAGACGTCGAGCGCCGAGAGCGGCTCGTCCAGCAGCAGCAGCCGCGGCTCGGTGGCCAGCGCCCTGAGGAGTGCGACGCGCTGCGCCTGCCCGCCGGACAGCGAGCGCGGCAACGCTCCCGCCTTGTCCGATAGTCCCGCATCGGCCAGCCATCTGCGCGCGCTCTCGACCGCGTTCGGGCGGCGTAGCGAGCGGAGACCGAAGGCCACGTTCTCGAGCACAGTGAGGTGGGGAAAGAGGACGTGGTCCTGGAAGACCAGGCCGACCCGGCGGCGCTCGGCGGGGACGTGGATGCCGGCATCGCTGTCGTCGAGAACCTTCTCGTCGAGTGACACGCGGCCCTGCATCTCTTCGAGGCCGGCGAGCGCGCGCAACAGGGTTGTCTTGCCGGCGCCGTTCGGTCCGAGCACGGCCACCGTCTCGCCGCCCGCCACCGTCAAGCGGACGTCCAGCGTGAAGTCATCGCGCCCGACCCGCACCGCCGCGTCCAGCGTCACAGCGCCCCCAGCCAGCGGTCGCGCATTCCGACCAGGATGGCGATCGACACCGCGAGGAGGACGAGGCTCAGGGTGATCGCGGCCTCTGGGCGAGATTCCAGCGCGAGGTACACCGCGATCGGGACTGTTTGCGTTCGGCCCGGGAAATTGCCGGCAAACGTGATGGTGGCTCCGAACTCCCCCAATGCACGCGCCCAGCAGAGCACCGCCCCCGAGAAGATGGCCGGGCGAAGGAGTGGCAGCGTCACGCGGACGAAGACCGTCCAGTAGCCTGCGCCGAGGGAGCGGGCCGCCTCCTCGTAACGGTGATCGAGCGAGCGGATCCCGGCCTCGACCGCGATCACCAGGAACGGCATGGCGACGAACGTCTCGGCCATGACCGCGGCAGCCGTCGTGAAGGGAATCTGCACTCCGAATGCCTGGTTGAGGATCGAACCCACGAGGCCTCGGCGGCCGAACGCCAGCAGCAGGGCGACCCCGCCGACAACCGGGGGCAGGACCATCGGAAGGGTGGTGAGCGCGCGAAGGACGTTGCGGAGAGGGCCGCGGGTTCGCGCCAGGATCACCGCCAAGGGGATGCCCAGCACGAGGGCGATCGCCGTCGCCGTGAGCGAGCAGAAAACGGAGAGTCCGAGGGCCACCGCTGTGCTCTGGTCGCCGAGCGCTGTCGCCGTCTGGCCCCACGGCGCGCGCACCACCAGCCCGGCCAGCGGAAGGAGGAAGAGGAGGAGACCCAGGCCGGCCAGCAGTCCGATGGGCGCTGGAACCCGGGCCCTTCTCAAGCCCCCTCGAAACCGGCGGCCTTGAGGATCGCCTGGCCGTCCGAAGACAGCACCAGGCTGATGAATGCGTTGGCTCCGGCCTGGTTCTGGGCGCCCTTCAGCCCCGCGATCGGGTAGTCGGCGATCACGTTTTGAGCGTCCGGTATGGCCACGCCCTCGACCTGCCCGCTGGTGACCACGTCGCTCACGTACACGATCCCCGCATCCGCCTCGCCCAGCGCGACCTTGCTCATGATTCCGGTCACTTGCTGCTCGAGGCTGGCGGGACGCACCACCACGCCTGCTTTCGCAAGCGCCTGCGCGGCGTACTTCCCCGCCGGCACCGAAGGATCGGCGAGGACGATCACGAGCCCCGGCCGCGCCAGGTCCGCCAGGGAGTGGATGCCCTTAGGATTGCCTTTCGCGACCGCGATCTCCAGCTTGTTGTGCGCGAAGATCGTCGGTTGCCCGCTCAGCAAGCCCGCGTCCTGCACGACCGTCATGTGCGCGGTGTCGGCCGAGGCGAAGACGTCCACCGGCGCGCCCTGTGTGAGCTGGCTCGTCAGCGTCTGG
>VBIU01000171.1 GCA_005880945.1 Chloroflexota bacterium | reverse complement strand
GTGAAGGGGACGTCGAGGATGCGCGCCAGCGTCTGCGCGAGCAGCGTCTTCCCCACGCCGGTCGGGCCGATCAAGAGGATGTTGCTCTTGTCCAGCTCGACCTCGCCTTCGCGCGCCTGGTGCGAGTTGATGCGCTTGTAGTGGTTGTAGACCGCCACGGCGAGCGTCTTCTTCGCCTTCTCCTGGCCGATCACGTACTGGTCCAGCACGTCCTTGATCTCGGCGGGCGTGGGGACCTGGGTGATGGCCTCGGAGACCTCCCGCTCCTCGTCCTCCGCCAGGATCTCGTTGCAGAGCGCGATGCACTCGTTGCAGATGTAGACCGACGGGCCGGAGATGAATTTCCGGACGGAGTCCTTCGACTTACCGCAGAAGGAGCAGCGGAGGTGCTTATCGTGGGACATTGGGCCCTAGTATGGGACGGGGCCGCTCAGGGCGCAAGCGGTCACTTCTTTTTCCCGTCGTCAATCTCCTGGTAATTCGCGATGACGTGGTCGATAAGGCCGTATTCCTTGGCCTCTTCCGCTGACATGAAGCGGTCCCGGTCCATGTCCTTTTCGATCTGCTCGACTGCCTTGCCGGTGTGCTTGGCGTACAGCTCGTTGAGCTTGCCCCGCAGATAAAGGATCTCGCGCGCCTGGATCTCGATGTCGGACGCCGTGCCCTGCGTGCCGCCCGATGGCTGGTGCATCATGATACGCGCGTGGGGCAGGGCGGAGCGCTTGCCTTTGCGGCCCGCGGCGAGCAGGAAGGAGCCCATCGATGCCGCCATTCCCATGCAGATCGTGTTCACGGGGGCGCGCAGGAACTGCAACGTGTCGTAAATCGCCATACCCGATGACACGATCCCGCCCGGCGAGTTGACGTAGAGGTAGATATCCCGCTCCGGGTTGTCGGCGTCGAGGAACAGGAGCTGGGCGATGATGATGTTCGCGACCTCGTCGTTGATCATCGTGCCCAGGAAGACGATGCGGTCCATGAGCAGGCGGCTGAAGATGTCGTACGTCCGCTCGCCGCGGCTCGAACGCTCGATGATGTACGGAGGGTAGATCTGGTTCGTTATCACGGCTGCTCCACTGTGGATTGCGAGAGGAGATAGGCGAACACCTTCTCCTCGGTGATGCTCCGCTCGACGTCGCGGAGCCGCTTCGCTTTCTCGAGCGACGCCCGCAGCTCGCCGGCCGCCATGTTGCGGCGCTGGGCGAGCTCCTCGAGGCGCTGCCCGAGCTCCGCCTCGGTCGCCCGCAGCTGCTGCCGCTCCACCACGTAGTCGAGGATCAGATCGCGCCGTACCTGCGCCTCGGCCACCGGCCGGAACTCCGTGGCGAACTGCGGGAGGCGGTCCTCGGGAATCCCGTACGCCTGAGCGTACACGTAGAGCGCGCGCTCGACTAGGGGCCGGGGCGCCGTGAGGTGATTGGCCGCGACGATCTGCTCGAGCAGCTCGCCGCGCACGCGGGCGTCGGCCTCCCGCTCGGCATCCTTTTCGAGGTCCGTCCGCACAGCGCGCCGCAGGGCGTCGAGCGACTCGAAGTCTCCCATCTCGCGCGCGAAGGCGTCGTCGAGCTCGGCAAGCTGTTGCCGCTTGACCTCGTGCAGCGTGATACGGATGTCGCGAGCCTGGCCCCGCTTGGCCTCCTCGGCGAAGTCGGGCGGGAAGTGGACCGTGGTGTCCACCGTCTGACCCGGGGTGAGACCCATGATGCGCTCTTCGACCTCAGGGATTGCCCGACCTTCCCCCAGCACCAGCTGATAGGTCTGGGGGTCCTTCACGTCGCCCCCCGTACGGGTGGCGATCGTCACGCTCACCAGGTCCTTCGGTTTGGGGGACTCCCCCTCGACCGGCAGCCAGGGCGCGCGCTGCTCCCGTAGCTCGTTGAGCTGCGCGGTCACCTGCTCGTCGGTGACCGGCTGGACGGTGCGCTGCAGCCGGAACCCGCCGAGCCGCTCGAGCTTGAGGTCGGGCTTCACCTCGACGTGGAATTCGAACGTGACGGGGGCGCCCTCCCCCGCGTCCCACTTGAGGTTGTGGATGTGCGGGTCGGCGATCGGCTTGAGCGCCTCTTGTTTCAGCGCGGCGGTCCAGCTCTCGCTGATCAGCTCCTCGAGCACCTGCTGCCGGATGTCCTCGGCAAACTGCTTCTTCACGATCGCCGCGGGCGCCTTGCCTTTCCGGAAGCCCGGAAGTCGCACCCGGCGCTGGTATGCGGTCGCGGCGCGCTCCTCGGCTTCCCGCACGTGCTCGGCAGGGACCGTGACCGCGAGCGACGCGGCGCCAGGCTCTTCCGCGGTCTTCTTGATCTGGATATCCGCCATCGGGTGAAATCTAACAGGGTACAGATGAGAGGTATCAGGAATCAGAACAGGCAAAGACTAGACGGATAGACGGGTAGCGGGCGCCAGTGAGCAGGAGGTCGGAAGGCCTACATCCTGACTCCTGTTCACTGAATCCTACGAATTGCGCGTATGCGGTGGTGCGGCCGCGCGCCCGGCGTGATCTCGTCGTTGCGGATCACACTGACCGCCCCGTCGGGCTCGAGCACGGCGAGCATCACGTCGGAGATGCTGGCAACGCCGTGCTCGCGCAGCGCCTGCTGCAGCTCGTCGCGCGTGATCCCGGCGCGGCGGCAATGCCCCTCGAGGATCTTGCCGTGGTGGACAAGCATGATGCCTTCGCCGGAGATCAGCCTCGCGACCCGGGGGTTCTTCTGGCGCCACCAGTCGAAGACCGCGTGCCAGCCGATCAGCACCCCCGCGGCGACGAGCCCGCCGGCGAGGCTCGTGTCGGGGCCGACCATGGCGTTCTGGACGGCGTTGGCGATGATGAGAAGCATCACGAGGTCGAACGTGGACATCTGGCCGAGCGAACGCGTGCCGCTGAGGCGCAGCCCGGCGAGCAGGGCGACGTAGACGATCGTCGTGCGGAGAGCGACGTTCAGCAGAACTGACCAGGGAGCGGTCATCGCGCTCGCAATCTAGCGCCTGGGGATGCTGTGGGGGCCTGTTGACCAGCGGTTTGGGCCAACACCCGCCCGGTCCTCTGGTGACTCCCCTCACTCCACGGATCGCGACCATCCGGACATGTTGTCGGTGAACGCGAGGCCGCCCGGCTTCACCTCAGCCCCGCTGCGCCCCCCCCGACGCTTGGCTCTTCACCGCAGTTGTACGACTCGGAGGAATTTCATGAGCAGGTTACGCTGCTTGGCAGCCGCCGTGGCGGCTGCGACGACTGCGACGGCCGTTGCCGCCGCGCAGACGGCTACGACGGGCAACGGCGCGCCCAGTGGCTCGCATTACAATCTCAACATCATCGGTGTCTCGCACGACAAGAATCCCAACATGGATGGGGGGAGTGGCAACGTCATCTTCGTGGGCCTCGGCACGAAGAATGTCGCCGTCACGACCAAAATCCTCCTCAGTCAGAGCGCCGCGGGTACCTTCTCCGTCCTCGATAAGAATGGGACCGACGGCGAAGCCTCGTTCGCCCTCCCCGCTCCTGGCGGCTACACCGTTTGGGCGCGCGCCCTCGGCACCCCGGGTGGAAAGGCCAAGATCACCACCTGCGCGACCGATATCACGCTCACGGGCTTCGACGGCGCAGCGATCTGCTCGACCCAGAACGAGGTCTTCGTGCGCGGAACTGGAAAGAGTAGCTTCCGCAATGTGACTACGGCGCTCACGACAATCACGCTCGATCCGGTCGCGGATGCCGCGGCGGTGACCGCGTGTGGCGGCACGACGGTCAGTCTATTCGACGCGTGCCTCGAGGGTTTCTTCTGGCAGTACGACAACAACGGGTTGCGGTTGTTGCAGGTTCGGTTCTACCCCAACCCCTCGTAGCCTTCCGGGACAACCCGTGAGGGCGACGGGCTTCGGGCCACTCGAGGATGAGTGGCCCGAAGTGTTGATGCCCCTATACGATGCGACCGGAGGGACTCGAACCCCCACGGGTTGCCCCACAGGATCCTAAGTCCTGCGCGTCTACCAGTTCCGCCACGGTCGCGTGGTGTCCTGCACCAACTTAGCGTCGCACTCTTTGGCCCGACAGCCGCCGACTATACCGCAAGTGATCGGGCGCGTGACGAGAGCAGGCCGCGGCGAGGTCGACACAGACGTTGGGGAACTTGCTTTGACCGCTGAGTCAGAAGTACGCGCGCCGAACCCCCTGGGACGCGCCGCCGGGAAGATCGAAGGCCGAAGGCGGCCAGCGCGCGGTGTGTGTAGCAGTTGTGCTACACACGCTTCCATCCGAACAGTGGTGAGGTCCTTGCGGTTCAAGTGGGTGCGTGCATGTTAACCCTTGCAAGAAGTCCGGATGAGCCACGCGCCTGAAGGTTAGGCTACCGTTCCCCGGTCCTTTTATGTCCAGACCGCCGCACTCCTGATCGCCTTTGGGCCCGCCGCGTCGCGGGCGCAGGCTCCCTGGAGCGCCCGTCTCGACATCAATCCATTTCCCTCGCCCTATCTCAGTGACTGGGAGTCCAATCCGACGATCGGGACGCTGACGATCACGAACCCGACCGCCGCCGATCAGGATGTACTGCTTGTCTACCGCGTAACGGACCACGCCGGTCGAGTCGTGGCATCCGGCCGCAGCGCTGCCATGCTGGTCCCACGCGGGCCCCCGACCGTTCTCACCGACTTCGTCAATCTCTCCGGCACCTCACGGCATGATCAAGAACTCGAGAATCAGATGCGACGATCCGGTCGCCTCCCCGAGGGCGACCAGGCCGCTTGTGTGACCGTGACGGACGAGGGTGGGTTCGTCCTCGCCGAAGACTGCGCGACTTTCACCATCGTCTATCCCGATCCGCCGTACCTGATCGGCCCCCTCGACGCGGAAGCCGTGACATCCGGCAGTCCCATCTTCCAGTGGACGCCCCTACAGGTCCCGATAGCGTTTCAGCTCACGTACGTGGTACGCGTGAGCGAAGTCCTGGCAGGCCAGACGCCCGCCCAGGCGCTCGACGCCAACATTCCGCTGTTCGAGACGACGATCCTCGGTGCGAGCCTCGAGTATCCGATCAACGCTCCGCCGCTAGAGGAGGGGAAGACGTACGCGTGGGGAGTACAGGCGCTGGATCAGAATGGCTACGCGCCCTCGGCAAACGAGGGACGAAGCGAGATCTGGACGTTCCGGTTAGGCGATCCGGGAGGAGGGGGGCCAGTCGGGGAGGCGACGGCCTTCACACTGAACGTCACCAACACCCACCGCACCCACGGAGAGGCACCAGCCGCGGACACCGCGGGCCTATCCGACATCTGCACGAATTGGTCGGTGACCAATCCCGCGCACCCTAATTCGACGATTCAGCTCGGCTTCAACAGTCCCGTCGCGTTCCCGCCGAAGCTGGCAATTCCCGCACAGCTGTTTCGGTACAAGGTCCCGGGATCGCAATCCCGCGTATGGGCGCTGGTGGGGAATTCGCCGAGCGGGAAATACCGGTTGATGGCGTATGGGGACTGCGACGGGCCCCTCAACACCGTCCCCTGGCCCCACTGGCTTGGCATCAGGACGACGTCCGGGGCGGCGTCCACCGCATTCCTGATGGGCGGCGACACATCGCACACCGACACGACCTATGCAGACACGACACCTGGCCTTGAGTACGGCATCGTGCTGGCCTCGGCGCAGGAGCTGACGGTTGCGGCACCTCAGGGGTTCGACGTCGTACGGTCGTTCCTCGAAGATCACGAGATCGAGGTCAAACCCGGGATCAACGCGTTCGGGGTGCTCCAGCTGAAGCAGCAGTCGTTCTGGAAGTTCTTCCAGATGCTGGGCTATGACCAGAAGGAGCTCGAGCTCCAGGGATTCGTCGGGTTCTACTACCAGGGGAGCATCGGTCTTGCGGGGGATTCACGGAAGGGGTCGCGTCCGGACGTAACGACCCTGACGGAGTTTCTCAACCTTCGGGCCGCGCTCCCCGAGCGGTCGCCGCTGCTACTGCACGAGTTCATCAAGTCGATGCGGCTCGAGCTGGAGCTAGCCGTTCAAGACACCGTGGCCCACACCCGCGCCGAAACCGCCCACAACCAGTGGCATCTGCTGTTGAACGTCAATCATCGACTCGCGCTGAACGACACGCTGATCAAGGCGCTGCGCCTGAACCCGGGGGCAGAGCTGGTCAGTACGACCGGGCTCGATCTCAGTACGGAGGGATTCAAGAAGGGCTCCACGGAGCTGAAGCTGGTGCGTCGGTACTCGCTCGACGCAAGTTGGTCCCTCGGCGACACAAAGTTCGTCGTGGGCCATCCGGAGCTTGAGATAGGCGTGTTGCTGGCCGGTGAGTCCAAGGGGGACGTGATGCTCAGTCTCACCGGGTCCGCCGGATGGGGCGATGCGGAGGAGCTCGGGAAGGTCACGGTCACCCTGGCGCGCAGCGCATCTGTGGTCCGGTCGCACGAGCCGACGCTCGGGCTCGACCGGATGCAGTCGAACGTGAAGCGATGGCAGGATCGGCTCGACTTCACCCAGGGCGAGCTCGACAAGGCCACCAGCCATGAGGACTCGCTGAAGCTGCAGGGGTACATCACGAACTACCAGCATTGGATCGCCGACGAGCAGGAGCACATCAAGTCGTTCGAGAGCCTGAACATCGTTCGCAAGCAGCGGGCGAAACAAGACTCGGTGGCAGCGGCGCAGCCGAAATGCTTCAAGTTGAAGGGGTGGTACTGCAGCTACCGCATCTCGCTCGGCAACCTCACCCCCGTGGACCTCCTCGCCCTGATCCGCAACATCGGGTTCGAGGTGGCGCACTGATGCGGCTGCGAACGGCGCTCCTCGCGCTCGCGTGGGTTGTCGTCCCGATCCTTACGGCGGCGCAGACCATCGGTGGCGATATCGATCTCTCGTCACTGCGCCTCCCGGCCGGGTTTCTGGAGATGAGCGACCTGGCGATCGGGGGCGACCCCGGCGGCGGGCTCACGGCGATCGCCCAGACCACCTTGAACGGGGCCGCGACGGATGTGCTCGTCGCCGTTACGCCCGGAGCGGACGGGAAGCGCGTCCTGACCCTGGCCCTCCGCCCGAACGATTGGTCGTTGACCAAGGCCATTCCCGCCCTCGCTAATCCGGCGTTGGGCGACATGACCCTGTCCGACGTCACCCTGGTGCTCACCTACCAAGACGTGCGGATCTCCTCGGCCGATCTCACTGACGATCAGTACGCCTTCTATCGCAAGGTGTACAACGCCGACGACTTCACACTCGTCCTCAAGCCCGGGGTCAACCTCATCGCGGCGATCCCGGTGGACCGCCTGTCCGCCAACAACCCGCTCGTCGTCGTGATGAATGCGCTGGGTATCGAGCGCGGCACGGTCCTGCTCCAGGGCACCCTCGGCAAGAGCCTGAGCACGCTGGGCAGTGGCGCGGGAGCGGGCGCGATCAAGGACCTGTACCTCCGCGCCGAGCTGCCGCCGATGCGGCCACCCGGCTCGCCGCAGTGGTTCCGTTCCGGGCAGCTGGCGCTCGAGCTGACCGGCGACCCCTCGGTCCGCCTGGTCGGCGACATGGAAGTCCTCGTGGACCAGGCCGATCTGCAGTTCTTCCTGGCCGCGATGCTGGCGCGCACCGGCGCCTCGCTGTCGGGCGGAATGAAGGCGGTCCGGCCCTGGGTCGCCCCGTTCGGGATCCAGTGGCTCACCATGAAGACGGTGATTCTCAAGATCGGGATCACCCCCACCGGGAGCGTGGCCCTCGGGTTCGCGGGTGCCGCAGTGATCGGCGAGAAGGACATCGACGTGGCGGTGGCGCTCGCCGTCAGCCCCGCGGGCGTGCCGACAAACTTCATGATGAAGGGGGAGAGCGACTCCGGCGTCGGCATCTCCGATCTAGCGAGGGTGCAAGCCGGCATGGCCGGTGCGCGTGAAGCGGCGGCTGGCGCGACCGGACTCGGGTCTGGGGCGCCGCTCATTCCCCTCGACGCCCTGCCGGACATTCAAATCCGCGCGCTCGCGCTACAGTTTGCCCCGCAGCCGGATCTTGATCTCGGCATCGAGCGCGGCTTTAAGGTGAAGGGTCGCCTCTGGATCCCGACGGGCAGCGGCAGGGACATGAGGAACTTCGCCGGCGTGGACGCAGAGGTGTCGGACCAAGGGATGTGGGTGCGCGGCGATCTCAGTGCATTCCAGCTCGGCCCCCTCACGTGGGACGACGCGAAGCTCGACCTGACCGCGACGCGACAGGATCAGCACCTGATCGTGAAAGGGCAAGTGAAGCTCGGGACCTCGCGCCAACTGGTCGACCTGAGCATGAGCCGCGACGCCCTGCGGTTCAAGACGGAGACCGAGCTGTTCAACCTCTTCCACGCATCACTCACGGCGCAGTCCGCCTTCGATTTGCGCAACCCGTCTTTCGCCGTGGACGCAATCGTGAGCAACGACTTCGGCGAGTTCGTCCAACCGGTCCTGCGCGACGGCATCGTGCGGTTCGCGTCGACCGGTCAGGGGATCGTGAATGGCGCAGAGACGGCGTTGGGCGCCACCCGCCAGGCACTCGCCATGGGTCAGGCGACGGCCGCTCAGCTCCGCGCCGTGCTGGCGACACAGCGCGCCAACGCGGAAGCGGCCTGGCGTGCGGCACAGGCTCGTACCACAAGCGCGCTGGCCGACGCGAACGCGGCTCGCGCGGCGCGAGACGCGGCGCAGCGGTTGTGGCAAGGGACGCCGCTGCGCCAGCCGGCGTTGCGCGCGGCGCGACACGCGGAGTTCGTGCGGCTGGCGGCCGTTTTTGCCGCACGCGTCGCTCAATACGCGACCCTGCAAACCGGTGCGAACGCGCGCCGGGCGATCCTCGACGCCATCCCCCCCGTCGATAAGAACGTGCTCCTGCTGCGGGCCGATGCCGCGGTCGCGGAGCTGCGGAGCCGTCTCGAGGAGGCGCAGCGCAGCCTCAACGCCCTGGCCACGCGCTACGCCCAGATGATCGCGGCCGTCAAAGCGGGGGCGGACCCGCTCGCGATCGAGCACGCCGAGTTCCACGCCAACTTGGCGGTGGTACAGGGCGGCGGTGCGACGAGCTGGATCCTGCGGGGCACTTTCGTCGGCCAGCCTTTCGAGCTCAAGCGCGAGCTCGATTTCGGCAGCCCCGCCCAGGCCGTGGCCGCAATTCTCACAGGCCTGGTGCAAGGATGATGAGCATCAGGCTCGCCGCTGCGCTGGCCGTCGCTGGCGCTGCACCGGTCGTGTGCCAGATACCGGCTCTCCCCAATGCTGGCGCGCCATTCGTGCGTTTCAGCGGACAGCTGGGGTCCTACGGCGAGCTGTACGATCGCAGCGGCACGCCTGGGCGCCGGCCCGGCGGGACGGGACGGGGTTACCTCAATGGTAACCTCGTGCTGCTCGGCTCAGTCACCGTCGGCATCGATCTGCTGGCGACGACCGAGGACGGTACGTCGCTCGGCTACGGGGGCCTCCCGGGCCGTCAGGGTATCAGCCGGTTCGGCCTGCACCCGCAGTGGACTTGGGGCCGCGCGCACCTGGGGTCGTACAGCGACAGCTACTCGCCTCTCACCCTGAGCGGCGTGCAGCTGACGGGGGCCGCGGTCGACCTCAATCCCGGACGTGTGAGGTTCGGAGCCTTCGGTGGGCGGGCGGCCAGCGCCGTTGTCGGCGGCGCGACCACCGGCAGCTACACCCGGACAATGGTGGGCGGGCGACTTGGCTTCGGGCATCCACCCGACCAGGGTCGGCCGGCCAGCTTCTTCGCTCTCGTGGTGACTCGCACCTGGGACGATCCGAGTTCGCTGCCCGTCGACACCACGCTGCCGCCGAACGCGCCCACCGCGGGTGGGCTCGCACCTGTCAACCCATATGCGGTCACCCCGCATGAGAATCTTGTTGTCGCGGGCATCGGCGGCATTTCGCTCTTGGAGGGACGGCTCGCCTGGCGGGGTGAGGTGGCAGGGGCGCTGGAGACGCCCGACCGTCGGGCCACGCCACTCGACCCGAGTCAGGTAAACGTCCCGGGAATTCTTGGTGGTCTCGTGACTCCTCGGGTGAGTACGCATCTCGACTATGCCTATTCATCGGATGTCCAGCTACGCGTGCCACGCCTCCCCGGGGCCACGCCCGGGGCGCCCCGCACGCTCACCGCGACCCTGGGCTACCGTTACGTCGGCCCGGGCTACAGCTCACTGGGAGTCGCCTCGCTCCCGAACGATATCGAGGCGGTGAACGCGAGCGCCAACCTCCTGTTCGGCCGGTGCTCGGCGCAGCTGCTCGGTGGGACGCAGCACGACAACCTGATCGGGCAGAAGCTCTACACCACGACGCGTGATCGCCTGGGCGCCGTGCTCACGCTTCGGGCCGGGCGGAAGTCGAGTACCACCGTCCGCACCAGCGTCCTCACCATGGGGAACGGCAGCACTGACTCACTCGCCTGGATGCACTACAGCGCGTGGTCGCTCGGTGCCAGTCAGGTGTTCTCCCTGGGTCCGCGGGGGCGCGTGCAGACGGTGTCGGTCGATTACAACTATCAGAGCGCGGGAGATGCAAACCCGCTGCGGATCGGGACCAAGTTCGGGGCGCACTCCGGCAGCGCACGGCTCACCGTTCCGCTCGGGTCGTCCGTCCGGATATCCCCGAGCTTCGGGTTTACGACCTCACAGAGCGACACCAGCGGATGGGCCACCCGGGCCACCTTCGGTGCTGCCGTCGCGTGGCGTGGGAGAGGCGGCCGCCTGACTTCCACCGGGTCCTTCGGACGGAGCACCTACCTCCGAAGCAACGCCTGGAACGTCACCCTCAACGCCCGGCTGCAGGTGACGGATCTGAATTCCCTGGTTCTCGCCGTCCAATCCAACCGCTTCCGCGACGCGGCCGCGCTCGACAACCGGTTCAACGAACAGATCGTGAGCCTCCGATG
The DNA here is from genome assembly GCA_005880945.1 of Chloroflexota bacterium. Lineage (GTDB taxonomy): Bacteria > Chloroflexota > Dormibacteria > Dormibacterales > Dormibacteraceae > Palsa-872. Next base: position 1,024 of record VBIU01000171.1, on the reverse strand, counting down.
GGAGCGCCGCCTCTGATGCGCGGGCCGACCCTGTCGAGCGGGTGGCGGTTGGTGGTGTGCCTCGTGGGTCTCGTGGCGTGTGTGGAGCCGCCGAGCGGACCCGGTGAGTTCGGCGAAGTGCGCGTCCGGCCGAGCTACGCGGCGGGAGAAGAGCCCGCGACCATCGGTGTCACGATCGACAGCGCCGCCGTGGTTGTCGCGCGGTCCAGCACCGGGGAGCGGCTCGTCGACACCACCACCGCCTATACGGGACGCGCGCTTGCGTGGGTGGTGGACCTTCACGCGGACCCCGAGTCGGTCTCGATCTCGGTCGAGCTGCGGGGCGACGCTCACCGCCTGTACGCGGGCGATACGACCCTGATGGTCAATTCGGAGTCCCTCGCGGCCGGCGACACGGCTCTGCTGTCCGTTGCGTACGTTGGGCCGCCGCGGGTCGCGACCGTGGTCGTCACGCCTGCGGCCGCCTCGCTGACGGCGCTTGGCGCCACGCAACAGTTCACGGCCGAAGCGCGGGATCAACATGGGGCGGTCGTGCCGGGTGTGGCGTTCACGTGGGCGAGCGGGAAACCGTCAGTGGCGACGATTGACGGGACCGGGTTGGCGACGGCCGCGGGCCACGGGTCGACGACGATCACCGCGACGACGGGTTTGGTCAGCGGCTCGGCGACCCTCAACGTCGATTTGTCGTCAACAGTAGCGACGCTGGTGGTCACGCCTGCGACCGCCACGCTCAGCACCCTCGGTGCGACGCAACAGTTCAGGGCCGAAGCGCGGGATCAACACGGGGCGGTCGTGCCGGGCGTGGCGTTCACATGGGCGAGCGGGAAGCCGTCAGTGGCGACGATTGACGGGACCGGGTTGGCGACGGCCGCGGGCTACGGGTTGACGACGATCACGGCGACCACGGGGTCGGTGAGCGGGTCCGCAACGTTGACCGTGGACCTAGCGTCGACAGTAGCGACGGTGGTGGTGACCCCCTCGGCAGCCACGCTCAGGGTGCTTGGCGCCATGCAGCAGTTCAGCG
>VBIU01000160.1 GCA_005880945.1 Chloroflexota bacterium | reverse complement strand
GCCCACCTTGAAGACCTCGTTGGGACCGTAGATGGTCGGGTAGGCGCCGCGGGTCGTCCGCATGTAGACGATCCCCGGCGTGTCCGCCATCAGGCGGGTCAGCTTGGCCGCCTGGTTAGGATCGCTGGGGTACAGGACCGTCGAGCCCTGGATCGCACGCATGGAGGCCAGGTCTTCGAGCGCCATCTGCGACGGACCGTCCTGGCCGATCTCGACCCCGGCATGTGACCCGACCAGCCGGATGTTGGCCTCCGAGATGCCGGCCATCCGGATGAAGTCGTAAGCACGCGAGAAGAAGGCCGCGAACGTGGACGCGAACGGAACGTATCCGCGAACGCTCATGCCGACGGCCGTCGCCACCAGCTGCTGCTCGGCGATCCACATCTCGAAAAACCTCTCCGGGTGGGCCTTGGCGAACTCGTCGGCGTGCGTCGAGTTCGAGACCTCACCGTCCATGGCGACCACCTCGGGGATGGCGGCCAGCGCGAGCAGCGCGTCGCCGTATGCCTTGCGGGTGGCGACCTTGTCCTCTTGCTTGTAGGTGGGTAGGGTGACAACGACGTCCGGTCGCTTGGCGGCTCGCGGGCTCGCCTCGGGCTTGGCGGTCTTGACCTTCAGGCTTCGCAGGCCGCCGAGCTCCTTGATCGCGCGCTCGGCCATGTCCGCCGGCAGCGCCTTGCCGTGCCATCCGTCCTTGTTCTCGATCTCCGAGAAGCCCTTGCCCTTGACCGTCTTGGCGATGATCACTGTCGGCTTGCCGGTCGAGGAGAGGGCGGTGCCGAAGGCCCGGTCGATGGCGGCCACGTCGTGGCCGTCGATCACGATCGGGAAACAGCCGAACGCTTCGACCCGCCTCCGGTAGGGGTCGAGGTTCCAGCCGAACTCGGTCTCACCGCGCTGACCCAGCCGGTTGATGTCGAGGATGGCGGTCAGGTTGGACAGCTGGTAGTGGCCGGCCTTGTCCAGCGCCTCCCAGATCGATCCCTCGGCCAGCTCGGAGTCCCCGCACAGCGTCCAGACGTGGAAGGGCAGGTTGTCGAGGTTCTTGCCGGCGAGCGCGACGCCGACCGAGACCGGCAGCCCCTGCCCGAGCGAGCCGGTGGCCACGTCTATCCACGGGATCGCCGGGGTCGGGTGCCCCTGCATCCGGGAGCCGAACTTGCGAAAGGTCATCATCTCGGTGTCCGTGATGGCGCCAACCGCCTTGAACATCGCGTAGCACAGGGGCGATGCATGGCCCTTGGAGAAGATCAGGTGGTCGTTGTTGGGGTCTTTCGGCTTGTTCCAGTCGTACTGCAGGTACCTGGCGATGAGCACCGCGATGATGTCGGCGGAAGACATTGAGGACGTCGGATGACCCGAGCCGGCGGCGGTGCTGCAGCGGATGGAATCAACCCGCAGTTGCTGCCCCAGCTGGCGCGCAAATTCGAGATCGGTGGTGGCAAGCGTCTCGGTGGTGACCGTCATCTCACTCCCTACCACAACAGAGTTGTGGGACCCCTAGAGGCGCCCTGACGCGCCGACAACGTTAAGTCTATCGAGCTTTCAGCTAGGCCGATTTCGGCTGCGACTCAGGGGCAGTTGACGCAGGCTTCGGCGCCGGTTGGGGCCTTCGGACAGGGTCCGCTGAACGTCCGACGAAGATGAACAACAGGACGAAGAGCAGACCTACGGCCAGGATCGGGCCGAACGTCATCACAGGGGACAGCCAACGAGGCGGCGCGAGGGGCGCGACCGGCAGCTTGAAGCTTGCCAGGCCCGGTTTCTGAGGGTTGGGGGTGTAGACGATGCCGTTGGTCTCGTCGAACGCGACGGCATTTCCGTGTGCGCCTGTGTCGACCGATGCCATGTAGGCGATCGGATCACCACCAAACGTGGCGACGACGTTGGCGCGGGTCAGGTGAGGCGACGCGACGATGAAGCGATCGGCCTTCGTGTTGTAGATGGCGACGTCGCCGCCGACGACCTGCTTGAAAGAAGCTGTTGATCTGCCCGTGTTCATGTCCCAGGTCATGACGTAGGTGCTGCAAACGATCACGGCTTTGTTCGTCTTCGGGTTGATCGCCAGGCCCGTGGGCTTGCACCCGTTCAGCGGGAAGCTCTTGAACGAGCCGTCGTTCGGGTCGATCTTGAACAGGGCGTCGGCCGCGGGGCTCGTCACGTAGACCATCCCGTCCGCGTCGTTGTATCGCGGCTGTTCGAGAGCGGAGCCGACTTTGAAGTTCGCCATTACCGCGTTGGTCGTCGGATCGATGCTTGTGATCGAGCCGTCCGCGCCGTTCGCCGCATACAGCCGCTGCCGCGCGGCAGCGTAATCGAGCAGGTCGACCTCGCCCTTGCCCGTCTTCACCTCGGCGACCACGGAGTCGGAGTCGTTGTTGATGTCGATAACGAAGACGGAGCCGTTGCCGGCGCCGACGAAGAGGCGAGCCAGGTCGGGTGCGATCGCCAGCCCGTTCGGGCTCCCGCTCAGCCCGATCGTCGTCAGGAACTTGGCGCGCGGCGCCGAGACGTCGAAAACGTCAACGCCCTGGTTGGTGCGATCGGCGACGTAGAGGCGATGGGTCGCCTGGTCGATCTCGACGACGTCGTAATTGGCCACCTTGCCCGCACCGGCTTCGTTCGGGATCGGAGTATTGGTGATCTGGACCGCCGTGCCTGCGCAGGCGCAAAAAAGCAGCGCGCCGGCGGCAACCAAGAGCGTTGTCTTCAACCAGTGCCCCAGTCGATTCAACGCCCGAACCACATCAAGTCCCCTCTCCCCGCAAGGGGAGAGGGCTAGGGAGAGGGGCGTTCGCCGGGAGAACCGCGTTTCGCGGGGCCAGGGAGAGGGGCGTTCACCGGGAGAACCGCGTTTCGCAGGGCCAGGGAAAGGGCGTTAGCCGGGAGACCCGTGATCCGCCAGGCGTTCGACCTCGGTCACCATCCCGTCCAGGATTCTCAGGCCGGCGTCCCAGAAGTCCGGGTCGGTGATGTCCATGCCCAGCCGCCGCACCAGCTCGTCGGGTCGGGTCGACCCGCCCGCAGCCAGGAAGTCGAGGTAGTCGTCAACGAAAGCAGGCCCCTTCTCCAGGAAGCGGTTGTAGACCGAAAGCGCCAGCAGGTTGCCGAAGGCGTAGGCGTACACGTAACCCGGCGTGTGGAGGAAGTGCTCGACGTAGCTCCACCACCCCTTGTGCTCGTCCGTGAGGATGAGTGCGTCGCCGAACATCGGCTGGAGCTTCTCCTGGTAGAGCTCTCCTAACTGCTCCACCGACAGCTCGCCCTCGGTCCGGCGGGCGACATGGCAGGCATCCTCGTATCGGTTGAAGGCGACCTGGCGGAACACCGTCGCGAAGGCGTCCTCGCACTGGCTGCAAAGCATGGCCAGGCGCACTTTGGGGTCCTTCTCCTCGGCCATGATCCGGTCGAACGTCAGCGCCTCGCCGAACACCGAGGCGGTCTCGGCCAGAGTCAGCGGCGGGTGGTAATCGAAGATGTGCTGGTTCGAGGCCAGGCGGTCGTGGAGACCGTGCCCGAGCTCGTGCGCCAGGGCGGTCACGTCGCGCAGCCTGCCTGTGAAGTTCAGCATCACGTACGGGTGGTGGCGCGGGGTCACCGGCATGCAGTAGGCCCCGCCGGCTTTGCCGGGTTGCACCGGCGCATCGATCCAGCCGTGGCTGAAGAAGTCGTCAACCAGCGTACCCGCCTTCTTCGAAAACCGGTGGTACGAGCCGAGCACGAGCTCCTTCGCGTCCTGCCATGAAACCTCGCGCGTCGCCTCTTCGATCGGCGCGTACCGATCCCACTCATGAAGCTCCCCCACCCCGAGGAGCTTCCTCTTGACGCGGTAATAGCGAACGCAGATGTCGTAGCGGCCGGTGACGGCTTCCACGAGCGCCTGAACAGCCTCGTCGGAGGTCTCGTTGGCCAGGTTGCGCGATGAGATCCAGGACGGGAACTTGCGAAGGCGGTCGTCGATCGCCTTCTCCTGCAGGATCACGTTGAAGATGTAGGCGCGCGTGCGGACGTCGCTGCCGAGCGCGGTCGTGATCGCGCCGCTGGCCCGGCGGCGGACGTCTCGATCGGACTCGTGCAGGAGGGTCAAGGCCTCCGCCAGCCCGAGATCCTTTCCATCCACAGTGACGCGGATTCCGGCGCAGAGCTCTTCGAAGAGGCGGGTCCACGCCGAGTTGACGACCGGGCTGTAATCGGTGAGGACGC
>VBIU01000159.1 GCA_005880945.1 Chloroflexota bacterium | reverse complement strand
GTCGGGCTCCAGGGTCGCAACGCGCCCCCTGTACTTCGCCTCGAAGGCCTTGGCGCGCTCCAGCGAGTCCGCCAGCGTGGCTTCGATCTTGGGATCGGTGGGTGAGGCGAAGAGGTCGGTCAGATCCCAGCGGACGTCTTCCGCGCCGGTCGTCTTTATTGCTCGGGCCACGGCCCGTCAGGATAAGGGCTCAAGCGCCAATCTGATCCCCCGTAAACGGCCTTCGTAACTCCCGACCGGCCGTACCGTTATCGCCAACATGAGGAAGGCGCCCCTGTTCG
>VBIU01000174.1 GCA_005880945.1 Chloroflexota bacterium | reverse complement strand
CATGGACCCACACCGAGTCGCCGCCGGTGCCCGAATAGCCCAGTAGGTTGTCGTGACTGTGGCAAGCGGTCACCTCGATTGCGTAGCGGGGCACGTCGAAGCCTCGGTTGCGGTTGATGTCGGAAGTGCCACCGGGATAGATGCCCGAGTCGCCGTTGCCGTAGGCCTCGCAGTTCGTGATGAGGCCGTGGTCGGCCGCGAAACTCAGGAATCCGTACTCGGTGTTCCAGCGGCCGACCACATGGTTGATCACAAAACCGTCAGTCTCGATGATGTAGATCGCGTTGAAGGTTGATCTCTGGGCGGTGAAGTTGCGCAGGTAAAGGGCGTTCGTTCGATCGCCGCGGATCACGTTCAGCTTCTGAAACTGCGCGTCGAAGACCACGTCGGCCGGTGTCGCGCCGGTGCCCTCGATCTGCAGATCTTTGATCCCGAAGATGCCCACCAGGTTCTGCTGGTGTGGGCACAATTTTTGCTGCTCATAGCTGAGGATCTGATAGCCGGCGGGGACACGCTTGGCCGGCAGGTGATTGCACGCGTCCGGTTCGGGCAGCAGGCTCGGCTCCTCGAGGTAGAGGCCGGGCAGCACAAGGATCGCCATCCCGTCGGCGGTCACGTGATCGACCGCCGCCTGCAGGTCGCGGTATCCATTCTGTAGGCACTCCGCGTAAAGGCCGCGGTTGTAATCCTGCAGCTCCTGCGAGAAGCCCGCGATTCGCTTTTCGAAGTCTGTCCGGTCGTTCTTGCAGACGAGGAGATGTTGCCCTGCGGTGCGGTACGTGGGGACGTGGCCGGTGCCGTCGGGCGCCGTGGTGGGACGCTCATAGTGGGCCGACGCGACGGCCGGAAAGGACAGCACTATCACCGCGCCACCGAGCAGAGCTAGCAGGATCCGGCGGCCGTCACGCATACGCAAGGATTTGGGCAGTATCTTGCGGTTCGGACCGGGCGGAGTCAATCGAGCCGGCGACTCTTGCGGCCACGCAAATCCAGGCGGTTCACGTACGCGCACGTCATCCCGGAGCTTCGGACAGACCGGACGAGACGACGATTTCTCGCTGCGGTTCGCGAAAGCCTGAGACCGATCACTCCTCGCGCAGGGCGGCAATGACCGTGCCGGCGTAGACTTGGACGACCGGCAACGAGGCGGCGATGATTGAACTCATTAGGACCGCGGCCAGGCTTGCGCCGAGGGCGGTCCATGTTGCCTCGGCGGAGGCGCTCGTCAGCGTCGCAGCCGCGAAAACGAGCGACGCGCTCAAGACAAGAGCGACGCAGGCGATCACGACGACCTGAACCGCGATCATCGCGCCGAGATCGGTGCGCGACCAACCGAGCGCGCGCAGCACCGCCAGCTGCGGCCGGCGCTCGAGGTAGCTCAGGCTGACAACCTGGCCGGCGCCGAGCGAGGCGATCGCCACAGTAAGCGCCGCCAGCACGAAATGAAATGGACGGACGCGGCCCGCGAGGTCGACGCCCAGCACCGTCGAGTCGAGCTCGCCGCGGAACGCAACCACCACCAGGACGAGCGACGCGAGGAGGGCGGCGCCCAGAGCGATGATGCCGGCGGCGGCGAGCGCTTCGATCCTCCATGTGCGCAGCATGTCGACCAGTCCGAGCTCCCAAGCGGAGCGGAGCCTGTGGCTTCGCCGGACAGAGGTTGGGCGCTCGATCTGCGCGATCGTCGTGTTGCGCGCGACCGCCAGCGCAGCGGGCGCGGACGCGGCCAGCGCGACACCGATCGCGATCGGCAGCGTGGCCGCCAGGAGCGGCGTGGCGACCGGGGCCCGAAGGAGCAGCCCCCCGACCAGCGTCACCACGACCGTCACGAACCCAACGGTCAGACCTAGCCAGCCCATCTCCGAAGCCACCAGTCCCCCGATGCGCCACGATGGCCAGCCGAGTGCGCGCAGCAGGCCGAACTCGGCGTGGCGCCTTCGCGCGGCGATATACCCGGTGGTGGCGACGAGAACGAACGCGGCGAGCAAAGCCAGCGCGAACAGGGCAAGGTTCTGCGTGCTGACCGCGCTCGAGAACGTGATGGCGACGCCCTTGACCGACCAGCCTTCTGCGATCTCGACGGCGGGGCGGCCGAAATCGCCGGCGGCCAGCCGGATCGAGACGTCCCTGGTCGAGGAGCCGCGAACGATGTCGACGGCCAGGCCCGTCGCCTCATGGATGGACGCGGCCGCGCGAGCCAGCCGGCGCTCGGAGGCGGTGGTGGGGCCGTCGATCCCGCGCACACGCACTCGAACTGCGCTGATGAATGCCTCGCCCGGAGCGCCGGCAAATCGCCTCGAGTCTGCAAGCCACTGCGCGCCCTGGAGAGTGGTGAGTATCACCGGCGGCGTGTTGAGATAGCCGGCGAGGGAGCGATTCGGGAGCAGCTCCTTGCCACCGGCCAGCCTCGCCGCGGGCACCGTGTAGGCGTCGAGCCCACCGCCACCCGCAAGTCGGGTGAAGCCAGGCAGGCACGTGGGGTCGTAAGTCCCGATCCTGCTCCAGTACTTGTCCCCGCTTACACCGCCGTAGCTGCGCTGCGTGACGGCCCGGAACCAGCGATCCCCGAGCTCGGGCGGCAGGGCCAGCGCATCCCCCGCTCCGAACTGGCGAAAGTTGGCTCGCCGCATGACGGAGGTGTTCGGCGACGAGGTCCTGGCGACCAGGCCGCCGCCTTGCTGTATGTATTCCACGTCGCCTGCGGACCACAGCGGCCACTCGTCGACCTCTTCGCCGACGTGCGGGATGTACTGGCGGTACATCGCGTCGACCGTCTGGTCCGTTTGCACCGGATCCGTCCACGCCGCGGTTTGAGGTGGGCCGCCCTGAACGATCGCCGACGGATCGGCGGCCCGCTCGACTTTCGTCGTCATCGTGGCATCGACAAACGAGCGGTCGCTGAGCAGGGCCGGGATCACCGTGCCCGGGGGTTCCCGATGTCGCGTGGGCTCCGGGGAGTCAGAAGCATTCAGGTAGCGACCCGTGACCACGCACCTATCGAGGTGGGCGAGCCTCGCCTCGGCCACCGGGTCGACGCCGGCCACCAGCACCGGCTGCAGCATCTCGAGCCCGTAGCCGGGAGGATCCTCGGCGGGCCCGCAGCGGTCGCCGAAGCACTGGTTGGGCGCCCAGCACGAGACCTCATAGCCGGTGACCTCGGTGCCCCCACAGCTCAGCCTCACGCTATCCGTCGTCAGCTGGCCGAACAGAGTCTGCGGATCGAGCCGGAACCATCCGGACGAGGCCACGACCAGGTAGTGGACCTGGATCGAATAGCGCGACATCCCCGCATCCGTCGTCTCACCGAAGCTGAGGCGATACACCCGGACCGGATCGCCTTGATTCGGCCTGGGCAGGGTGACGCCGAGGCCCTGCAGCCTCCAGAGCGCGTATCCGGAGACGGCGATCGGGGCCGCGACCTCAACCGACGGCTCGTCACGAATCGCGTCCAGCTGGGCGAGGGTTATGCCGCCGCCGGCAAGACCGCTCACGTAGTTAGGGCGCACCAGGCCGTCGGTCTGTTCGACGGACGTGAGGGAGCCGGCCGGCCGCACCAGCAGGTCGTAGGGCGTGTTCCAGGCTGAGGCGATGTCGCCGAGCAGCACTGCCGCCGCCGTCTGCGAGGTGCTCGCGAGCAGGTTGAACCCGAGCGTTGCGATCAGTAGGCCGAGCCCGGTGACAGCGGTGGAGATGCGCCTGGCAAGTAGGCTGCGCGCGGCAAGCCAGAGCAAGCGCTACGCCACGACACGTCCACCTGCGAGGCGGACGGTCCGATCGGCGCTCGCGGCGACCGCCGCGTCGTGGGTGGCCAGAAGCACGGTCAGGCCGAGCCTTCTGCGCAGCTCCCCAAGCAAACGCAACAGGTCATCGGTGGTGACCGCATCGAGGTTGCCGGTCGGTTCGTCCGCGATCAGCAACGGGGGGTGGCCGAGCAAAGCCCGGGCCAGCGCGACCCGCTGGCGCTCACCGCCCGAGAGGCGGTGCGGTGCATGCTCCGTGCGGCCCTCGAGACCGACGGCCGCGAGCAGCTCGCGTGCTTCGGCGGCGAGGTCCCTGCGGCCGCGCCATGGGAGGCGCGACGCGATTACGTTTTCCAGGGCCGTCAGACCGGGAAGCAGGTGCGGATCCTGGAACACGTAACCCAGGCTCGTCGCGCGCATGCGGGTCAGCTCGCGCTCCGACATCTCCCAGAGGCGGCGCCCGAAGACTTCTATCCGGCCCGAGGTGGGCCGGTCGAGTCCCGCAACGAGGTGAAGGAGCGTGCTCTTTCCGGATCCCGACGGACCGACGATGGCGATCGACTCGCCGGGGGCGACATTCATATCCACCGCGTCGAGCGCGATCACCTGGCCGCCTCCCATCGAATAGGCACGGGACACGGACTCGATGACGATTCCGTGTCCCGCGGTCATCGCGGTGCATTCACGAGTCAAGCCAGAGTTAGGCGAAGAACAATGAGAACTCGATCGTGATGGTCGGATCGACCTGGATTGGCCCGTCGGGGACCGGAACATCGAACTCGCTGGCGTCGATGCGCGTAACTCCCGCACAGGAGAGCTCGGCGCTGTCTAGTCGACAATCGGCGGAAACCTTCACTGGCTTGGTCGTACTTCGGATCGTGATATCGCCGGCAAATTCGAGATGG
>VBIU01000173.1 GCA_005880945.1 Chloroflexota bacterium | reverse complement strand
GTCTACGACAGATACGGGCCGCCTGAGGTCCTGAGACTCGACGAGGTCGAGCAACCCGTCCCCAATGAGGACCAGGTGCTGGTCAAGGTGCGCGCCGCAACGGTCAACCGGCTGGACGTCCACACTCGCGAAGCCAACCGACCGAGCGGCCTCGTGGTCATGGTCCTCAGCCGCCTCGTCTCGGGCGTCCGCCGGCCGAGGCAGCCGATCCTCGGCAGCGAGTTTGCAGGAGAGGTCGCTGGAGTCGGCGCGGCCGTCACTGAGTTCGCCGTTGGTGACCACGTCTTTGGCAACACTGGCCTGGGGTTCGGCACGCATGCGGAGTTCGTGTGCATCGGGGAGAGCGCTCGAATCGCTCACATGCCGGCCGGCGCGACCTTCGTGCAAGCTGCGGCGGTTTGCGACGGATTCCTCAATGCGCTGTGGAGCCTGCGACTGGCGGACCTCAAGAGGGGGCAGCGAATCCTCGTGTACGGTGCGTCGGGTTCCATCGGCACCGCTGGGGTTCAGCTGGCCAGGTATTTCGGCGCAGACGTCACCGCCGTGTGCAACACCAAGAACATCGAGCTCGTGCGGTCACTCGGGGCCGACACGCTGGTCGACTACACGCAGGAGGATTTCACCAAGAACGGCCAGACGTATGACGCCATCTTCGACGCGGTCGGCAAGCACTCGTTCGAGCGGTGCAAGGGCTCGCTGAAGTCGGGCGGCAGCTACCTCGCAACCGACGGTTTCAGGAATCTCATCCTGGCGTTGTGGACCTCGAGGGTCGGAGACAAGAAGGTGATCTTCAAGCTGCCACCTCGATACACCAAGCAGGACATCCTGTTCCTCAAAGAGCTCATCGAAGCCGGGAAATATCGCGCCGTCATCGATAGGTGCTACTCCCTGGAGGACGTGGTCGAGGCAGCTCGGTACGTGGAAACAGAGCAGAAGACAGGGAATGTCGTCCTGACGATCGACGCCGGGCAGCCAACCGAGAACGGGAAGGGGAACCAATGAGAGCAGTCGTCCACGACAGGTACGGGCCGCCCGAAGTTCAGCGACTCGAAGACGTAGAGCGGCCTGTCCCTAAGGAGGACGAGGTCCTCGTCAGGATCCACGCCACGACGGTGACCAGGACGGACTGCGGGTTGCGTTCAGCCACACCGTTCATCACCCGCTTCTTCACGGGCCTCGCCCGGCCGAAGCAGCGGATCCTCGGCAGCGAGCTGGCGGGTGAGGTTGAAGCTGTTGGCGCCGCCGTCACCAAGTTCGCTGTTGGCGACCACGTCTTCGGGAGCACCAGCGCGTTCCGGTTTGGGGCACACGCTGAGTTCATCTGCATGCCGGAGAGCGCCCCGCTCGCGCACAAGCCGGCCGGCATGAGCTTCGAAGAGGCGGCGGCAGTCTGTGACGGAGTGGTCCTGGCCCTCATGTGCCTGAGAGCAGCGGATGTCCGGCAGGGCCAGCGGATCCTCATCTACGGGGCATCTGGATCCATCGGCACCGCCGGGGTGCAGCTGGCCAAGTACTTCGGCGCCGACGTCACCGCGGTGTGCGGCACCAAGAACCTCGAGCTTGTGAGGTCGCTCGGGGCCGACAGCGTAATCGACTACACGCGGCAAGACTTCACCGGGAACGGCGAGAAGTACGACTTCATCTTCGACGCGGTCGGCATGCACTCGTTCTGGCGGTGCAGAGGCTCGCTCAAGCCTGGCGGGATCTACGTCCCCACCGACGGGATCGGGAATCTCTTCCTTGCGATGTGGACCTCGAAGATCGGAGACAGGAAAGTGCTGTTTCCGATTCCCCGGTACACGAAGAAAGATGTCCTGTTCCTCAAAGAGCTCATCGAGGCGGGGAAGTACCGGGCGGTGATCGATCGGCGCTACCCGCTGGAGGACGTGGTCGAGGCGACAAAGTACGTGGAAACGAGGCAGAAAACCGGGAATGTTGTCCTTACGGTCGGTGCTGGTAGGTGAAAGCAGTCGTCCGAGACGTGTACGGCGCACCTGACGTTCTCACGCTCCAAGAGATCGACAGGCCGGAAGTAACGGATGACGAGCTGCTGGTACGGGTCCGGGCGACTTCGGTCAATCCGGCTGATTGGCATGGTCTGACCGGAACGCCCTACGTCGCACGTCTGGTAATGGGGCTGCTGAAACCGAAACCCGAGAGATTGGGAATTGACTTTGCGGGGACTGTTGAAGCCGTGGGCAGCAACGTGAAGCAGTTTCAACCAGGTGATGAGGTATTCGGAGCCAGCAGCGGCGCCTTCGCGGAGTACGTGAGCGTTCGCGAGGATCGAGCGGTGGTGTCGAAACCAGCGAATCTCACGTTCGAGGCGGCGGCGGCGGTGCCTGTGGCGGGGCTCACCGCGCTTCAGGGCCTTCGCGACCACGGTCACATTCAGCCCGGGCAGAAGGTTCTGATCAACGGCGCTTCGGGGGGCGTCGGGACGTTTGCGGTCCAGATCGCGAAGGCGTTGGGAGCCGAAGTGACCGGTGTGTGCAGCACCAGGAACGCCGATGCCGTCCGATCGCTGGGCGCCGATCACGTGATCGACTACACCCGCGAGGACTTCACCCGGAGTGGCCGGCGCTACGACCTGCTGCTCGACATCGCTGGAAGCAGGTCGTGGCCAGAGTGCAAGCGTGTGCTCAACCCAACAGCAACCCTCGTCATCGTCGGAGGACCGAAGAAGAATCGCCTGCTTGGTCCATTGAGTCATGTGGTCAAGGTGAGCGTGGCGGCAATGGGCAGCAGCCAGAAGGCGGTCTTCTTCATTGCAAAGACGAACAAGCCGGACATCGTGATCCTGCAGGAGCTGCTCGCGTCCGGAAAAGTGAGATCGGTCATAGACAAGCGTCACGGGCTGGGCGAGATCGCCGGCGCGCTTCGCGAACTTGGGCAGGGACACGCCCCAGGCAAGATCGTCATCACGGTTTGAGGGGAGCTAGGAGATCAGCTGGGCAAGAACCCGTCGCGTTGTCGGCGCCAAGTTCGCGCGCAGGCGGTAGTAGATCCAGATGCCACGCTTCTCGGACTCGACCAGGCCGATCTCTTTGAGCTTGGCCATGTGATGAGAGATCGTCGGCTGGCTCAACGCCAGGCCGGCGGTGAAGTCGCAGATGCAGATCGGCGCCTTCGCTTTCCAGAGCGAGGCGATCATGGTCAGCCGGGTGGGATCGGCGAGAGCCTTCATCAGGTCGGCGGTCCCAGATGCCCAGGTCGCGTCAACGTCGGGCAGTCCACAGCAGACGCCTCGCTGACGAACCATCGGGAGGGCTTTGACTGCCATACGGTCGATTGTACGCGAATCCATCCACAATCGTCGATGGGTATGTTAGGATGCAACCCATCGACGTTCATCGATCAGAGGAGCAAGGTGCAATGAGCGAGGTTCGAGAGGCGGTCCGGTCCAGGTACGCAGGTGTGGCCAAGCAGATCGCCGTGATTCCCGCCGGGGGACTCTCTGCGGACGCCGGCTGCTGCCAGGCCGACGGACCT
>VBIU01000172.1 GCA_005880945.1 Chloroflexota bacterium | reverse complement strand
TCGCGGAAAACAAAGCCGCGGTGATCAAGGAGGCATTCCGAGTCCTGCGTCCGGGCGGTCGGTTCGCGGTCGCCGACATGGTGGAGCTGGAGCCGCTCGACCCGATCACCAAGAAGAACCTGGACTCATGGGCAGGATGCCTATCCGGCACCATCCCCATCGACGAGTACCGCGCGGCGCTGGTGGCAGCCGGGTTTGAGGATTCCGAGTTCCAGGTCCACGCGACGGAGTCGATGCCCGGTGTTGAAGGCA
>VBIU01000176.1 GCA_005880945.1 Chloroflexota bacterium | reverse complement strand
CGGCCCGAGCTCGGCCGTGCTTTAAGCGGCGCGGGCATTTCCCCCGAGGGCCAACGCCTCCCCCACCTCCTTCTCCGTGCAGAGCTGGACCAGCTCATCGTGAGCGGGCCCCGGCGAGGAAAGGAGTTCACCTATTCGCTGCTCGAAGAGCGGGTGCCCAAGGTGCCCGCGATGGATCGCTCCGAGGCGCTCACCGAGCTCACGCTCCGCTACTTCCGCAGCCACGGCCCCGCACAAGTCCAGGACTTCACCTGGTGGTCCGGAGTGACAGCAGGCGAGGCAAGGCGCGGGATAACGTTCGCCGGCGCCGCACTCGAGCATCGGGTCGTCGAGGGTAAGGACTACTGGTCCGACGCCGCAGCGGAAGGCGCGAGCAACGCCGCCGTGGTGGCCCATCTTCTGCCCAACTTCGACGAGTACACCGTCGGCTACCGCGACCGATCTGCGCTGATGCCCACCGCCGGGCGATTCGATCCATCGCTCTTATCCTTCGGCAGCATCCTCTCCAATGTCGTCACGGTCGATGGTGTCGTGCGCGGCGCTTGGCGTCGATCGTCCGCGCGCAGCACCATGCTCATCGAAGCCCGTTTGTTCGAAAAGCTCACAGAGCGCGAGACGGCGGCCGTCGCGGACGCCGGACGAAGGATGAGTCGCTTTCTCGGACGCCCGGTGGAGCTCGCGCTAGCCCACCGCTGATCCGGGCCGCCGAATCGCCTATCGTCGGGAGCGAGGTGCGTCTTCCTGCGGTACAAGGTTGCGGAGGCAGCGTGAGGGCTGCTCGCGTACGTCCAATGGATCATGAACGCTGATCTTCAGAACTTGGGGCGGCGGCTCGCGGGCCGGTGGTCGACCGAAGCGACCCATCCGGGGCTGCCCGGCGCGATCATCCGTGGGTCGAGCGAGATCGATTGGCTCGAGGGCGAGCGGTTCCTCATCTATCGGTCCAGCTACGACCACCCCGACATCCCTGACTCGATCTCGATAATTGGAGACACCGACGGCCTCCAGATGCACTACTTCGACAAGCGGGGCGTCCACAGGATCCTTGACGTGACCGTGACCGGCGAGGGGTGGGAGATGGCGATGGACCGGCACTCATCGGCCGGCTCGTTCGCATCGCCCGATGCCCCGTTCTCGCAGCGCATCACGTACACATTCGAGGACGAGGACCGGACGATCTCAGGGAAGGGGATGCTGTCGTACGACAACGTGAACTGGGACGACGACCTCCAGATCACGTACCGCCGAGTGATGTAACAGGCCTCGTCGCCCGCATCAGGATTGGTCGGGAGTCAACGTGCTAGTCATATTTGGCTTGATGGCAGAGACGCGGCTCCGGAAACGAACCTTGAGCGTGGCACTTATTGCCGCCAGGGTCTTACTGGGCCTCCAAGCGCTCGGCTTGATTGTCATCATCGCGGCTTTTGCCTCCCTCGAGCTCGCAATGGACCTTCTTGCGGCGAGCGACACCCAGAACTTGCTCATTTTTTGGCAAAGCGTGTTGTTCGGCCTCGCGATGAGTGGCGTCGGCTTGATCCTCGGGGGCGCGCCTCTGGCTCTGACCTTCGTCCGACGGAGATGGTCCTACCTCGGACTCCTCGCAATCGAGCTGCTGCTCGTCGTCGTCTTCGTTGTTTGCGCTTTGCAGCCGGCTTCGGTGGGTCTTGAGACAGAGACCGATATCGGGCGAGTTATCTTGGTGCTGGTCGCTATTCTGCCGAGTTCGGTCTGCTTGCTTCTAGTCTTTCGCGCCGAGGTGCGGGAGCACTTCGAGCTGTGAAGGTCCCGGTTCGCGTTACGAAAGCCATGGTGGGTCGCAGTTTTATTCGAACCACCTACCTTGGTGGTAATGCAGTCCGTCTGCCAGAATGGGTGCCATATGACACCCGGCTGCTAAGGCACGCGCTGACGCTGAGGTCCGTTGACCTGGTCATCGCGTGCCGATCCGTTACACGGCACGCTCCAAACGTCTAGTCGAAAGGAGTCTGCCTGCCGTGTCGACAGTCGAGGAAGTTCATAGCCCGGCCAATAGTCCGCGAAACCTTCTCCGGTTCCGTTTCGTCGCGCTCTCTTGTCCTGCTACGGGCGCTCTCTGGGTGTCACCGCGCACCCTAGCAGCGAGGATCGCGTCGTGAAACCGGCGGCCCTGCGGCGCGCGGTCGATGCTGCCATGTCAATCGCAGCGAGCCTTGGTCTAGCGGTCGGGAACGCGGTCGTCCTCCGCGATTCGACCAAGCTGGCTCTGCGCCTGGTTCCCTGTGACGTCCTTGCAAGGGTCGCTCATGCGGGTGGACTCAATCCCTTGGAGGTCGGCCTCGCTCAACGCCTAGCCGACGCCGGCAGCCCTGTCGTCGCTCCCGAGCCCCGAGTTGAGCTGCGGGTCTATAGCAGGGGCGGCTTCTTGGTCAGCTTCTGGAGTTACTACGAGTCCGGCACCCTTTGGAGCCACTATGAGTCCCGCCCGTCCCCAGGTGGCCCGACGGCCCGGTACGCACAAGCCCTGGAACGACTCCACGCCGGGATGCGAACGCTCACGGACGCGCCGCCGCACTTCATGGAGTGGGTTCCTGGGGCTCTGGAACTCCTTGGACGCCGGGATAAGACGCCGATGCTCACCGCTTCAGATCGGGAGCTGATCGGCAACACTCTCGCGAGCCTGACACGATCCATTCGGGACCGAGGCACTCATGAGCAGGTCCTGCACGGCGAACCCCATCCGGACAACGTGCTCGACACGGAGAAGGGTCTTCTCTTCATAGATTGGGACACCCCCTGCCGAGGACCCGTCGAGTACGACCTCGCGTACGTGCCCGCAGAGGTCGCTGCGCTCTATCCAGACGCGAACCAGGAGTTGGTCCATGAGTGCCGGGGGTTCGTACTTGCGAGGGTCGCGCTGATCCGCTGCGAGCCGGACGACCAGCTCCCGAACCGCGAGCGGGAGCTGGAATCGAATCTCAGAGCCCTGCGCCAGGGACCGCCGTGGCCGACCCTTGACGCGCTGAACCGGATCGCTCCGCCGACCGACCCATTCAGGTCTCCAGACGCGAGAGGTGGCCTGACCCATGGTTGACCCCGAAATTTCGCGACCACCGGCAATAAATTTGCCGGTCTCAGCGAGGTTCCAGCGAATCTGTGCCCCGGCGGCTCTGGACGACGCCAGAAATCGCCGGTTTGAATACAGAATTGGTCGGGGGCCCGGGATTTGAACCCGGGGCCTCACGGTCCCGAAATCTAGGCTCTCTCGTCCACCGAGATCGATTTCGAGGATTTGAGTTCATTTCGATGACTCAGCTGCCAGTTTCAAGCCGGTTTCGTCCACCAGACTCACCTGGAGTACTACACGAACTACTACATGACCTTCCGGTCTACAGATCGCTGAAGCCAGTTTCGACGCGACGGATCTACTCGCAGCCATCGCAGCTGTCGCTAGGATCAGCTCGACAGTCACGTGCGGGGCGCCGTGAACACCGATGGCCGCGGGCCGGGTTCGCGACACCTCGAGATCGGCAGCGCCCACTCTGTGGCGCCGGATGTAAAGGAATGAGCCACCAATAGGCAAGGAACGAACGATGACGGAACGGGACGGATCGGCCGCGATCTACGACGTGCGCGCGGAGCGCGGCGTCATGGTGACCATGCGGGACGGCGTGCGCCTCGCTACCGACCTCTATCTCCCGGCGCGGGACGGCCGCCTAGTGTCCGGCCGCTTCCCTGCCATCCTGGAGCGCACCCCGTACAGTCGCCAGGCCCTGGACACGGTCGGCACCGCCAAGTTCTTGTGTCGCCACGGGTACGCCGTCGCGATTCAGGACGTCCGCGGCCGCTACGACTCCGAGGGTGAGTGGTATCCATTCGCGCTGGAGGCCGAGGACGGCTACGACACCGTCGAGTGGTTGGCGGT
This sequence comes from Chloroflexota bacterium, assembly GCA_005880945.1. Lineage (GTDB taxonomy): Bacteria > Chloroflexota > Dormibacteria > Dormibacterales > Dormibacteraceae > Palsa-872. The sequence continues at coordinate 1,536 of VBIU01000176.1, read as the reverse complement.
GCAACAGTGGTCGGACGGCAAGGTGGGGACGATCGGTCTCTCCTACTCGGGCAGCGACCAGCATGCCCTCGCTTCACTCGCCCCTCCCCACCTTGCCGCCGTTTTCGCCTCGGAGGCGATGTCGAACTACCACACCGGGTCCATGCGCCAGGGCGGCGCGGCCGAGCTCCGCTTCCTGGTCTATGCGCTCAGGATGGCAGCAGAGTCACCGCAAGCGCTTCGCGACCCAGTACTGCGCGCGGCCGCCCGCCGCGAGTCCGAGGCGGTGGAGGACTGGCTGCGCCGCACGCCACTCAAGCCGGGCGTCTCAATGCTGCGCAATTTCCCTTCTATCGAGCGCTGGATTCTCGATGTGGTGCGACACGGCGACTACGACGACTACTGGAAGCAGCGCGGCTACAACATCGAGGAGTACTACGACCAGTACGCTGACGTGCCGCTGTGTCTCCTCAGCGGCTGGTACGACACCTATACGCGCGCGACCATCGATAACTTCGTCGAGCTGCGACGCCGCAAGCGAGGGCCCGTGCGCATGATCATCGGTCCCTGGACACACGGCGTCGACGCACTGAGGCAGAGCTGGTCCGGCGACGCCGACTTCGGGATCGACGCACCGCTCGACGACTACGATACTTACCGCCTCCGCTTCTTCGACGCCGCGCTGCGCAGGCTAGAAACCGGCTTTTTCGAGGGGCCCCCAGTTCGTCTCTTCGTGATGGGCGGTGGCAGCGGTCGCAAGCTGCCGAGCGGGCGGCTCGACCACGGCGGCCGCTGGCGCGACGAGAACGAGTGGCCGCTGCGCCGGGCGCTCCCCACTCCCTACCACCTATGGCCGGATGGCTCGCTCCGCGCTGAGGCCCCGGAGGCGGGGCCGAGCTCACAGACCTACCGGTACGATCCCGCGAATCCAGTGCCGACGATCGGCGGCAGCATCTCCGCGGCGGCAGCGGTGATGCCGCCCGGCGGGTTCGATCAGCGCGGGCGCCCCGGCCTTTTCGGCTGTGAGAACGAGCTACCCCTCAATGCGCGTCACGACGTCCTCTCGTTCCAGACGGAGCCATTGTTGCGAGACACTGAGGTTACCGGCCCGCTCAGCGTGCGGGTCTGGGTGTCGACGAACGTGGCGGATACCGACCTGACGGCAAAACTGCTTGACGTGTACCCGCCCAGCGTCGACTACCCGGACGGGTACGCGCTCAACGTGCAGGACGGCATTCTGCGCCTGCGATATCGCAACGATCGCTCACGCCCCGAGCTGATGAGGCCAGAGGAGATCTACCAGGTGGACGTCCTGCTGGCTCCGACCAGCAATCTGTTCGTAAGGGGCCACCGCATCCGCCTCGATCTCAGCAGCAGCAACTATCCGCGGTTCGACCTCAACCCGAACACCGGCGAGCCGGTCGGCGTCAGCGGCCGGGCGATCCCAGCCGACGTCACGATCCACCACGACACGAGGCACCCCTCGCACCTGCTGCTGCCACTGGTCCCGTAGCGCTCAGCTTCGTCGGCCGCGAAACGGCCGCACTCTCTACTGAT
>VBIU01000175.1 GCA_005880945.1 Chloroflexota bacterium | reverse complement strand
AGGTGCCGGTGATCGCCGATGGGGGCATCAAGTACTCGGGCGACGTCGTGAAGGCGCTCGCCGCCGGCGCCGCCAGCGTGATGATGGGCTCGATGCTCGCGGGCACGGAAGAGAGCCCCGGGGAGTCGTTCCTGCTCGAGGGACGGCGCTTCAAAGTGATCCGCGGCATGGGGAGCCTGGGCGCCATGGAAGAAGGCTCCGGCGACCGCTACTTCCAGGAGGGCGAGGTGTCCCCGTCCAAGCTCGTGCCGGAAGGGATCGAGGGCCGCGTCCCTTACAAGGGGCCCGTCGCCGACGTGATCTTCCAGATGGCGGGCGGCCTGCGCAGCGGCATGGGATACTGCGGCGTGTGCGACATCAAGGCCCTCCAGATCGAGACCGAGTTCATCCAGGTCACTACCGCCGGGTTGCGAGAGTCGCATCCGCACGACGTGGTGATCACTCGCGAAGCGCCCAACTACAGCATCTGACGACCGGCGCGGCTTGACAGGCTGGGGGGCCGGGGCCTACTCTAGCGCCCGTCCCCAGGCCGTAGCTCTCCCCTTCGCTCGAGGGTCGCATGAATCTGCTCCGACGGAAGAGCGTCACCGACCTGCAGACCGAGGCGCTGACCGACCACAGCCTCAAGCGCGCCCTCGGGGCGCTCAATCTCACGATGCTTGGGATCGGTGCCATCATCGGCACGGGCATCTTCGTGTTGACCGGGACGGTGGCCGCCGTGAACGCCGGTCCGGCGGTCGTGCTCTCCTTCATCCTCGCCGGCATCGCATCGATCTTCGCGGCACTGTGCTATTCGGAATTCGCATCGCTGGTGCCGATGGCGGGGAGCGCGTACACCTACGGTTACGCCACGCTGGGCGAAATCTTCGCTTGGATCATCGGCTGGGATCTGGTCCTCGAGTACGCGCTGGGTGCGGTCACTGTGGCGATTGGCTGGTCGGGGTATGTCGTGTCGTTCCTGCACGACATCGGGTTCGACGTCCCGTGCGCCCTCTCAGCGGCGCGCGGTACCGTGGTGCAGTGCCACGACGGGAGCACAGTGACGGCAGTCTTCAACCTGCCGGCCGTCATCATCATCGCTGCCGTCACGACCCTGCTCGTCATCGGCATCAAGGAATCCGCCACCACCAACAACGTCATCGTCTTCATCAAGCTCGCCGTCGTGCTGCTGTTCATCGTCTTCGCCGCGCCCGCGGTCAACCCCGCCAACTGGCACCCGTTCATTCCGCCGGGAGAGGGGAGCGGGCATTTCGGGTGGGACGGTGTGGTGGCGGGTGGCGGGATCGTGTTCTTCGCATACATCGGCTTCGATGCGGTGAGTACCGCGGCGCAGGAGGCGAGGAACCCGCAGAAGGATATGCCGATCGGCATCATCGGGTCGCTGTTGATCTGCACGGTGCTCTACATCCTGGTGTCGGGGATCGCGACCGGCGTGATGTCCTACAAGGAGCTGAACGTCCCCGACCCCATCGCGGTCGCGGCCGACCATGCCGGGCTCGGCTGGATGTCCACGCTGATCAAGCTGGGCGCGATCGCGGGGCTCTCCTCCGTGATCCTGGTGATGCTGCTCGGCCAATCGCGCGTGTTCTGGACCATGTCGCGCGACGGGTTGTTGCCTCAGTTCGTGAACAAGATCCACCCCAAGTTCCAAACGCCCTACATCACATCGATTATCACCGGCATCATCGTCGCGTTCTTCGCCGCGATCCTGCCGATTCGCGATGCGGCAAGCCTCGTGTCGATCGGCACGCTGCTCGCGTTCGTGATCGTTTCTGTGGGCGTGCTGGTGCTGCGGGTCCGGGAGCCGGGTCTGCCGCGAGCGTTCCGCGCGCCGTGGATCTGGTTCGTGGCACCCGCCGGGGCGGTGTCGGCCCTGTACCTGATGATCCATCTCTCCCGGACCACCTGGGAGCGGCTCATCATCTGGTTCGTGATCGGCATCGTGTTCTACGTCGCGTACGGGGTACGGCACTCGAAGCTCGCTTCCAAGGCTGAGGCGTGACGCCGTTCGATTCAGTTCCATGCGACGGTTGAAATGGTTTGGCTTCTGGACGGTGCTCGGGATCGTCTCGAGCGCGCAGCTCTACTTCGCCCACCAGCGCCTCGGCCCCGATCCCTTGCGATCGACGTCGACGCGGTCCTGGGCATCGGGTCCGTGATCCTCGTGATGCTGCTGGGACAATCCCGTGTCTTCTACTCGATGTCTCGCGACGGCCTGCTCGCGCCCTGGGCCGGCAAAGTCCATCCGCTTCCGCACCCCCTACCTCTCCACGATCTACACCGGCATTGCGGTCTGCCTGGCCACCGGGATCTTGCCGCTGCAGCTGCTCGGGACCTGGGTCAACATCGGCACGCTGCTGGCGTTCATGCTGGTGTGCGGCGGGGTGGGATCCTCAGGTCCAAGCGTCCCGACCTGCACCACCCCTTCCGCACGCCCTGGGTTCCGGTCGTCCCAATCCTGGGCATCCTGTGTTGCTTCGGCTTGATGCTGACGCTGCCCGCCGACACGTGGATCCGTCTGGCCGCGTGGCTCGCGATCGGACTGGCGATCTACTGGAGTTACGGGCGGAAACATTCGGCACTGCGAAAAGACGTCTAGCGAAGGCGTAGCACGGAGAGGTCACGCAAAGACGTCACGCAAGAGCGTCGGACGCCTTCGCGTGACGGTGTCGCGTGACGCCTTCGTGTTACGCCTTTGCTCGACGTCTCTTCTAGTCTCGACGTATCTTGTAGTGATGCTGAATGGAGTGCCGGTTCCGCCCGAGCGCGCCGTCGCGGCGAAGAGCGTCGCGGCCGTGCTTGCGCCGGGTGCGCGCGTCGCCTTGACGACGCATGTGAACGCCGACGGCGACGGCGTGGGCAGCGAGGTCGCGCTGTGGCACCTCCTCGCCGCGCGTGGGCATCGGCCGGCGATCGCGAACCCGACGCCGATCCCGGAGCGCTTCGGCTTTCTCGTGCCGAACGGGGCGGACCACTCCGATCGGGCCGCGAAGGAGATCGAGGCCGCGGATGTCGTAGTCGTGCTCGACATCTCCGACATCGGCCGTCTCGGCGACCTGCAGCGCGCCATCAAGCAGTCCCACTCCGTCGTGTGCATGGACCATCACGTCAGCCAGGGGTCGCTCCCGGACGGACCACGGCTCGTCGCGCCGGAAGCGGCGGCGACCGCCGAGCTGGTGTTCGACTTCGCGAGCGCCGTCGGCTGGCCGCTCTCACGCGACGCGGCGCGGGCGCTGTACGTCGGCCTCCTCACGGACACGGGTGCCTTCCGGTTCGCGAACACGAGCCCCCGCGCGCTGCGCGTCGCGGGGGCGCTGCTCGAGCGCGGTGTCGACCCGGAGTCGATCTACGAGTCGGTGTACGCCAGCGCGCCCGAAGGCCGCGTGCGGCTGATGACAGAGGTGTTGCAGACGCTGGTGGTGGAGCCGGAGGCCGGTCTGGCGTGGGTAACGGTGCCGCCCGACGCGCTGCACCGCCACGGGGCGACGGCGGACGACCTCGACGGAATCGTTGAGTATCCCCGCTCGATCGCCGGAGTGCGCCTCGCCCTGCTGTTCCGCCAGATCGCGAACGGCCGGATCAAGGTGAGCTTTCGCTCCATGGGGGACGTGGACGTCGCGGACCTGGCGCATCGGTTCGGCGGCGGGGGACACAAGCGGGCGGCGGGAGCGTCGCTCGAAGGGTCGATCGCCGACGTACAGCGACAGGTGCTCGGCGCAGCGCGCGAGTATCTGGCGAGCCGCGCCGGGAGCTAGCTCCTCGGCCGCAGGAAGGCGGTCACGAAGTTTCGCTTCGAGAAGTCTCCCCCCGTCCAGAGCCGCCAGAACAGATCGCTCCCGGGCAAGGCCCGCGCGATCTCGGCCTCGTCCAGCCCCCGCCCGCGCAACGCCTGAATGCGCTCGCCCAGCTCGAGGAGGAATTCGAGCTTGTGGCGGAGCCGCGTGCTACCGTGCTCCACCTGTCCGCGGTGCTGGCAGAATAGCGCGACTGGCTCGAGCGCGATCAGGCGCCGCAGCGACTCGATCATCGCGTGCACGTCCTCGTCGGCGCGCAGGTAGCGCAGCTTCGGCGCGACGTAGAGGTCGCCGCTGAACAGGCCGCGGCGCGGCTCCCACAGGGCCACATGGTCAGGAGCGTGCCCGGGAGTGTGGATCACCTGAAACCGATGGTGCGGCGTCTCGAGCCAGTCGCCTAACGCGGCGACGTGGACGGGCTCCCGCACTCCCCAGGCCAGGCGGCGGTACAGCTGCGGCGCCGCATCGCGCTGCGCGAGTCGCCCCGCCGCCACGGCGTGCGCCAGTGGGGTGATGCGCAGCGCACCCGCGAGGAGAGCGTGGTTGCCCGAGTGATCCTCGTGGGAATGGGTGGTGACGCACTGACGGACCCCGAGCTCGCTCACCAGGCGCCGCACGTCGCGCGCAAGGTTGGGCGGGCCCGAGTCGACGAGGAGTCCGTCTACGAGATACACGCCCGTCCAGTACAGCGCCCGGCCCAAGAACGTCCGGGCCATGCGGAAGTAGCGGAAGTCGCCGTACGCGAGGCTGTGGATCACTGATAAGGAAGGAACTGGAAGGGCGGTGGCGGCTAGTGGTCGCGCACCGCCACCGCCTCGATGTCGAACGTCACCCGGTCGGCTACCCGCACCGTCCCCGCCGGTCCGCCCCGGAACGGCTTGATCCCGAAATCGGTCTGCTTCACCGCGAACGCGGCCACGGCGCGCAGCGTGTCCGGCCCGATCTCGACCCGTACCTCGACCGGCAGCTCGCGCGTCCGGCCCACCATCGTCAGCTCAGCGTCGATGCGGTACTCGCCGTCCGACGGCGTGATGCGTTTCGACGCGAGCGTGATCTCAGGGTACTGGTCCACCTTGAGGATGTCGGTCCGCATCGCCT
>VBIU01000105.1 GCA_005880945.1 Chloroflexota bacterium | reverse complement strand
GACACCGCGTGCACCGGCTCCAGCTTCGCGATCCGGGCGCGCGCTTGCTGCAGGCTTGCTTCGCTGGAGGGATGCGTCGTGACAACGAGCTCCGCGGTCCGCTCCTGGACCCAGGCATCTTTCTGTATGAAGCTCGAGATGCTGACCCCTTCTTCGGCGTACACCTGGCCGATCGCGGCCAGCACGCCGGCCCGGTCGTCGACGCGGATGCGGTAGTACGCGCGCGTCATCACCTCGCCCATCGGGATCACCGCCACGCGGTCGTCGAAGCTGAAAGAGGGACGGCTTTGGACGCCGCGGCGGATGGAGCGGGCGACGTCGATCAGGTCTCCGACCACCGCCGAGGCAGTTGGGCGCCCGCCCGCGCCCTGGCCCACGAGCAGCACCTGTCCCACCAGGTCGCCTTCGACGAACACCGCGTTGTTGGCGCCTTCGACCTGGGCGAGCGGATGGTCGAGCGGCACCATCGCGGGATGCACTCGCGCCTCGATGCGGCCGGGGTGCCGCTGGGTGTGGGCGATCAGCTTGATCGCATAGCCCAGCTCGCGCGCATAGCGGAAGTCCACCGGCTCGATGCCTTCGATGCCCTCGCGGAAGATGTCCTCCGGCCGAACCTTGATCTCGTAGGCGATCGACCCCAGGATCGCCAGCTTGTAGGTGGCATCGAAACCGCCAACATCGTCAGTGGGGTCCGCCTCGGCAAACCCCGCGGCCTGGGCTTCTCGCACTGCCTCATCCAGCGAAAGGCCGTCTGCGCCCATCCGCCCGAGAACGTAGTTGGTAGTGCCGTTGATGACGGCGGACAGGCGCTCGATTCGATTCGCCTGGAGATCGGTGCGAAACGTGCTGATGAGGGGGATGCCGCCGCCGACGGCGGCCTCAAAGTAGAGGTCGACGTTCTTCTCAGCCGCCAGCTCGAGGAGCTCGAGGCCGTGTTTGGCCATCACCACCTTGTTGGCGGTGACGACATGCTTGCCGGCGCGAAGGGCGCGCTCGAGGTAGCCGCGCATCGGCTCGTCGCCGCCCGCCACCTCCACCACGACCTGAATATCGGGGTCGTCGAGAAGCCCTGAGGGGTCGGTGGTCATCACATCTGGCTCGATCTGGACTGAACGCCGCTTGGCGAGATCCCGCACGAGCACGCGGCGCAAGCAAAGCTCGACTCCGGCGCGGCGCGCCAGCTGCGAACGCCATGTGAGCATGCGCTCGGCAACCTGCGAGCCGACGGTGCCGAGCCCTATGAGCCCGACGTTCAAGGCGCTTTGGGCCATGGGCGCTATTCTCCCTGCCGTGACCCTGGTCCTGCGCGAAGCCGACGTGGAGCGCGTGATCCAGATGGACGCGGTGATCGCGGCAGTTGACGCCGCCATGCACGAGCTCGGAGATGGGACCGCCCAGAACGAGCCTCGTCGCCGCGCTTTCGCGCCGGGAGGCCTGCTCAACGTGATGTTCGCCTCCTATCCCGGAGGCGGCTGCACCGGCCTGAAGGCGTATACCGTGGCGGCGGGCCGGGTGCGTTTCCTGGTCGTCCTCTTTGCCCTCGACGGTTCGTTCCAAGCCCTTATCGAGGCGGAGCTGATGGGCGCCTATCGCACCGGCGCCGCCACCGCGGTCGCGGTGCGAGCGCTGGCTCCGCGGCAGCCGGCCACGGTGGCCCTGATCGGCGCCGGCCACCAGGCCGTCACCCAGGCACTTGCGATCTCACGTGTCCTCCAGATCAAGGAGATCCGCGTTTTCAGCCGGGATCCTGACCGCCGGGCGGCGTTTGCCGCCGCGCAGGCCGCGGAGCTCAGCCTCAGGGTGGTCGCGGCAGGGAGCGCGGAGGCAGCGGTGAGAGGGGCCGATGTCGTGATCACGATGACCACTAGCTCGGTACCGGTGATCGAAGCGGGATGGGTCGAGGAGCACGCCGTGGTCGTCGGCGCCGGCTCGAACTTCCCAAACCGGACAGAGATGCCGGCCGACCTGGTGGCGCGTGCGCGCACGGTGGTCGTCGACCAGCTCGCCGCCGCCCAGCTGGAAAGCGGCGACCTGATCCAGGCCAATGCGGCAGGGACTTTCGACTGGGATCGGGCGACCGAGCTCGGCTCAGTCCTCACGGGGACCTGGAAGCCTCCCGCCGAGCCTGGCATCACCCTGTTCGAGTCGCACGGCCTGGCGCTCTGGGATCTGGCGGCCGGTTCCGTCGTCCTGGCCGCCGCCCGAGAGCGCCGTCTCGGCGAAGAGGTCGAGCTGTTCTAGGGCCCCTGGTGGATGTTGCCCGGGACAGGCTGCGGAGCCAGCGCGCCCAGCTGCAAAGCTGAGCCGATGAGATACGCCGCGACCAAAATGACGACCAGGGCTGCGCTGGCGGTGGTGTACAGGAGCCAGGCGGGAGGCCCACTCCCGGCGATCCGGACCATGAGGTCTGACCAATCGGGGCCTCGGCGCGGCCTCCATGTGTCGACAGTGGTCCGGATCATCCGGCCTAGGTCTGCTTCGGAGGGTACGGCCGACCCTTCCTGTGTGGGTCTATCTTCCACGTAGGGCACCTTCATTACTCGAACGCTTCGGTTCCCAGTCTTGGTCGCTCCCGGTCGCCTTTCTCATGATTGCCACCGCCTTCGCGATCCTTGACGCCACCGTACCGGCGGGCACTCCAAGAACGCTGGCGATCTCCTCCCGGGTCAAACCGTCGTAGTAGTGAAGGATCACGGCGGCGCGCAGCTTCGGGCTCAGGGCGGTGAGGGCTTTGGTCACCACGTCGCGCGCCTCGGCGCGGTCGTAGTCTCGCCGGTCGGGGGCCACATACAGGCGAGCCGGTAGGTATCGGGCCAGCTTCTGCCGCCTCAGGTGGGAGATCGCGAGGTTGATGCCGATGCGGCGCAGCCAGGCGCCGGGAGGGGCGGTCGGGGTGTACCGGTCTCGCGCCCGGTAGGCGCGTACGAAGGTCTCCTGGGTCAGGTCCTCGGCGGCCGCGGAGTCGAGGACCACCGCGCGGATGGAGCGATAGACGGAGAGATATTCCTGGTCGTAGAGCTCGCGGAACTGTGTGGCGGGGTTGAGCTCCTTGCTCTCAGGCACATCCGTAAGTGTGAGCGCATGCGTGGCCGGGAGTGACGGCCTCGACTTTGGTGGGCCGCAGTTCCGTAACGCGAACCCGGGACTCTCAAAGGCGCTGCCGTCAGCCTCGGCGGGCCCGACGATAGACGTCCGACCGGTGGTCGATCGTGATGATCTGGACGAGTCGCTCGCCTTCATCAATGCGGTAGATGACTCGGTAGGGACCCCGTCTCGCACTCCAAAGGCCTTCGAGCTCGAAACGTAGCGGCTTGCCCATCCGATATGGCGCATCCGCGATGTGGTCAATCGCCTCCAACACCGCCGACGCAGCTGCTTCTTTGAGTCTGTTGAGGTCACGCCTTGCTGATGGCATCATCTCGATCCGCCACCGTTTCGAGGTCACCCTTTCCGACGACTAACTGCACCTCGTTCTAGCGGGATCCCCTGCCCAGCGTCCGCCTCCATCAAGCCCTTACGAATCTTTGCCATAAGCCGCTTGTCGGACAGGATGGCCAGGGTCTCCTCGAGACTCTCGAGGTCGTGGGGACTGATCAAGACCAAAGCCGGCCGGCCATTCCGAGTGACCACAATTCGTTCCTGCTGCTTTTCGACCCGATCAGCCACCTCGGAGAAATGCGCCTTGACCGCAGCGAGTGGCATTGTTTCGCTCATGACTAGAATTATAGTCATGCCCGCGGCGGGTGGCGGTGTGGACCCGAGCCACGTAGCTCCGCGTGAATAGCCGGTCTTTATAGTGCTCGCGCGGAGCAGCACGCCTATCTCCATGCGGGTTCGTCAGGTGCGGAAAGAGGAGTGCGGCCGCCAGACGTAGCATGGGCACGTGATTGAGCCGCAACCACCCGGATTCGAGTACGGGATGACGGTGCGGGTGAAATCAGATGCTCCGGTCCACTTGCGGCCGGGGGCCGTTGGCTCCGCGGTCTCGTTTGAGACCGTTCGTATCGAGTGGGCACACAATCGGGATTGGCCCGTAGGCACTCTTCTCTACCTCGTCGAGTACACAGACGGGGAGGCGCAGCTTATGCCAGCCAGCATGACTGTTCGGGAGCCTGAGGAGCCAGCGGGGTAGGTCCACCTCCGTTTGGGCCCGGCCGCGGTTGGTTACAGGACAGACCCAGCCGTGCCAATCGCGAATCACGTGGCCAAGCTGAGATCAAATCGGTGGTGGGCGACCCGGGACTCGAACCCGGATGAGTTGCCTCACACGCCCCTCAAACGTGCGCGTCTACCAGTTCCGCCAGCCGCCCAGCTGCAGCCGGTTGATTCTACCGAAGCCCCACTGGGCTGGTACCCGCGGCAAGACTCGAACTCGCAACCTCCTGATCCGAGTCAGGCGCGCTTGTGATTCAGCTGCGCTCTTCAATCCAAAACTTGCCTGTTCCTTCCTCCACAGTTAGATTTCGGCAAGGGCCGATCAACCTCGTCGGACACGATCCGCGGACAGTCCAGCTCGATACTCCCTTTGCTTTTCGAGTTTGCAAGTGCGACAGATGGTCGTTCGTCGGTCTCTATCGATCCGATGAAAGTCCTGAAGTGGATATTCAATTCGACACTCGGTACAGACCCGGCGATCCTCACCCGTGCTAGCAAGCCACACGGAGCGCGCCTCGCCGTATCGGTATCGGAGCCTCGGATGGACTTGATCAACAGGCTCAGGAGCTAGCTCGTCCACTGCTACGAACATTTGTACCCAAGCTACGCGAGGCCAAACGTTGGATTTGGAGGGATCCGTGCCATGCGGCAATTGCGGACCATCTGGCAAAAGGTGCCCGCTGAGGGATTCGAACCCCCGACCCTCTGTTCCGAAGACAGATGCTCTGGTCCCCTGAGCTAAGCGGGCGTGGCGAGCCTCCCCAGTTTGTTTGGCGCCACCTCAAGATTGGGAGGCAGTTCAGACTACCGCGACGTACCGCTCGTGATTCAGCCCCCAGGCCGCGTACCGCATCAAACCCATCGCTCGGTAGCGCCGCCGACCCGCCACGGTCGTCCCCGTCTCGATCGCCGTCCGCAGCGCCTTCGGTGTCGTGCCGGGAAACTCTGTAAACGCCCGGCCGATCGCATCCACTATGTGAGCGTCGGAGCACCCTACCTCCGCGGCCCCGAGCCCCAAGTTCAAGCGGCGGGCGAGCTGGTTCACGACGTAGAAGCCAGGTGTCGCGTTCTCCACCTCGACGCCGTCGAAGGCGAGCTCCGCAGCCAGCCATCCAACTCCGTGAACCGGCCCGCTCCTCATCTGGCGCGCTGTACGCCAGAACGGATGCACCGCAATCGCAAGCCCACCCTGATCGTGGATCGCGTGGACGGTCGCCGCGGCAGACATACCAGGCTTGACGCGACGCTCGAGAAAGAGACCAACGATGTGTCCTTCGCGACTGGACACCTCTTCGCCGACGACGACGTGAATCCTTCGACGCTTTGCCGCGAGGTCCGCAGCACGCAGGGCACCCTCGATGGTGTCGTGATCGGTTACCGCGATCACATTCAGCGCCGCCCGCCTGGAGGCATGATCGACAAGTTGCGCCGGCGTCGGCCAGCCGTCGCTGGCGGTTGTGTGGGTGTGGAGATCCGCCCGGCCCCAGGGAACCATGGGTGTGCATCCTACGCCCGGCGGGCTTACCATCGACCTTTCGAGATTCCTTATCTCCTCGACAACCAAGGATTGGAGGTGCCTGCGGTGGAAGGCTTGATGCAGGACTACGAGCTCTCTATTCAGCACGTGCTCTGGCGCATCGAGCGCATGCACCCCAAGAAAGAGATCGTCACCAAGCGCGAGCAGGGATACCACCGCACGACGAACGGCGACATGGTACTTCGCATCAACCAGCTGGCCGGCGCGCTCAAGAGGTTAGGCGTGAAGCCCGGCGACCGGGTGGCGACACTGGCCTGGAACAACTACCGCCACCTCGAGCTCTACTACGCAGTACCGAGCATGGGCGCCGTCCTGCACACGCTCAACCTGCGGCTGTTCCCGCAGCACCTGGAATTCATCATCAACGACGCCGAGGACAAGGTCCTCTTCGTGGACCAGACGCTGGTCGCACTTTTGAAACCGCTGGCCGGAAAGATTCCCAGCATAAAGACCATCATTCTCATGACCGATGGCGCACCGGCCCCCGCCGACCACGGCCTGGGTGAGATGCTCGATTACGAGACCCTGCTCAAGGCGGAGAACGACGACTATGCGTGGCCGAAGCTGTCCGAGCGCATGGCCGCTGCCATGTGCTACACGTCCGGGACCACCGGCAACCCGAAAGGGGTCGTCTATTCCCACCGCTCGCAGTTCATCCACACCATGGGAGTGCTCCAGGCGGACAACCTGGGGCTGACCGAGAAGGACACTGTCCTCCCCATCGTGCCGATGTTCCATGCCAACAGCTGGGGCCTCCCCTACGCGTGCGGCATGGCGGGCTGCAAGGTCCTCTTCCCCGATCGGTTCATGGGCGACGCCAAGTCGATAGTCGAGCTGGCCGAGCAGGAGGACGCCACCATCCTGGCCGGCGTGCCCACGATCTGGATCAACACCGCGACATTCCTGAAGGAGAGCGGCAAGCGACTGCCCAAGGTCCACACCGTGATCTGCGGTGGATCGGCCATCCCGCGTTCGGTGATGGAGGCGATGGACGGGCTCGGCCTGCGCATGCTGCACGCTTGGGGCATGACCGAGACGTCGCCGCTGGGCAGCGTCGCGCGCCCGCGCGCGGGCACCGATCCAAAGGACGAGCTCAACGCCCGCCTGACCCAGGGCATGATCGTGCCCGGAGTCGAGATCCGCATCTGCGACGCGGCCTCGGGCGAAGAGCTGCCCTGGGACGGAGTTGCGTTCGGCGAGATCCAGGTGCGCGGGCCGTGGATTGCCCGCGGCTACCACAACGGTTACGACCCCGACAAGCTGACGGAGGACGGTTGGTTCCGCACCGGCGATGTCGCCAAGATCTCGCCCGAGGGCTACATCCAGATCGTCGACCGCACCAAAGATGTGATCAAGTCCGGGGGTGAGTGGATCTCATCCGTCGAGCTCGAGAACGCGATAATGGCCCACCCGAAGATCCTCGAGGCGGCCGTGATCGGTCTCGTCCATCCGAAGTGGGACGAGCGGCCGGTGGCCTTCGCCGTGCCGAGGCCCGAGTTCAAGGGACAGGTGACGCAGGCAGAGATCGTCGACTTCCTCCGAGACAAGGTCGCCAAATGGTGGCTGCCTGACGAGGTTCGGTTCATCGACGAGGTGCCGAAGACATCGGTCGGCAAGTTCGACAAGAAGGTCTTGCGCGCGAACGCTGCTCCTATTAAGGAGAGCGCGGCGCCGGCAGGTCGAGCGTGATGGCGCGCGCAGGTGTGCGCGAGCACACGATCCCGCGCGACACGTTCCATTACAAGTGGGACAACTCGCTTCGGCCCGCGGTGGAGATCGAGGCCGGGGATACCGTCCACTTCGACACCGAAGAAGTGACCTCCGGCCAGCTCAAGCAGGGCGACCCCGCCGCCAAGCTCGGCTCGCTCGATTTCGACAAGCTCTATCCGCTCGGCGGTCCTGTATTCGTGAAAGGCGCCGAACCGGGCGACGTGCTCGAAGTGGAGATCTTGACGCTGCGCCCTGGATCCTGGGGCTGGACTGCGCTGCTGCCGAACCTGGGGTTGCTGGCCGCCGATTTCCCCGATCCCTATGTCCGCTACTTCGAGCTGGGCAACCGGACCTCGGCCGAGTTGCGGCAGGACATCCACATCCCGATCGCGCCGTTCTGCGGCACCATGGGCGTGGCCACCGATGAGCCCGGACAGCACGCCGTGCTGCCCCCTACCAAAGGCGCAGGCAACATCGATACCCGCCACCTGACAGCAGGTACAAAGCTGTACCTGCCGGTGTTCGTGAAGGGCGGAATGTTCTCGGCCGGCGACTGCCACGCCGCGCAGGGAGACGGCGAGGTTTGCGTTACCGGGATCGAATGCCCGATGACATTCTCGCTCCGGTTCAACGTCGTCAAGGGCGGGTCATTGCGGCCATGGAGCTACCACTTCCTGACGCCGCCGACGCCCCTCCAGCCGCGAAGCGATGCGGCCGGCTACCACGCCGTGTGCGGTCTGGGCCCGGATCTGATGGAGAACGCTCGGAACGCCGTTCGCGACTCCATCGCCTGGCTGGTCGCCGATCATGGGTTGAGCCGCGAGGACGCGTACATCCTCTGCAGCCTGGCCGGCGACCTCCGAATCAGCCAGATCGTCGACCAGCCGAACTTCGGGGTTTCCTTCTATATGCCGCTCAGCGTCTTCAAATAACACACCCGCGGGTTTACGGCGGCGGTGCCTCGCCTTGTGATCGAGCGCGCGCGGCACCGTGCGGCATACTGACTCCCCACTAGACCAAGTTTGAGTACGACACAACTCGGCAAGTATCCGATCGAGGCTGAGCTCGGACGTGGCGCCATGGGCGTGGTGTACCGATCAACTCATCCACGCCTGGAGATCCCCGTGGCGATCAAAGTGCTCGCCGAGCAGTACTCGAGCGATGCGAGCTTCCGCCAGCGCTTTCATCGCGAGGCGGCCACCGTCGCAGCCCTCAACCATCCGGGGATCGTCCGCGTCTATGACTTCGATGAGGACGGCCCGGTGCTCTTCATCGTCATGGAGTGGGTCGAGGGACGATCGATGCGCTCCTGGCTGGACGAGTACGGACGCTTCAGCGTCGACGTTTCCGTCGACCTCGTGCAGCAGCTGCTCTCAGCGGTAGGTGTCGCGCATGACTACGGGATTGTTCACCGCGACCTGAAGCCTGACAACATCCTCATCTCCAATCGCGGCAAAACCAAGATCCTCGACTTCGGCATCTCCAAGCTCATCGACGACAAGCACCGTTTGACGGCGACCGGCAGCATGGTCGGCACTCCCGCGTACATGGCGCCCGAGCAGGTCAAAGGCGAGAAGGTGGACGCGAGCTCGGACATCTACTCGCTCGGGATGATCCTGTACGAGCTTCTGCACGGCGAGCCGCCGTTCACCGGCCAGCTGCCGGCGGTGCTGCACTCGCAGGTGTTCGATCGCCCGCGCGCGTCGACAGCGATCCCGTCCCCGATCATGGAGATCATCTGGAAGGCGACGGCCAAAGATCGCAGCCAGCGTTTCCAGACCTGCGAGGAGTTCTCCGGCGCATTTCACTACATGCCCAAGCCAGGCGCTGCCCAGCCGCCGGCGGAAGCGATATCGGATCAGCTGCCGGTTTCGGTCGAGAGCGACCTGCCGAAGGCGCAGATCCCATTGCGGGCCGACAGCTCCAAGCCCCCAGGCGTATGCACTTTCAGCGACTGCGGTGAGCGCCGCGGTTGGGCATGCGCATACAAGGATCTCACGGGGCGCGAATGCAAGAGCTGGTGGTGCCGCAAGCACATCCAGTTCATCGAGCGCACCCCTTTCTGTCCTCGGCACGCGAGCGTCATCCGCGCGCTGGCGCCGACGGCGAACACGATCTTCGAGATAAAGAACCGGCCTGCGGTCGACGACCGCGCGCTGCCACTTGCCGCCCTGGTCGCGGAAGACGTCGACAAGGACGTCACCGAGCTCGTGCGGCGCCGTTATCAAAACCGCAAGGACGTGACTCTCGCGCGCGACCGCACAGTGCGTCAGACATGGTCGGGGCGTAATGAGGTCGCGTGGGAGAGAAGCTGGTCGGCCCTGAAGAGCCAGGGCTACCTTGTCCGCATCGCAGTGCGCGTGACCACCGCGGAGCCCGACATGGTTCAGCTGCTGATCGGCAACACAGTGGTGTTCAAAGAGGTGCCGGACTGGATCAACAGGCGCCGCGAGGGTGAGCCCCCGGACCATGCGGATCGGGCACGTTTTGGCAAGAGGCTGTTCGGAGCGATCCTCGAGCACGTTGACGAGCCCCAGCCCGTACCGTCGCTCGCGATTCCTTCCAACGGCCACGAGATCGAGCCACCGCCCCCGCCGGAGATCAACCGCACGCTGATCGAAGGAATGGTGCTTCGCCTCGCGTCAGCGGCGACCCGCCTGACCGGTTTCGAGGTCGCCGAGCAGCTTGCGCTTCCATTCGTAGCCGTGGAGCCGGTCCTCAAGGCGCTGACCAGCGCGAACTTCCTCGACGCCCTGGGGCTCGCGCCAGAGCAGGGTCCGTGGCTGGGCCGCCCGCTGCCCGAGCGGATGGCCTACTCGTTGACCAAGCAAGGCCGCGTCCGAAGCGACGAGATCGCCAACGCCAGCACGCGTTACGCGGGCCCGGCGCCGGTTTCGATGCACGAGTACAAGCTCGTGCTCGCGGAGGCGGCCAAGCCCGGCACGCTGGATCTGACCAAGGTCACCCTGGCGCTGGCGGGGATCGAGCTGGCACCCGGCGTCGTGGAAGCGGTGCGCGCGGCCGTCAACTCGCGGTCGTCGATCTTCATCTACGGCGCGCCTGGCAACGGCAAGACGACGCTCGCTCGCCGCATACCGACGCTGCTCGGCGGCCCGATCGTCATTCCGTTCGCGCTCGACATCGGCGGCGGCGAGGTGATGACCATCTTCGACGGCTCGGTGCACCGCCTGGAGCAGCACCAGCCCGCGGACCGGCGCTGGCGCAGGATCGCGCGGCCGCTGGTCCAGGTGGGCGGCGAGTTTCAGCTCGACATGTTCGATCCGACCTTCGAGGAGGGCAGTCGCACGTACGGCGCCCCTCTCCAGCTCAAGGCGAACGGTGGCGTGCTGCTGATCGACGACCTCGGGAGGCAGCGCGTTTCGCCCAAGCAGATACTCGACCGACTGTTGGTGCCGCTCGAGCAGGAGATCGACTACATGAACCTGTCCGCGAGCGGGCGCAAGGTGGAGGTTCCGTTCTGGGCGCAGCTGGCGCTGTCGACCAACTTGAAGCCTGGCGAGCTGCTGGACGAGGCGTACCTTCGCCGTCTCTCCTACAAGGTCCTCATGCCCGACCCGACGTGGGAGATGTGGTGCCGGATCTTCGAGCGCGAAAGGGACAGGCTCACGATTCCGCCCGATCCGACGGCGCTCGAGCTGATCCGCAGCCTCTACAGCGGCCGGCCGCTGCGCGGCAACCATCCGCGCGACCTGCTCGAGCGCCTCGTGGACGTGTCCGCCGCACGCGGCGTCCGTCCCCAGCTCACGCTCGACCTCGTTGAAGCGGCGTGGCACACCCTGTTCATCACGAGCTAGTTCGCTCCCGGTCTCTTCGCAACACAGTCTCGCCGAGAGCGCGCGTCACGTCCGGCGGAGATACGATGCCGACGAGGCGGCCGCCCTCGAGCACCAGCACGTGGCCATCGCCTGAGCCGAAGCGGTTGAGAATCGCGGCCACAGGTTCGGCGGGTCTGGCCTGGGGTACCGCGTCAAGGCCGACACCGACGTCGCGCACCCGAGTCGCCCGCCGGCTTTCGCTGGGCACCTCTGCCAAACGTGTGAGAGTGACCAGCCCATCGAGATTGCCCTCGAAGGTCTTGATCGGGTAGGCCGCCGCGCGCTGGATTGGGAGGTAGGTGCGCATGAACTCCTCGACGGTGATCCAGCCAGGAGCCACCATCGGGTCGCGCGACATTACGTCCGAAACCCGCAGCCCCGCGAGAGCGCCATGCATGAGCACGTACGCTTCCTCGTTCCGCGCGGCGGACAGCAGGAAAAGGCCGATGAAGATCACCCACACAGCGCCGATGTCCTGCTGAAGGAAGAAACCGAGCAGGCCGATGGCGATCATCACGAACGAGCAGCCTCGGCTCAATGCCGCCGCGGTGGCCGTCGCGCGGTAGCGGTTCCCGCGGCGCCCCCACAGCCAGGCGCGCAGGATGCGCCCGCCGTCGAGAGGGAATGCCGGAATGAGATTGAAGAGTAAGAGCGTCCCGTTGGAGAGGGCGAGCCAGAAGCAACCCGCATCGATCAAGGGTGGTCCGGCCACCGCGTCGAGTCCGAGGGTGATCAGGCCAAACGCGACCGCGAGCACAAGGCTCACGATCGGACCGGCGATCGCGATTCTCGCCTCAGCGCCTGCGGTCGCGGCATCGCCGCCCAGGCGCGCAACGCCGCCGAAGATCCAGAGCGTGATGCCTTCCACGCTCACGCCCAGGCGGCGCGCCACCAGCGCATGGCCCATCTCATGCGAGAGCAGCGAGACGTAGAAGAGGAGCGCCGCGAGCAGGGACACCAGCCAGTAGGCGGACTGCGGCTGGTCCGGCACCATGTCCGGGAAGACCTGGCCGGCCAGCGTCCAGACGATAAGGACGAGGGCGATGGCGAGGCTCCAATGGAGCCCGACCTCGATGCCCGCAACCCTCCCGAGCCGGATGCTCGCGTCCATGGAGGCCATCGTAGTGACACCGGAGGGCCGTATCACGAGCCCTCGGTATACTTACGCGTCGCCCCGAAAGCGGCGGTGGCGGAATGGCAGACGCGCTAGTTTCAGGAGCTAGTGTCCGCAAGGACGTGGAGGTTCAACTCCTCTCCGCCGCACCACAGCTCGAGCTCGTTCGTGCCGGCCTTGGGCGCCTGCAAACAAAACGCGCCGCACCCCCTGGATAAACTGGCGGCGGTGCGCGCCGCCCCTTACGATCCGGTCCGTCCCCTCTACCGCGCGCTCCTCGTCTTCGACATCGTCGCCCTCCTCATCTTGGCCGTCGGCCTCGGCGAGTTCCTCTACTTCGAACCCCCTGGCCAGAGCACCGGCCTGAAGGCCACGATCGCGGGCGTCTACCTGTACGACCCGACCGCAGACTCGACCTCGGGACCGGACCGCCGCACCTTCATCCGCTCCGAACAGTTCGCCGCCGTCGTCAACTGGTCGTCCCTGCCGCAGAACATCGTTGTCGACGCGCGCTGGTACGACAGCTTCGAGGCCGTGGTCGGCCGCGTTGGTCCTGGAACACCTGAGCAGCTGGCCGGCCAGACCACGATTCCCGTAGGACTACCGGCGGGGCTGAAGTACAACCTTCCAGGTCAGTACGTCTTTGTAGTCGAGCGTCTCCAGGGGGGGGTCCCCGTCGAGGTCCTGGCAAGGCGCATCGTCCTGGTGGAGCGAGAATGATCACCTACCCGCCCACCTCGCCCACCCCGCCCATCTGGGCAGCCAACCCGCGACCGCGCGGCCGCCCAGAGCGCTATCGCCTGACGATCGCCGTGGCCGTGATCGTCCTGATCGTGCTGGTCGCCAGCTCGATCCTCGACTACGTCTACCTGGACACGATTCCCTCGCGCACCGCCCTCTATGGCCTCCTTTCGGTAGCGCTGGTCGCCCTCGCCACGATCATCGGCGTGCGCGCCCTCGACCGCAACCCAGCGGACCGCAGGCGCCACCTGATCCGAGCCGGAGTCCTTCTCGGCCTCGCGGTTCTGCTGTGGCTTCTTGTCATCGACGTTTTCGTGTTCACCGGCGCCGCAGGTCCGGGCGTCGCGGCGATCAGCGCGCTGGCCTGCCTGCCAACGACCGCCTTCGGCCTTTTCGTCGTGCGCCGCATGGATCGCAACGAGAAGGAGCCATGGCGTCTCGTCCTTGTGGCTTTCGCCTGGGGAGCCATCGTCGCCACGAGCATGGTGATCTGGGGCGAGAGCCTGTGGAGCGCTGTCGCGGAACGCGCCCTGGTGCCCGGCCCGGGCCTCGACGCCTCCACCGCATTCTCAGCGGGCCTCCTCGAGGAGCTGGCCAAAGGCGTCGCCGTGCTCCTCCTCTTTTTGCTGATGCGTAACGAGTTCGACGATGTCGTCGACGGCATCGTCTACGGCGCAGCCGTCGGCCTCGGCTTCAACTTCATGGAGTCGATCGCGTACATGACCAACCTGTACGCGATCTTCAGCCCTGAGGGCGTTGGCGGTTATGCGGCCGGGTTCCAGTGGTACGCGCGACAGGTCCTCGGCCTCTTTTTCGGTCACGCGACGTACACAGCGCTCATTGGGGCGGGCATCGGGATCGCGCGTCAGCTGGTCAGCCGCCGGCAGAAGGTGATCGCGGTCGCCAGCGGCTTTCTCATCGCGATCGCAGCTCACTTTTCGTGGGACGCCTGGCTTGCATTCTTCCCGATCGAGACCTCGGCCCTCGGCCTGGTCGAAATCCACCTGCGCACTCTGATCATGACCGGACCCTTCACAGCAGCAGTGATCGCGCTGCTGCTCTCCGGGATCCGCTACGAAGGCAAAGCCCTCGCCGAGCAATTTCAAAAGGAGGCAGCGGAGGGGACGGGCGCGATCCTTCCCGCCGAGGTTCCGATTCTCGCCAGTCCCTGGCGCAGGCTGGCCCAGCGCATGCATGCTCTGGGCAAAGGCGGCGTGCGAGCCTATCTCGCGCTCGCGCGCCTTCAGACAGCGCAGCTCGACCTCGCCATGGAACGCTGGCACCGCGAGCGGAAGGAGATCGATGAGCCGCTGGAGGCTGAGCACGAGCTCAGGCGGCGGGTGATCGAGCTGAGGCGGCCAAGCCGCGTTCCGAGCTTGAAACCACTAACCTAGCCAAAGCTCGCATTTGCTAGGATTCTGGGATCAATGCCTAGCTATCGAATCGGCCAGGCGGCCAAGATGCTCGGAGTCGGCGCGGACACCGTGCGCCGTATGGTCGACGATGGGCGCCTGCGCGCTGTGCGCAGCAGTGGCGGCCAGCGCCTGATCGACGGCGCATCACTGGCCAGGTTGGCGAAACCGAGGAAACACAAGGCGGCCGAGGTCGTGGTCGCACAGTCCGCCCGAAACCGCTTCCCCGGCATCGTGACGCGCGTAGTCAAGGACCGGGTTGCGGCGCAGGTGGAGATCCAGGCCGGGCCCCACCGGTTCGTGTCGCTCCTCACACGCGAGGCGGTCGACGAGCTCGGCCTAAAACCCGGCATGCCGGCAATCGCTGTTGTCAAAGCCACCAATGTCGGCGTGGAGCTGCCACGTGACTAAGCGCCTTCTCGTCGTCGTCGCAGTCATGGTCATGGCCGGATGCAGCGGCAACGGCGGTCCTCAACAGGCTCCACTCACTGTGTTTGCGGCCTCATCTTTGAAGACCGCCTTCGACAGGATCGGGAGCCGCCTCCAGAGCTCCAGCCACAACATACCGACCTTCAGCTACGCCGGCACCCAGACGCTGACGAGCCAGCTCACACAGGGCGCGCCGGTGGACGTCTTCGCCTCGGCCGACACCGCGCACATGACGGTCGTGCAGGACGCGGGCCTGCTGAGCGGGCAACCGGCGATCTTCGCGCACAACAAGCTGGAGATCGCGGTCGCGAAAGGCAATCCAAAGGGCATCCACTCCCTGGCGGACCTGGCGCGGCCGGGGCTCGTGATCGTCCTCGCCGATCCTTCGGTGCCGGCGGGGAAGTACGCCGCTCAGGCCCTTGCGAAAGCAGGCGTGGTGGTGCGTCCCGCCAGCTTCGAGCAGCAGGTGACCGGAGTCATGAGCAAGGTCGCGCTGGGCGAGGCGGATGCGGGGATCGTGTACGTGAGCGACGTGGTCAC
>VBIU01000162.1 GCA_005880945.1 Chloroflexota bacterium | reverse complement strand
GGCGCCGGATAGCAACCGCAGTAGATCCATGACGCGCACGTCGTGGAGCCGTCATCCTTCAAATCGCCGAATCCCTTCAGGTGCTGTTTCGGGTCGGCCGTCTGATACCCGTTGATTTCGCGCAGCACCTTGAGGGCACTGATCTCACCCGGGTAGAGCGCCGTGCCATAGGCCGGGTTGGCGGGATCGGGGTCAAAGTCCCACGTGAGATTCTTCCAGCCCTGGTCGCGGGGCAGTGTGCTGTTGGCGTACGCCTTTTTCAACCGCTTGGCCAGATTGTGATAAAACCAGCTATCGGTGCGGCAGTCCCCCGGCGCTTTGGTCGCGAACGAGTGCCACTGCAGCATGCGCTGGGTGTTGGTGTAGCTGCCGTCGTATTCCGCGATCTGCGTGGACGGGAAGAAGAACACCTCGGTCTTGATGTCCGCGCTCTTCACCTCACCATTCTTCACTTCCGGCGCGAGGTACCAGTGCGTGGCCGTCTCGGTGAGCCAGTTGTCCTTGACCACGAGCCAGTCGAGCTGCCGCAGGGCGCGGCGCGTCGCCTGACCGTTCAGCGAGGTCGCGGGGTTTTGTCCGACGCAGCACATCCCTTTCACCCGCCCGTTCGCCATGGCGGAGAACATGGCGATGTGCGAGTGATCGCCGAGGATCTTGGGGTGCCAGTCGTACCCAAAGTCGTTCTCTGCGGTCGCCGCCGCGCCATACATCGACTTCAGATACGACACGAGGAACTTGGGCGTGTTGCCGTAGTAGCTCGTCGGTGCCGTCTCGGCCGCCATGTAGTCCCGCAGCGTTTCATGCGGGCGGAGCGCCGAGGGAGCGTTCAGGTAGCCGTGGATGCTGTGGTACAGCGTGGGCACGTCGGTCGAGCCCTGGATCGCGGCGTGGCCGCGCAGCGCCATCACGCCTGCGCCCGGTCGTCCAATGTTGCCGAGCAGGAGCTGGAGCAACGCGCAGCAGCCGATCATCTGGACGCCGTAGGTGTGCTGGGTCCACGCGACCGCGTACGCGAACGCGCTGGTGCGGTCGCGGCCGGAATTCTCGAGCAGCGCCTCGGCGACCTTGATGAATTTCTCTTTCGGTGAGCCGCAGACTTGCTCCACCATTTCCGGCGTGTAGCGGCTGAAGTGCCGCTTCAGGATCTGGAACGCGCAGTGCGGGTTCTGGAGGGTCGCGTCGCGCTCGGCGGGCCCCGGCTTGAGCGAGCGGACCAGGTCGTCGAATGGCGGGCCCGCGCGCTTGGCGATCAGGTCTTTCGTGGCCGGGCCCGGCCCTTTCGGCCCACGCTTGTACGCCCAGCTGGCGTTGTCGTACGCGCCGAGGTTGCCGTTCTCGGGCCAGAAGTCGGGCTCCTTGAACCCCTTGAGGCCCGAGAACACTCCCTCGAGGTCTTCGGTATCCTTGAAGTCGTCGCTGATGATCGTGGCCGCGTTCGTGTAGTTGACCACGAACTCTTTGAAGAAGGGATCCGTGTTCCAGCGCTGCGAGTTGATTACGTAGTTGATCAGCCCGCCGAGGAACGCGATGTCCGAGCCCGCGCGGATCGGGACATGGAGATCGGCGACTGCACTGGTGCGGGTGAAGCGCGGATCGACGTGAATGAGCTTGGCGCCGTTGAGCTTGGCTTTCATGGGCCAGCGGAACGCCACCGGATGGCACTCCGCCATGTTCGAACCCATGATCACGAAACAGTCGGTGTGCTCGAGGTTGCGCGGATACAGGGTCGCCGCGCCCCGACCGAACCGTGTCCCCAGACCGGGGACGCTAGAGCTGTGTCATATCCTGGCCTGATTCTCGATCGCGACGACGCCAAGCCCGCGCCAGAACTTCTGGCACACATGGTTGAACTCGTTGTCGAGCGTCGCACCGCCGAGGGCAAAGATGGCGGGCGACATGTTCACGACTTTGCCGTTGGGTAGCTTTTCGATGAACGTCTCGTCGCGGGTCTTCTTGGTGAGCTCGGCGACGCGATCCATGGCCCACTCGAGCTCGACCACCTCCCAGTTGCTCGCGCCAGGTTTGCGATGCAGCACCTTGGTGGCGCGGTTGGGATTCACGTGGAGTTGATAGATCGCGGCGCCTTTGGGGCAGAGAGTGCCTTCGTTGTGCGGGCTGCGCGGATCGCCCTCGATGTTGACGATGCGGTCGCCCTTCACGTGGACCAGGGTCGCGCATCCCACCGAGCAGAACGGGCAGATGCTCGGCACCGCCTTGGCGTCTTTGAGCCGCAGCTCCTGCGCCGCGGCGCGAGCGGGCGCGAGCGTCGCACCGAGCCCGACGAGTCCGCCGATCGCGGTGCCGGCGCCTGCGCCGGCGGTGGCTCGCAAGAATTCGCGTCGGCTGACCTGCATGGAGCCCGTCCCTCCTTTAGAAGTCGTACCGCACGGTGATGGAGATGGTTGCGAAGCCAGAACGGCCGACTGAACCCGGGGCGGCGGGTACACCGAGGCGAGCGACGACGATGCGGCGCAAGGACAACCTCACGTGTGTTGACGTACCTGATGTGTCGCCCCTGAAACCGCCGCCGTCAAGGGGGCGCGGGGCGGGGGACGGGGGCCGGGATTCGCCGTAAGATTAGTGCCATGGGTTCGCCGCCCGACATCACTCCGACGTACTACCAGATCCTCCTCGTCCGAGAACTGCGGAAAGCGGGAATGGACGTGGGTGACCCCCTCGTTCACCGACGGAGCGAGCTCCCCGAACCACAGCAGGGGTTCGTTCTGGAACTTCTGGTGTCGTTGGGCCTTGGGCAATGGCGCAAGCGCGCCCTGATTGCCTGTTACCGCCAGGATGGTCCGGTGGGGCAGGAAATCGTCACGCAGCTGCCGTCGCGGCTCACCGCCGCGAAGGCTGATGTCGGGATGGTCGTGGCGACTGGGGATTTCGACGCCGCAGCCGTTGCGGCGGCGCAGCAGTCCGGAATCGTACTCCTCCAAGTCATTGACGGGCGGAAGGCGTACGACTCGAGCGGGTGGGGCGCGCCCGGCCACTACCCCGCTTGGCTGCCTGCTCACGCGTTGCAATTCGTCGAGTCGGCGCCCGACGGGACTGTACGTTCGCGGCCGCTCGAAGCTCGGGTATTCCAGGGGGACTGATGCAAAAGGATGCGATGGACGTGCTGCAGCGGTGGATAGATCAGTTCAATGCCCGCGCGGGGGGAGCGATTGCGCTGAGCTCCGGCGGCGAAGCTGGAGGTGCTCAGCTCCGACTCAAGTACACTCCCGCTGACGGCACGATCGCGATCCTGCATTTCGTCGCCGTGAGCGAGGGTGGGGGTGGGGGTGGGGGTGGGGGGGGGCGCCCCGGCATCCGCGTCCAGGCGTTCGAGGGCCCGACTGCGGAGACCTCGGTGCAGGCGGGGCTGTGGGCGAGCGCGCAGTTGGGGCGCCGGCCTTGAGAGAAACCTTAATCCGTGAGCGTGATGCGGCGCGCCCGATCCCAGAGACCCGGCGCACCCAATCGTTGTGCCACGCCTTGGAACTCCATAGAAGGCCCGCGCCAGCGCAGCTCCTCGACGTCGGTGAATACGGGCACGTCGGTTCGCAACGTCGCAAGCGTGCGGAACAGCAGAGCGAGGTCGCGATTCTCCTGCAGTGCAGCCGCGAGCCTTGCGGCGCCACGCACCGGCACTGACCATTCCGTCGACTTTGCGGGAATGCGTTCGAGGTGCGCATAGCGACCGAGGACCGCGCTGGACGCCTTCTCGCCCCAACCCGTAATGCCCGGAAAGCCGTCGGCGGAATCGCCGACCAGCGCGAGGTAGTCGGGTATCGATGCGGGACCGACACCGAAGCGTGCCACGACGCCGCGCTCATCGCGCTGCTCGCGCTTGCGCCGGTCAAATTGCACCACGCGCTCGCCGCGGACGCACTGGCTGAGATCCTTGTCGGGAGTGCAGATGATCACCTGCTCGACTGGGGGTGACGCCGCGGCGCGTTGGGCGGCCGCGGCGAGCGCGTCATCCGCCTCGAACTCCTTCATCGCCCACACGACCACGCCCATCGCCCCGAGCGCGTCTTCCAGCGGATGGAACTGCGCCAGGAGATCCGGCTCGACCCCCGCGCTCGTCTTGTAGCCCGCCCAGAGGTCGTTGCGAAACGATTCGATGACGTGGTCGGTCGCCACGCCGAGGTGCGTCGCGCCACCCTCGAACATGCCGAGCACCGAACCCAGCACGCCGATGATCGCCGCTACTTCATGGCCGTCCCGGTCGGTCTGCTTCGGCATCGCGTAGAAATGCCGGAACAGCTCGTAGGTGCCGTCGAGGAGGTGGACTCTCAAGCCTTGAGGTGCCCGAACAGATCTGCGCGCACCGCCGGATCCCGCAGCTTCCACACCACACCATCGGTGAAGTAGTGATGGATATTGAAGAACGCGCTGATGGCAAAGCCCACCACCTGGCCCGGCCGCGATCCTAGCCAGTTGGTGACCACGGCCATGGCACCGAGCGGCAACAGGATCGAAGCCACAATCGAGCCGACCAGCAGCACGATCAGATAGAGCATGATCTGAAACGCCACCAGCCGCGACGGACCTGCTCCCACCGCGCGGCGCGTGCGATTCATTTCGACGCGGAACGGGAAGATCAGATACTGCAGCGCGTGCGCGATCTGTACGATGAAGAGCGCGGGGAGGCCGACGCGCGCCATCGCCGCATACCATACGAAGATCGCAATCCAGGGAATCCAGGCGCGGAGCGGTGCCACGCGGCCGGTGCGCGACTTGTGCATCGCAAAGCCTGCCAGCCCCATCGCCAGCGCAACCGCCGTGAGGACGGTGAGACCCACATACAGCGGCGTGAGATCGACGTACCGATCGTAGCCCAGGTAGAAGAACCAGACGACGTGCCAGGCCGCGAGGATATACAGCGACGAGCGCACCAGC
>VBIU01000104.1 GCA_005880945.1 Chloroflexota bacterium | reverse complement strand
CTTCACCCAGGAAGAGTGCCGCGACGGCGGCCCGATCGCCGCATGCCTGGGCGATTCGGCTCAATGGCTCCGTCAGCTGGCAACTATCAAGCCCGACGCAACCGGGCTTGCTTTGGCCACCGCCACCGGGGTTCGAGGCGCTGATCCCGAGCTTCGCCCCGTCCCATGAAAGGGCTACGGACGTGCCTATTGCGCGGAAAAGGAAGGAAGGTATGAAAGCGAAAAATGCCGAATCGCGTTTGAAAGTCAACGCAGCTATCCCACGCGAGAGGGCTGTTGTCTGGCTCGCGGCGACGGCGATCGTCCTGCTGGCCGCATGTGGATCGGGCTCGTCGGCGGCGACGTCCACGCCGACGCAAGCCGCAGTGGCATCGGTCGCGAAGAGCGACCCGTGGATTGTCTATCAGTGGGTCTCCCCCAAGAGCGATTACGTCACCACCCTCTACCTCGTCCGCCCCGACGGTTCTGGACTGCATACCCTGCTGCCGGATTCCATCTGGTCGAGGTACAGCCCGGCCTGGTCGCCAGACGGTCAGCGCATCGCATTTACAGCCGACCGCGGCGATCGCTCGGACCTGTGGGTCGTCAATGCCGACGGCAGCGGCGCCCGTCGAATCGTGTCTTGCGACGAGCCGTGCAATACGGTCAAATCCGCAGACTGGTCACCCGACGGCCGCAGGATCCTGTTCACCCAGGACGACCTCCCGGCAGGACCGGGCGGCGTCCCGACCGGTTTCGAGTTCAAGGTGCTCGATCTCGCCTCGAACGCTGTTACCACCATCTTCAGCGAACACGAGGACATGCCCGTCGAGGGAGCGCGCTGGTCGCCCGACGGTCACCAGATCGCCTTCAGGCGCGCCCACCTGTCGCCGTACGGCGATGAGATCGGCGCGGCACTGTTCGTCAGGAACCTGGCGGATGGACACGAGCGGCAGCTGACCGCCTGGGACTCCTTCGCGGCTGATCCCGACTGGGGGCCGGACGGGCGGATCGTGTTCAACACCCTCGGCGGTCTCGGCGACAAGAGCAATGCTGCGAATCTCTACCTCATCGAGCCCGATGGAACGGGGCTGAGGGCGCTGACGACTTACACCGCCGGAATCAAAGTTGGAGCCACCCCCCGCTGGACGCCTGACGGCTCGGCGATCCTCTTCACCCAGGAAGAGTGCTGGGACGGCGGCCCGATCGCCGCATGCCTGGGCGATGCGGGTCGATGGCTCCGTCAGCTGGCAACGATCAAGCCCGATGCAACCGGGCTTGCTTTGGCCACCTTTACCGGGGTTCAAGGCGCTCACCCTGAGCTGCGCCCCGTCCATTAAGTAGCCGGCGCATCCTCTACGCCAACAAGGCGGCGTCCCGCTATCAAACGGGACGCCGCCCTTCAGGTCTGATCTTCAGAGGCCTGGGCAAGTGCCCGGGTCAGGCATGTCGATCCTTGTCGCGCCACCCGGAGTGACACGCGGGTAAGTGGCGAAGGCAACATAAACAGCTGAGCCGCTGTTGACGGCGTCGTGCACTTCGCCGGGCCGCTCGATGAACGCTTGCCCCGCGGTGTAGGTCGTCGCCTCACACTGGCTGCCTTGCGATTTGTAAACGGTGACTTCACCCTGTTTGACAACGACGATCGCACCGCCGGGATGCATGTGCCAGCCGGACAATCCTCCAGGCTGGATTGTGATCTGCGAGACGACGACGTCGGTTCCTTCCTGGAGCGGTATTGTCCCGACTGAGACGTCTGCGCCACGAGCGAGGGTCATGTTTGCGACGCCTGAGGATTGTGTGGCCGCGCCTGGTGCCGCGTTAAGCACGAGGAGAAGCACCGCAACCGCGAAAACAACCGACCAGTTCCACCACTTGAGCTCCATTTTCATTTCATCTCCTTTCAGTTCTGCAAGCAGCGCCTCGGTGGCGCCGTGAGTTGAGGTCCGAGCGCTTTGGAGCGGGCCGCCGTTTTGGTCGACTCGGTGTCGCAAGATCCCGCTACGCGCGCCGGGAATCGACGTCTTTACAGGTTGGTCGTCAGCTGGGCGCCGTCGGGCAGCAGGAAGGTCGCCGCCAACACAAGATCTGCGCTGCCACGGTTGAACGCCTGCAGTGTCTGTCCCGGCATCTCGACAAAGCTATCGCCGGCGTTGAAGGTCCTCACCAAACCATCCCTGCTCAAGGTGACCTGCCCCTGAAGCACGGTTATCAAGCCCGGTCCGCCGTGGCGATGTTGAGGTGTCTGAGAGCCGGGAGCGAAATCAAGGACCTGCTGGACGAGGCTATATGGGCCGCTGAGCATGGGCGAGCTCAGGGTGAAGGTGAACAGCGTCTTGTTCGGTAGCGCCGGCGCGGCTTGCCCCGCCACCGCCGTCGTTGGTTTGCCACCGTGGGGCACCACGAATGCGACCACCACGGTAGCCTCGCCGGAGCCTGTGTTGACGGCCTGAAGAGGCACGTTGATCGGCTCGACCAGCATTTCCCCGATTGCCGCTTTCCTGTCACCGGCAGGCGTCTTGACCGTGATCTGGCCCTGAAGGAGAGTGGCGATATTTGGTGATGTGTGGACATGGACCACGCTCGCCGCGCCCGGTGCGAAATCGATCACGTTCTGGATCAAGTCGACCTGCGTGTTGGCGTTGAGGCCCGACAGAGTGTTCCGGTACTTGGTCAACGGACCTGGCGGAGCCGCCGACTTCACCAGCGTGCTGGCGGCGCCTCCGCCGCACGCGGCGACCAACACAAATCCGACGAGTAACACGAGAAGGCTCTTCATCGAACATCTCCTAATGGTTTGATGTGGCGACTCGGAGCGCAGACGATGCGTTCCGGCCATCGTCAGTCGAGGCTGAGGCTCGGCGCCCCAGCCGTCATCGGTACAAGTACCGGCGTCGGTACTGGAACCTGGTACCGGTTTTGTGCGCACGTCCGCGGTTGCTATCCTCGTGGCCACTCTGGTGGAGACCCCAAAGCTCACTCGGCGGGAACGAGAGGTGGCAAGCCTCGTCGCCAAGGGATTGACGAATCGCGAGATCGCATCGCGGCTGTTCATCTCTGAACGCACCGCCGAGAGCCACGTCGAGCAGCTACGAGGCAAGCTGGGTTTCCATTCCCGAAGCCAGGTCGCGGCATGGGTGGCGGCTCAGGGCCTGACCACGGACGGCGGCGCGGCACCCGCCGATGTGCCAATCCGCAGCGCCGTCGAAACCCCTTTGACGGAGGCTCACCCTGCGCTGACCAGGCGCCGCGGCTACATCGCTGCTCTGGCAGTCGCGTTGATCGCGATGCTGGTAACAGGACTGGCTCTTGCCAACGGCTGGCTTGCAGCTACGCCATCTCGCGGCCAGAAGATCGTCACGGTGGCCGGCACCGGCCTGCGCGCCTTCTCGCCTGACGGCGGCCTCGCCGCTTCCGCAGCGCTAGTCCGTCCCGTGGCGGTCGCGACCGGGCCACGTGGAGAGATCTACATCGCGGAGGGTAACCGAGTCCGTGAGGTTGATCCGGGCGGGCGGATCACCACCCTGGCAGGAACAGGTGATGCGGGCCATGCCGGAGACGGGGGCCCAGCCGCGCTCGCCCAGCTGACTACGCCACAAGGCTTGGCGGTCGACAGCGCGGGCAGGGTCTACATCGCCGACACACTCAGCAATCGGGTGCGCCGCGTCGACGCTGACGGCATCATCCGCACTGTGGCTGGAACCGGCGACGCCGGCTACACGGGAGACGGAAAGCCGGCGATCGAGGCGAAGCTGAATCTTCCCACCGGCGTCGCCATCGGCTTTGGCGACTCGGTCTTCATCTCCGACACCGGCAACAACGTGGTTCGGCAACTTGGCGTCGATGGAATCATTCGCACGGTGGCCGGCACCGGTGAGGCCGGGTATAGAGGGGATGGAGGTCCTGCCCTGTACGCAGTGCTTCACGCCCCGGGTGGACTGGCTTTTGACGATGAGGGCAATCTCTACATCGTTGACACGCTCAACCAGCGCATCCGCCGAGTCAACGTCAGCGGGCAGATCGCGACAGTAGCGGGCACCGGCGTCGCCGCCTACGGTGGCGATGGCGGTCAGGCGATCTACGGCGAACTCAATCTCGCTACCAACCCCTTGGAGGGCATGGGACAAGGCCTTGCTGTCGGACCGACCGGCGAAGTGTTCATTGCCGATGGTGTAAATCACCGGCTGAGGAAGCTTGGCCTCAGCGGTGTCATTACCACTGTCGCGCGCATGAACACCCCGTTGGGTGTTGCGGTCGATCCTCATGGCGCCGTTTACGTCGCCGACGCCGACGACAACCGGGTTCTAAAGATCGATTGAGGTCAGGCCGCGGGCGGCTGCGACAGCGGGACTTCGAACTCCTCGCCGACAGGAGTCACGATGTACTCGAGATAGATCGCTTGATTCGGGCCCGCGTTCGTTTCTTGCAGATCCGTCCCCGGAAGAAAAGCCGCACCCTGGCCGACGCCCAGACGCAGTGAGCTGCGGTGAGCGCTCTTGATAAAGATGGAGCCGCTCAGCACGTAAAAAGCCGCAAGCCCGCCAAAATGATGCGCTCCCGAAGTGCCGCCACCAGCGAGGGTGACCTGGCGAAGCACCTCTGAATAAGCCACCTGAGGAAGTGAGGCGCGATCGAAATCGTCGCTTTCGAAGGCTGCTCGCGCGATCGGATCAACAAGTGGTTGTCCACGGGCTGAGCTCGGCCAAACTGCAATCGAATACCAAACACTCTGGACTGATCCGGGGTTCAGATGCTGGTGGGTCAAACTCTGGTGGAACTTTGCTTGTCCGGCTACCAGATCAACAGGTGGCTCACCCGCCAGGACCAGAAGTTGGACGCCACTGTCTACATAGACCACGCTGGGGACATGTTGTTTGGAATTGATGACATAGCCAGGCGGCTGCACGAAGCGCACAAACCTGATGTAGACAGGGCCGGTTGGCAAGCTGCCCACCTGGCCGGCGTCCAGTTTCTTGACCACCTCGCCACGAGGGAGCGCATCAGGGTTGGTAGCTGATGGCGCGGCACTCCCGCAAGCGACGAGCGCCACCGCGAGAACCGCCAGCCTCAATTTCGAGCAAGTCTGGGCGATGATGCCCCAACTGGTCCGGCGAGGATCGGGTGAGGTGCGCAAAATCCAGACCACGGCTGGACGAGCTTAGCCTCCGGCGTCGCCGCCAGGTGGACAGAACTCCAGTCCCCTCGAGAGCCCTGTTGGGCACTTCATAATGCCGAGGCATGGTGCGGCCCGAGCCGAGAGCGCGAGCTTTGAAGGACGCCGGCGCCGATAAAGAGGAAGTCTGGCTGCGCCCGTCGCCGAGGCTTGGCATCATGCGTCGGGTCGAGGTCTTTGGGGTTGCTGGCCTGGCAGCTGCGATTGTGCTGGTGGTGACCGCCATCCGCTTCGTCGCGGGCGCTCCCGTCAACGTTGCTGTGGCCGCCACGCTCATCGTTGCGATCGCCCTCGCGGGTTTTCTCAGCGACCGCTGGGCTCAGCGGCGTGTGTGGGCCTGGGCGTACTGCGAGCGCGAGGACGACCTGCTGGTACGGCGCGGCGTCATGGTCTCCCGCTTGTCGGTCATCCCATACGGCCGAATGCAGTTCATCGACGTCATCGCCGGGCCAATCGAGCGGGCATTTAGCCTCGCCACGGTCCGAATGCACACCGCGGCCGCCAGCAGCGACGCTCGCATCCCCGGCCTGGCTCAGATCGAAGCTGCCCGCCTCCGCGATCACCTGGCCCAACTGGGCGAGGCCAAGGCGGCAGGGCTTTAGTGGTCGAGCCAGCCGCCACCTGGCACCGGCTGCATCCCCTTTCGCCGGTCATTCGCGCCGGGCGAATCTTGGTCGGTGCCGGGATCGTTTTCGCGGGCACGCTGCTGCAGGGCTCCAGCAGGAGCGAATCCGGGGCGATTACCCGGGTGGTGATCGGCGTCTTGGTGATTGCCTTCGGCGTGATCTCCTGGCTCGTCACCCGCTGGCGGGTCGAAGGCAAAGACCTGCGCATCGAGACTGGCCTGATCAGGCGAAGCTCCCTGCGCTTTCCCCTCCCGCAGATCCAGGCCATCGACGTGGTTCGCCCCCTCCTGGCGCGCGTCTTCGGCCTCGCCGAGTTGCGCCTGAGAATGGGAGGCGCGACCGCAGGCTCGGCCCGGCTGGCATACCTCACGGCGAGCGATGCAGACGCGGTGAGGGGTCAGCTCCTGGCACTCGCCCGCGGGATCCAGCCGGAGACTGAGGATTCGCCCGAGCGCGTGCTCGTGCGATTGCCGATCGGGCGCTTGATCGGTTCCCTCGTCCTCGGATCACCCACGGTCACGATCCTTGTGATGGCGGGCGCGATCGCATTCGCGGCGGAGCTCTCGCCCAGGGCCGCGATCGGGATTCTCAGCTCCAGCGGCGCCATCGCAATTGGCATGATCACTGTCATCTGGCGGCGCCTCAACGGCGCCTACGACCTGACCGTGGCGGAGGCGCACGACGGGCTGCGCGTACGCTCCGGTCTTCTCGACACCACCGCCGAAACCATCCCCCGCGGCCGGGTGCAGGCGGTACGCATGGTCGAACCGCTGCTGTGGCGGCCACTTGGATGGTGCCGGCTCGAGGTCGATGTCGCCGGACGCCAGCACCGAGGTGGCGAGAACAACCCGGAGCGGCGGCAGCTTCGGGCGGTGCTCCCGGTCGGCTCCCACCAGGAGGCAGAGAGCCTGCTCGAGCGGATCTTGCCCGATGCACCGCGCGAGCGAACGCGGCCGCCTTCGCGTGCGCGCTGGAAGGCGCCGCTGCGATTTCACAACCTGTCCTGGGGTCACAACGAACGCTGCGCTGTCACCACGACCGGACGTCTCGCCCGTATCACGTCATGGGTGCCGCTGACCAAGGTCCAGAGCCTGCGCCTGGTGCAGGGGCCGGCGCAGCGCGGTCTCCGGCTCGCAACCATCTACCTCGACACAGCCGGCCACAGCGTGCATGCGGCGATTCGCGACCGCGATGCGGATGAGGCGCGCGAGCAGCTTCGCGAGCTGACCGTCCTTTGCCGCGCGGCCCGAGCCGCGCATCCAGACGTGGCCGTGGTTATCGGTCAGCGATAGGCAATCCGGTCGCGACCCGCATCCCGGTCCTCCACTGGTACGCCACAGCGATTGCCTTGCTCAAGAGCAGCCGTCGTCCGCCGCGCGCACCGCCTGGTGGAGGGCCCCGCGCGAGGCTTCGAACTGTTCCAGGGGAACCAGAAGGTCGTCCGCAATCCTCTGGCGAACCTCGCGGCTGATGCGCGCGCTCACGCGCTTTGCCCACCGTCGCCCGAGCCAACCGGCGTGGAGTCCCAGCAGCTTTGCCAGAACATACCCGGCGAGGAGGGTGGCGGCAAGGAGCGCGACTGGCGTTGGCACGAGTCCGAGATACGGCAACGAGATCGAGCTCACCGGCGCGTCGTGGATGACAAAGAGTGACGCGAACCAGAGCAGCGAGAAGATGAGGACAGCGGTCACTGCATATTGGGCGATGCCGATAAGCGACCACAGCGCGCTCGTGGGCACCTGGAAGCCGGCTGCTTCCGCCGCGAGGGACCGGTCGATCGTCTCCGCGAGTCGATGCTCAAGTGACGCAGGCGCGCTGAGTGCGGCGAGCGTGCCGCGGAGCGGTGCGGGAACCGAAGCCAGCGTCGAGGTCACGAGCTCGCGCAGCGGCTCGACCGCTGGCGCGAGCGAGCCGCGCAGCTGCCAGCGTCTCAGGAAGTCAACTGGGTCCGCCGACGTCCGGGCGCGGCCGGTGAGCCGGATGATCGCGCTCGTGAAGAGCCCCAACGGTCCGCCGCCCCGGCGACGCGCGGCAAGCCGCGTCGCCGCGACGGCTTGACGCTCGAGGCCTGCAACGTCGATGACGGCAAGCGCGCCTGCCGCGACCGAAGAGAGAGCGCGCTCCCGGCGCGCCGGCTTGATGAGCGGGGCAGCGGTCCCATCCAGGACGCCCGCGTCGGCGGCGAGGTCACGCACGGCCTCGTGTGCCTCGGCGGCAATGCGAGACGCGACCACGCGCTTCGCCTCGACCCCAGACTCGAGCCATTCGCGCAGCTCGCCGATGCCCGCGGCGCCCTCCCGTGCGCGGGTGGTGACGACGTCGATGGTGCCGGCACCGTACTTCTGAAGCTGGTGACGCATGTCCTCGGCGACGCGGCGTGTGTCCGCGAGACTGAGGAGATCGCTTCGGTTGAGGACCACGATCTGGCGCCGGACTCGAGGCGCGAACTGCCTTAAGTACCTGCCGTGCATGACGTAATCGTTGTATTTCTCCGGATCCACGATCCACACGACCGCGTCGACGCGGGGAAGCAGCTCATCCACGCGGTCTCTGTGCTCGAGAGCGATCGAGTCGAAGTCGGGAAGGTCGAGCACGGCGACATCGGCGAGCGCGCCGCCGGCATGCTGGCGCACCTCGCTGATGCCGAGCCACTGAAGCAGACCAGCGAGCTCCCGGCCGCGGCTGGAAGGGACCCACGCGACCGCGTCTGATGTCGTTGGCCGGCGCGCGCCGGCCAGGCTCACGTTCTCGCCCGCGATCGCGTTCAACAACGTCGACTTGCCGACGCCGGTGCCGCCGGCTAGCGCCAGGACGTACGCGCTGCTCGGGAAGCCAAGCCGCGTCCGCGTGGTCTCGCGCGTCGCGACCGCGGCGCTCGCATCAACGCCGAGCGTCTTCGCCGCGGTGATCGCCTCGTCGAGGCTCCCCAAGCAGCGATCGATGTTCACTGTGCGATGCCTTCGACCGCCGCCCGCAGCTCTGCCGCGAGCTCGCGCATGGGTCCCGGCGCGGGCA
This sequence comes from Chloroflexota bacterium, assembly GCA_005880945.1. Classification (GTDB taxonomy): domain Bacteria; phylum Chloroflexota; class Dormibacteria; order Dormibacterales; family Dormibacteraceae; genus Palsa-872. Next base: position 8,335 of record VBIU01000104.1, on the reverse strand, counting down.
CGAGCGCCTCGAAACGCGCGCGATCATTCTCTAGGAGCGAGGTCATGAGCGCCAGGAGCCGGGCGCGTGCTTTCGCGATCAGCTCCCCCATCGCGCCTTCGCCGAAGATCGCTTCGAGAAGCTTCTGATTGAGGAGTGCCGTCCCGGCGGCAATCCCCACCTCGGCGCCCGTCAGGCCGGCCGTGAACGCGAACACGCCGAGCATCACCGAGACAGCGACGGCGTTAACGCCGAGAGCCGCGACCTGCGCGACCGCGCGCTTGCGGCCGGCGTGCGCCCGGACGTCGTCGACGATCGCTTGCATCCACGCACCAAGGCCCTCGCGGACGGCGGGGCCGAACCCTTCCGACGCTGACCATAGACCGGGACTGCCGGCTACGAGCGCGGCAGCATCCGATCGCTCGGACCAGGCGGTCGAGGTCCGCCGCGCGGCCTCGGTAGCGTGACGCAGCGCGAGCGCCTCGAGTGTGCTGGTCATCTCGGCCTCGACGACTGTCACTGGCGCAGCCGGCGTCCGGCGGAATGCGGTGGTCAGAATCGCTCGCAGCCTGCCGATGCCCGAGGAGATGAATCTCGCCACCTGGTCCGCACCGACGAAGTCGTTCCATCGACGCAACACCTCCTCACGCAACATGACACCGCCCTGCAGCGCCGTGGCCAGAGAAGCCAGTTCCTCGGCGTACATCGTTGCGGCGATCCGCCGCAGCGCATCGGCGTCAATGGCCTCGTGTTCGAGGTCGTCGGCGATGCCGTGTGCGAGCGGTGCAAGGCCCCTCAGCGAACCCGCCAGCGCGCGGGTAGCGACATCGCGCCGCTCGTCGGCCTCCGCGGCCAGGCGCGCTACGCGCTCGAGAAGCGGGCGCGCCTTTTCACGCGCAAGTCCGTTCACTCGCGGATCAAGGTCGCCCTCATCGATCGCGATCATCTCCACGGGCGGCTGCGCGTTTGGTGCGTCGGTCTCGCCAAGGAGCCGCTCAGCGTCGCCAACCACCGCCACCCGATCCTGTTCATCGGCCGGCATCCGGTTCAACACAACCACGAGCGGTAGACCACGCTCCCGCACTCGGCGAAGCACCTCCCACGGCACCAGGTCTGCATAGCGCGTCGCAGTCGTCACGAATACACAGAGATCGCTGATCTCCACCAGCACATCGGCGAGTTCGCGGTTGTCGAGCTCGACGGAGTCGATGTCCGGCGCATCGATGACAGCAACGCCGTCGACGCTGGCGGCCACCGCCGCCACCTTCAGCCTCTCTTTTGCGATGGCGGCGAGACGACCGCCGGCGAGAATGCGATTCGAATCGCTTGCGCTTGCGTAGAGCACTGCGTCTTTTGTCGTCGGCCTCAGCACGCCGGCTTTGCTGACCTCCGCGCCCGCGATCGTGTTCAGCAGCGAGGACTTGCCGGCGCCGGTTGGTCCGACGAGCAGCACGAGCAGCGGCGCATCTATGTCCGCCAGGCGCGGAAGCACGAAGCCGGCGAGGTGGTCGTGAAGCTGTCGCGCGCGTGCCTTCGCTGCGGGGTTCGCCGTCGGAAACGCCAGGCGCCTGTCGGCGAGCGCGGCCAGGCGATCGCCGTGTTCGATGAGCTCTGCCGAGTCCACGGCCCGCACTCTACTTATGGCGTACGAGGTTCGGGCGGTTCTTGCGACGGCGTTTGAAATCAGAAGTTGTCAGGGCCGCCCATGACCCCGCGTCATCGACGGCATCTTGCCGGCTGACTCTCCTTATGTCATCGGCAACGCAGGCAATAGCGCGCCCGCTACAGAAGCCCTACGCACGAATTCTCTGGCTCCGGGACAGGGACTCGAACCCGCGATCGGAGATCAGACCGCCAGCGGCTCGGTCACCTAGGTTGGTTAACAGATCGCTGCAGCCCGTTCAGAACTGGCGGTCTGAGTTCGCAGCGACTCGGCGGACGCGTTTGCGACGACGATCTCCACATCGCCTAGGCATCGAGCTCGATCGCCGGCCGGCGACCCGGCCGTAGGCAGGGATCTCAGCTTCGAGTCGGTGCGCGATGGCCCGTGCGAAGCCCGTCGATCTGGTCGGGTGAGAATGCGAATCCGACGGTCCCTGTTCGTGACGGGCGTCTTGTCGGCTGCATGAAAGCGGGGCACTAGACTACCAACGCGACGCTCACCAGAACCAGGATGACCATCGAGGTCAACAGCCCCGGGCCTAGTCGCCATACGACATACTTCGCGAACGCCGGTATACGCTGTCCGGTGGAGGTGGTGCTGGCAGCACGGGCATTGCTTCATCGGTGACCGATCTCATGGCGGTGGCTCTGTGGAGGAAACGATGAATGTCGCAACGTAGCCTATTTCGGCTGCTAGGACCTCCTGGGCTGGTCGCCGGCCTCAGCGCCGCCAGTGTTGTCGTGGCCTCGGCCAGCTTTTTCGTGATAACGCCCCCGATCGATCTGTCACTACCGAGTCCGTTTGCGGATTGCACGGTCGGCGGGCCAGGGACAAATTATCCCAACTCCGAGGTCGAACCGTGGGTCGCTGTGAATCCGACCAACCCCAACACCATCGTCGCGGTGTTCCAGCAGGACCGTTGGTCCAACGGAGGCGCGCACGGCCTCGTGGCGAAAACCTCGCACGACGGCGGAGCGTCGTGGTCGACCTCATGGGCACACTTCAGCACCTGCTCGGGCGGCACCGCTGCCAACGGTGGCGACTACGACCGAGCTTCGGACCCCTGGGTCACCATCGCACCCAATGGTGACGTCTTCCAGATATCGCTTTCCGCGAGCGCGGACCTTGTCACATCCGCTGTCCTGGTCAGCAAGTCGACCGACGGCGGTGACACCTGGGCCGAGCCGACGACACTGATCAAGGACAGCTCGCCATTCAACTTCAACGACAAAGAATCGATCACCGCCGACCCCACGAAACCCGGCTATGTCTACGCGGTGTGGGACCGCAGCCGCCTCCCCAGCGAGAACGCGGACATAAACGCGCTCCACTCGTACGCCTTCCGCGGCGACGTTATGTTTGCTCGCACCACCAACGGCGGGGCGAGCTGGGAACCGGCCCGCGACGTCCTGCCCCGCAACGCCAACCTCTCGACGATCGGCAACCAGATCATCGTCCTGCCCGATGGGACGCTGCTCGACGTCTTCAATCTGTTGAAGGGCTCCGGAAACCAGCCGCATGGCCTTCAGACGTTCCAGGCTGTGATGAGGTCGACGGACAAAGGGATGAGCTGGTCCTCGCCGATCATCATCTCAAGCGAAGAGGCGGTCGCCGTGATTGACCCCGATAACGGTAGAGCGCTGCGGACCGGGACCGGGCTGCCCGACATTGCGGTCGACCAGAGCAACGGGTCCCTCTATGTGGTGTGGGAGGACAGCCGCTTCTCCGGCCACATGTACAACGACATTGCCCTCTCGCGCTCGACCGACGGCGGTCTCACCTGGTCCGCCCCCATCCGCGCCAACACCACCCCAGTCGCGGTGCCCGCCTTCACGCCGTCAGTCGAAGTCGCCGCCGACGGCACAGTGGCCGTCGCCTACTACGACTTCAGGAACAACGACCCTACGGCGGGCTTGCCGACGGGCTACTGGATGGTCCACTCCCACGATTACGGGCTGACCTTTGACGCCGAATCCCTGATCCTCTTGTTCGACGAGGAGAAGGCACCTTTCGCACGTGGTTACTTCCTCGGTGACTACGTGGGGCTGACGACCGCTGGGAACCTGTTCTTGACGGTTTTCATCACAACCGAAACCGACGCCAATCCCACCGATGCATTCGTCGTCTACGCCGAGCCGTAGTAGAACTGACGGCCGAGCGCCTCAACAATAACCTCGAATCAGAACTGTAGGAAATTGGATTGGCGTTCCGTCTTGTAACCGACCGCCAATTCGAGCAATCCACACGTCGTTGGCCCGTGGGCTGCGTTGTACACCGATCCGCCGAGCTTTGCCTTCGCCCGCCTCCGTCGTAGAACGCCGACAAGGTATTTGTCTCCGACTACGACTATTCAATCCGCACTTCGGGGGCCCTGTGAAGCATTTCCGTTAGAACAGATTCGATCGTGGTAGTCGAAACCTTCAATTTCCGCCGAGCGACAAACGCCTTGACCAGTCGCAAAGTCTCATCCAAGACATTCACGATGTAGTCACGAGCGGCAAAAGCCGATAGGGGCACGGGGACCGCCTGCAAGACCAGCCACTGCTCCTTCGCCAAGTACCTACCAGTACGGACACCTTGGTACTGCGGCGAGACTATCGCTCCCGCTACATAAAACGTGAGGTCGACCTGAAGTCCATCCGGCTTGAAGTTTCGCGCGGACCTCATCCGCCAACTTGCCAACAGCTTCCGCCGCGGCGACGGCGGTTCGGTTTTCGCTTCCGTTCCCTTCGACCATGATGCTGATGTAAATCGGACTCGGTGGTCCCGCTCGTTCCCAGGTAGCCATCGTGTCCCTCTACCCACCACTCAGAAACCGCGTTACAAACCACGGCGGATCACCAGCCAGAATTGGCTCCTGGACAGGGATTCGAACCCTGAACCTTGCGGTTAACAGACCTCTGAAGCCCGTTCAGAACCAGCGGTCTGAATTCGCTGAGTGCCACTGAGTGCCGTCCCGTATCACGGTTTGCCGCCGGCGTTGCTGTACGTCAAGCCCAAATCGGCATGCTGGATGCCAAGATTCGTCCTAGCCTTTCTCGCAGTTCGTGACAGTGCCGGCGCCTGACTGGGCTTTGCAGAAGTCGTCGCCAGGCCCGCCGTCGAGCTGGTCGGTGCCGCTGCCACCTAGCAATTGATCATCGCCTGCATCGCCGAACAGGTTGTCATTTCCAATCTCGCCGATGAGCCTGTCGTTTCCAGGTCCGCCGAGGAGCGTGTCGTCGCCGGAGCCGCCAATCAGAATGTCGTCGCCGGTGCCGCCGATCAGCACATCACTTCCGCCCAGGCCGATCAAAACATCGTCGCCACCGACCCCACAAATAGTCGCCCCCGCTGGCGTCCCGACCAGCACGTCGTCCCCCGGCGTTCCAACGATGTCGCAGGTTACTAGCGTGCTGGTCGTGGCAGTGTTGTTCGCGGTAACAGGATCGGTCGTGACAGCGGTGACCGTCGCCGTATTGCCGACAGTCGACGGAACGCTGACGTCATCAGGAACCATCGTCTCGAACTCGACCTTGAAACTTTCGCCCGGCGCCAGCGTATCGATGGCGCACTCCAACTCATCGCTCGCGACGGTGAAGGTGCAGGCGGAATCGTCAGAAAGGGAGGCCGGCAACAGCTCTAGCGGCGGTTGGATCGGATCGCTGAGTTTCACTCCGAATGCGGCGCTGGGCCCCGCGTTGAAAACGGTCACTGAATAGGTCATCACTCCGCCTGGCGCCACTGTGGAAGACGTGGCGGTCTTGGTGACTTGAAGATCAGCTTCGGCTCGCAACAGGAAGACCGCACCTGCCGCCTGTACGACACCCACCGATCGTGTGGGCGCTCCAACCACGACGTCCAATCCCGGCTGGCCAGAGGGCGCTGCCAGCGCCGCCATGGCAATTCCGAAGTTTGTCTCCGACTCAGAGTCGGCGGCGGTCTCCAGCTTTAGCCCTTGATTGTTCAGCAGATATGCAGCGCCGGTCTTCGCCGCCCCGAGCCAGAAGTCAGGCCGACCATCGCCATTCTTGTCATCAACGCCTGCCAGCGCCATGGTCAATCGGCTCGAATCAGGTGCGTTGCGCTCGTCTGCTGGACCTACCAGCGGTGCTGAGAGTGGAGTTCCAGTGGCGCCGCTGAAGACATGAATGAGACTTCCAACCGATAGAGCGGAGCCTGGTTCGGAGATCGCGTAATCCGCGACGCCGTCGCTGTTCTGGTCGCCAATGCCGGCCACGCCGACCCCAAACTCGTCAGATCCAAGGGGAGTGGGATTGTCATGAACGCGAATCAGGGCCCCTGTCGCGCCCGATAGGACAAGGGCACGTCCAACGCACAGTTCCTGCCCGATCGAATAGCACGGCGCCCCGACGACAAGGTCGCGCTTGCCGTCCCCGTCCACGTCCGGTACTCCAGCCAGCGTGGAGCTCGCGAATAAAAGGCCCTTGATTCCCTCAGTCGCGGGAGGCGCAAAGGTGGTCCAGAGCTCATGCCCATCCGACCCTGCGAATGCAGCCACAAGGCCTCCTTTGCTGGTCTGCCCAGGGGCGACGACGGCGAGATCGGGGATCGCGTCCCCGTCGATACTGCCAAGCTTCACGATGGCTGCTCCCTGGTTGGGTCCGTCATGGGCCAGTCTCAGTATCAGAGCGCCCGTTTTGCCCGAGAAAATGAATGCGCGGCCATCCTGTGGGCAGGGTTGGCTGGGATCTATGCACGGAATCGCTACGGCGCCTCCGAAAATGCCCGGTGCGCCAACCGCGACATCATCCACACCATCGTTATTGACGTCACCTGCGCCAGCGACCGCCAAACCAAAATCGCAGGGCGAAGGCTCGTCGGGGGTCGGCTCGCATTGCGTCCCGTCGAGATTGTCCGGATCGCTTATCGCATGCAGGAGAACGTGGCTCGAGCCCGAAATCAGAAACACACTCCCCTGGGTGGGCGCCCCCACAGCCACGTCCGCCGTGCCGTCGCCATTAATGTCGCCGAGACCGGCGACCGTAAAGCCGAAATGAGCATTTGTAGCTGGTACCGGATTGTCGATTCGGACTCCAGTCGCGGAACCAGCACCATGCACGGACAACCATGGGACCCAGATGGCCATCAGAGGTAGAACGAGCGCCGCGACCCACCTCGGTCGTCTCACCGCCCGATATTGATCCTGCCCATATCGCGGGTCAAGCAATGACCTATCCGGGTGAACTCAGATAGAGGCTTGCGGGCGGGACCAGGAGTGGCTGCAAGAATCGAAAGGGTTCTTCGGCGCGCCTCAGACGAAGTCCGTTACAAAGGCGATGGCCTCGGAGATCTGGATCGAGGCCCGTTCAGAAATGACGCTCTGAATTCACTCAGTGCCGCTGAGTGCCGCTGAATGCCGCTGAGTGCCAAGGTTTCTCGCTGGCGTTGCTGTACGAAAGCACCCGATCAACCCCGGGCCGAAGGCACGATCCTCCGGAATGCTGGAGCGTCACGGACGGCCCGGAAGCTGCGCTACGTCTCGAAAGATGACCGCCTATCTCTAGAGTGAAACTGGTTTGGTGATCAGCGTCCGTGTCCACCCTAGGGCTGCGCAAGCCAGGTCTTCGTGGAACGATGGCGTGCTGGAGGTCTGGGTAACCGCACCTCCAGTCGATGGCGCCGCCAATAACGCGGTTGTCGCTGCCGTCGCGAGGCATTTCAGAGTCCCAGCGTCGAAGGTCAGGCTTCGCTCAGGCGGGCGCAGCCGCAGGAAGCTCGTCGAAGTTGATCAAGAGGATCTTGGAGGCCTCTTGGCATAGACGTCGACTCCCTACCGCCTGCTCTCTATGGCCGGCGCATCGTCCCCATAGGTCAACCGAGCTGCAGCTAAAGCTCGCCTTATCGAGATCAAACGGGTCCCGCCTCCTAGCGACGCCGACCCGAGTTCGCAATCGCTGGCAATTGCGCGGGTCGTGATCAAGGCAACCGGGAAGGCGCAGGTGGTGTTAGTGGTTTCGAGCTCGCACGGTCGGGTTCGGGTTTCACCTGGCCGACTGCTTTCGCACCCCGCGGCTGCCGGGAGCGTCGAGTTCCGTCCAGCATTACGACGGCCATCCAACCCATCCACGTCAGCTCGAGCAGCACGCGGATCCAGACCGGACCGACCGGCCCCGGGAGCATGACGACCGCGTTGTCCACCGCCTCGAGCAGGCCGACGATGCCGAGCACGACGCTCAGAACGGCCAGCCGGCGCGACCGCACGAGCCGGGCCGCCGCGAGCCACGCGATCCCGAGAAGAGCGATGCCCGGGGCGTCCAGGAAGTAGAACCCTTGCAGCGACGCCCCGATCAGGAGCAGTGAGCCCACCACTGCCGCCGAAGATGCGGCGATCCCAATCCAGGTGAGCCCTCCATCGCGTCGAACCAGCCAGCCGAAGAGGATCAGCACCACGATGAGCTGGACGGCAGGCGCGATGCTTTCGATGGTGACCGAGGCTCCGACCGAACCCGGACGCGGCGGCGCGTCGAACCAGTCGCAGCCCGCCGGAAAAGTCCTGGTCGCCAGGCTGTAGGTAGAGCAAGTGCCGAACATGACCAGCTTGTTGGGATCTGCGAGCAAGCGCATCGAAGCCCCGCCAGGGCACTCTGGCGTGGTCAGCGGATCGGCGCCCGACGGGTGGTCGGACTGCCAGCAGTTGCCCATCCCCTGACCATCCCAGTAGAAGTCGAGACCGTTGGGCGCGCTGTGGCC
>VBIU01000103.1:1104-17095 GCA_005880945.1 Chloroflexota bacterium | reverse complement strand
CTGTCCCGCGCGAGGTGACGATCACCGTAACGGCCTCGCCTCGCAGGGGCGTCGACGCGACCATCGAGCTGGCCGAGCGTCTTGCCAGGAACGGCTACGGTGTCGTGCCGCACATCTCGGCTCGCCTGATCAGGGACTCGGCCCACCTCCGCGAGGTGCTGGAAAGGGTGGCGGCCATCGGGCGCAACGAGATCTTTGTGGTCGCGGGCGATGCCAAGGAGGCGGCCGGGGCGTTTCCCGATTCAGTCTCCCTCCTGACCGCGCTGATGAGCGAGCCGCATGGGCTGAGAGAGATCGGCGTCACCGGTTATCCGGAGCGCCACAGCTTTATCGACGACGACCTCACAATCCAGGCGATGTGGGACAAGCGGAGCATCGCGACATACATCGTCAGCAACCTGTGCTTCGACCCCCGCACGGTGAGGAAGTGGGTGGCTCGGGTACGGCGTCGCGGCGTTCAGCTCCCGATCTACATCGGGCTTGCGGGCGTCGCCGATCCCGCCAAGCTCCTGCGCATCTCGACACGAATCGGGGTCGTCGACTCGGCGCGCTTCCTCCGCGGCCACTCCAACTGGTTTCTGCGAATGATCCGGCCGGGAGGCTATGACCCCGGGCGCTTCACGGCAGGTCTGCTGCCGGACCTTGCCTCACCTGAGCGCAAGGTGGCAGGCCTGCACGTGTTCACGTTCAACGAGATAGAGCCCACCGAGCGCTGGCGCCAGGCCACCCTGGCGCGATTGCTCGCGGCTTGACAGGAGGCTAGCTGTGGCTGTCACGTTTCCGACCGACCTCGAGATCGCGCGTCGGGCGCGCCTGCTGCCGATGCCTGAGATCGCCGGCAAAATGGGCATCGGCCCCCATTTGCTCGAACCTTACGGCCACGACGTGGCGAAGATTCGGCTCGACGCCATTGCAGAGCTTGCGGACCGGCCGAAGGCCAAGTACGTGGTCGTGTCCGCCGTCACTCCCACGCCTCTCGGTGAGGGCAAGACGACGACGACCGTCGGTCTCGGCCAGGCTCTTTCGCACATCGGCAAGCGCGCGACAGTGGCCATCCGCCAGCCCTCGATGGGACCCACTTTTGGCATCAAAGGCGGCGCCGCCGGAGGCGGCTACAGCCAGGTGGTTCCTATGGAGCGGTTGAATCTTCACCTGACCGGCGACACTCACGCGATCACCGCCGCCCACAACCTGCTGGCGGCGATGATCGACAACCAGATCCACCACCACGAAGCGCTCGTGGACCGCGACAGCGTCACATGGCGGCGCGTCATCGATGTCAGCGACCGCGTGCTGCGCAATGTCATCGTCGGCCTCGGCACTCGCGAAGACGGAGTCATCCGCCAGACAGGATTCGATATCACCGCCGCTTCGGAGGTCATGACGATCCTCGCGCTCACGACCTCGCTGCGCGATATGCGCGAGCGGCTGGGCCGCATCGTGATCGGCAACACCACCGGTGGCAAGCCGATCACCGCCCACGAGCTGTTCGCCGCCGGAGCGATGACGGTGATCCTGCGCGACGCGATCAAGCCCAATCTCCTCCAGACGCTCGAGAACACGCCGGTGCTCGTGCACGCAGGCCCGTTCGGAAACATCGCGACCGGCAACTCGTCGGTCATCGCCGACCTGATCGGCATCCGGTGTGGCGATTTCCTGGTCACCGAGGCGGGCTTTGGCGCGGACATGGGAGCGGAGCGCTTCTTCAACATCAAGTGCCGCGCGTCGGGCCTCGCCCCTGACGCCGCCGTCGTCGTCGCCACCGTCCGCGCGCTGAAGGTCCATTCCGGACGTTTCAAGGTCGTCGCCGGACGGCCGCTTCCGGCGGAGATGGTGAAGGAGAATCCCGATGACGTTTGGGCGGGTGCCGCGAATCTTCGCAAGCAGGTCGAGAACATCCGCATCCACGGCGTGACTCCCGTCGTCGCGATCAATGCGTTTCCGACAGACCATCCCGCCGAGCAAGCCGCCGTTCGGGAGATTGCGGAGGAGCTTGGCGTGCGCTCGGCGGTGTGCAACAACTTTGCCGAGGGTGGGAGGGGAGCGACCGAGCTGGCCGAGGCCGTCGACGAGGCATCGCGCGAGCCGAGCACCTTCCGCTTCCTGTACCCGGCAGAGGCGACACTGCGAGAGAAGATCGAGACGGTGGCGACGAAGATCTATGGCGCCGACGGCGTCGACTACTACCCGCCGGCGGCTGAGCAGATCGACTCGTTCGAGCGCAATGGCTTCGGCAATCTCTGTGTCTGCATCGCCAAGACCCACCTCTCCATCTCGTCGGACCCGAAGCTGAAGGGCGCGCCGACCGGATGGAAGCTGCCGGTGCGCGAGGTACGAGCGTCGGTCGGCGCGGGCTTCGTCTACCCGATCTGCGGCGAGATGCGCACGATGCCGGGCTTGCCATCGAGCCCAAACGCCATTCGAATCGACATCGACGACAACGGCGAGATCATCGGTCTGTCTTAGGTCCGAACTACTAGACCGTAACGTCCCCTCCGGGCTTGCCCCGCGCACCACGAGCGCGGGGACCCCACAGGAAAGTCAATTGGTGCGCCGCCTCCCCGCGGAGCGGGGAGGACGATCTCGCTAATGTGACGCTGCAGCGTCCTGCGCCTTCCTTCGCTCGACGGCTTCTGACAGCAGCGTCGCGAGGTCGATGACCTGAAGCTTCGCCCCCGTCTCGCGGACGCCGTCGTCGAGCATCACAGTGCAGAACGGGCAGGCGACGGCCAGAGTGTCGGCGCCCGTGCCCGCAGCTTCGCGCACGCGCTCTTCGTTGATCGGCCGGCCGCGCTTCTCCTCCATCCACATGCGCGCGCCGCCCGCGCCGCAGCAGAAGGTCCGCTCGCGGTTCCGCGGCATCTCCACCGCGCGCCCGGCGGCCGCCACCAGCTCTCGCGGCTGGTTGCGCACGTCGTTGTGGCGGGCGAGGTAGCACGAGTCGTGGTAGGTGATCGTGCGTTCTCCGGCCAGCGGCTTCAGCTTGCCCTCGCGAACGAGCCCGGCCAGGAACTCGGTGTGATGGATGACCTCGTACCGCCCGCCGAAATCGGCGTACTCGCTGCCGATCGTGTTGAAGCAGTGGGGGCAAGTGGTCACGATCTTGGTGGCCTTCGCCTCGTTCAAAGTCGCGACGTTCTGCTTGGCCCGCTTTTGAAATGTGTATTCGTCGCCCATGCGGCGCGCTGGATCGCCGGTGCAGGCCTCGCGCGGCCCCAGGATCGCGAAATCGACGCCCGCCTCCTTGAGCAGCTTAGCCGTCGAGATCGCCGACTTCTTCGCGCGCTCGTCGAACGAGGGTGCGCAGCCCACCCAGAACAGGACGTCGGGCGCGGGCTCGCCAGGTTGGAGCACGTGAACGTCGAGGCCCTGTGCCCACTGCGCGCGGTCGCCCTGCGGCTTGCCCCATGGGTTGGACCCGCGGTCGATGTCGCGCAGCATCGAGGCGGCCTCCTCAGGGAATCGGGACTCGACCATGACCAGGTTGCGGCGCAGATCCACTATGTGGTCGATGTGCTCGATGCCGACGGGGCACTCGCGAACGCATGCACCGCAGGTGACGCAATCCCAGACCACGTTGTCGGTTACCGCCACGGGCACGAGTGGTTGCAGCTTCGCGTTCGCCGACGCCAGCGCCTTCGGCCCATCGGCGAGCATCTGGTCGCGGAGGGCCATGATCAGGAGCTTCGGCGAGAGCTCCTTGCCCGTGTTGTAGGCGGGGCACACTTCCTGGCACCGGCCACACTCGGTGCAGGACATCGTGTCCACCGTCTGTTTCCAGGTCATGTCGGCGACGGTCGCCATGCCGAATCGCGCGTCCTCCGCCGGAGTGATCTCGAAGTCGACGGGCTCCAGGCGCCCTCTTGATTTGGTGCGCCCGAAGAACACGTTGACCGCGGCCAGAAAGATGTGGAGGTGCTTGGAGTACGGAAGGTAGACGAGGAAAGAGAGGATGAGCAGCACGTGCGCCCACACCGTTGCCCTCTCCACGTACGGCGTCAATGGGCCGCCCAGCGCCTGCGCAAGCAGGTTCGAGATCGGCGCCCAGGCCGCCGGGTACTCGTTCAGAGCGAGCGCGATTCGGCTCGCATGCCAGAGGAACAGCGTTATCACGATGCCCGCGATCCACAAAAGGATCAGGTCGGCCTCGCGAAGGTGGCTGCCCGCGAAGCGTCCCGGCTTCTGCACCTTGCGGATGGCGAACGCTGTGATCACGCCGGCCAGCACCAGCAGGGCGAACACGTCGACCAAGAGCGCATACCATCCCTGCTCGCCGAGCCACGGCAGGGTCGCGTGCTGATCGACGATCCCGATCATCGCGACGGCGATCGTCGGCAGCAGGACGATGAAACCCCAGAAGATCGCCGCATGCATGAGGCCGGGGAGCAGGCGTTGCAGCAGCTTGCTCTGCCCGACCACGACCACCGCCTCCGCGCGAACCCGTCCGGGCAGGTCGTCGAAGCGTTTGATCGGCTTGCCCATGCGAACGAGGCGGTAAAGGAGGACGGCACGACGCGAGAAGAGCGCGACGGCAACAACCAGCACGACCGCCAAGGCAACCGCGGCCACAGTCACTCCCTCTCCCCTCCGGGGAGAGGGCTGGGGAGCGGGGCGTTAACCGGCGTGGCCTCTATTCGCACGGATCTCCTTGGAGATTGCGGGGACTATCTCCTTCAGGTCTCCCACTACCGCGTAATCGGAGTTGAGCATGATCGGCGCCTCGGCATCCGAGTTGATGGCGAGGATGCGCTTTGCGCCTTTGCACCCGGCCATGTGCTGGGTCGCCCCTGAGATGCCGCAGGCGATGTAGAGCTCTGGCGCGATCTTGGTCCCCGTCTGCCCGACCTGGTCGGTGTGCGGGCGCCACCCTGCGCTGGTCACGACCCGCGAGCAGCCGACGGCCCCGCCGAGCAGGCCGGCCAGCTCCTCGATGATCGCGAAGCCTTCCTTCGACCCCACGCCGCGGCCGCCGCTGACTACGACCCTCGCCTCCGCGAGCGACACACCGCCGCCTGCCGCGGCGACGTGCTCGATGACTCGCACAACAAGTTCCTGCTCCTTCAATTGGGGAGTGAACGTTTCGACCTTCGTCTCGGCTTCGGTCGTTTCGATGGGAACGGCATGCGGCGCCACCGTGACGAGTGGGCGAGTGCTGTTAAGCCGCGCTTCCTCCAGCAGGCTGCCGCCCCATCGCTGGCGAGTCAGAGTTATCGGGTCGCCCGCCGACACAGCTATGCAGTTCGTCGCCAGCGGCAGGTTGGCACGAGCACCGACGCGGGCCATGACCTCGTTGCCACGTTCGGTGCCGGCGGCGAAGACTGCCGTGGCGTCGAGCTGGTCCGCCAGCTGGCCGAGGATCGCTGCCCAGGCGTCGGGCGCGAACGAGTCGAGAGCTTCGTGCTCGGCTATGTGAGCGACGTTGACGCCGTAATGACCGAGGTCGTTCGCAAGCGCGAACACCGCGTTTCTTCCCAGCTCGAGGTCCAATCTGATTGGCGACGAAAGGACGAGCGCATGGACGGCTTGGCCGGCCGCGAACGATCTCGCCACCGCCAGCGTCTGCAACGAAGTGTCGAAGGCCTTGCCATCGGCGTGTTCGATCAGGGCAACTACGGGCGCCATCAGACGACTCCGATCTTGCGCAGCATTTCCACCACCGCAGGCGCAGCGGACGGCCCGCTGCCCAGGACCTCGGCGCGCCGACCCTGGCCCGCCGGCACGACAAGGCTCGCCAGCTCGAGCCGCGCCTGCGCCTGAGTCGGCGTCATAGTGGCGACCGGCTTGCGCGCGGCGCGCATGCGGCCCGGCACCGATGGGTAGCGCGGAAGGTTGAGACCCTCCTTGACTGTGAGCACCGCCGGCATCGGAACCGCGTAAACGTCGCGGCCGCCCTCCGACTCCTGTTCGCAGCGCACAGAGGCGCCCTCGATCGTCACCTTCTTCAGACCGGTCACGCATGGCCGCCCAAGGGCGCCCGCCACCCGCAGGCCGACCTGGAACCCGCCCGAGTCGGCGGACTCGTTGCCGAAGAGGATCAAATCGAAAGGACCGGACGCGGCCTCGTCGGCGCGGATCGCGTCGATAATCGCCGCCGCCGTCGCCTCCGGATCCCACTCGCTTCCATCGGTTTCCAGGTGGATGGCGCGGTCGACGCCCAGCGCCATCGCGTCGCGGAGCTGCTCAGCAGCTTCGGCTGGACCAAGCGTGAGCACCACTGACTCCCCGCTCTTGGCCTCGATCATCCGGACCGCTTCCTCGACCCCGCACTCCTCATGAGGGCTGATCGTGAACCCGAGGTGCCGGGTCTCGAGCGCCATCGAGTCAGGCGCAAGCACCATCTTGCCGCCTGTGAACGGCACGCGCTTGACGCAGACGAGGACCCTCAAGCCGCCACGCGCAGCGTCATGAACGGATGCGCAGGTTCTCTGGATCGAACACAGGGGTCGGGCCGGCCACGGCCACGGTCACCGGGTAGCGCTCTCCCATGTACTGCACGGAAAGCGCGGCTCCTGCCCTGGCGTGCTCCGGCGGCAGGTACGCCATCAGGATGTGCTTGCCGATCGAAGGGCCGGCGCCGGCACTCGTGACGTACGAGCCCCGGCCGTGCCGGTCGACGATTCGCTTGCCCTCATGCGTCAGGATCGGCTCGCGGCCGAGCATGTAGCGCTTCTCGCCGGTGCTCGAAGTGTGGTCGTCGACTGTGAGCGTGCACATGATGGCGGCCGGCTCCTCCTGACGATGCCGGAGGTGCGCTTCCTTGCCGACGAAGTCCTCGTCCTTTACGCGGGGTGCTGTCATGCCCGCTTCGACGACGTTGTACTCGGTCTCGAGCTCGTTCCCGTGCGCGCGGTAGCACTTCTCGAGGCGGCCCGTGGTGCCGTAAACGCCTATGCCGCAGGGCGTGAGGCCGTGCTGCTTTCCCATCTCCCACAGCAGGTCCCACAGCTTCAACCCCTGGTCCATGGGGATGTACAGCTCCCATCCAAGATCGCCGACGTATGAAATCCGCGAGGCGAGCACGCGCAGCGTCCCGGCCTCGATCGTGCGGCACGTGCCGAACTTGAACCCATCGTTCGACACGTCGTCCATGGTCAAGGTCGCGAGGATGTCGCGCGCTCGCGGGCCCCACAGTCCGATGGTTGTAGTGGAGGAGGTCAGGTCGGTCAGCTGCGCAGTGCCGTCGGGAGGCAGGTGGTCCTGGAACCATTTGCGGTCTGACATGCCTGATGCGCCGCCGGTCACCACCCTGAAGTGCTCGTCGCCGAGCCGCATGATCGTCAGGTCTGACTTGAACCCGCCGGTTGGGCTCAGCACCGGCGTGTAGACAACGCGTCCGACCGGCACGTCCATCTGCCGGAGCGCAACGCATTGCACCGACTGCAGGGCGCTCGGACCTGTGATGTCGAAGATGGTGAACGCCGAGAGATCGAAGAGGCCGGCGCGCTCGCGCATCGCGAGGTGCTCGGCGTTGATGATCGGCGACCACCAACGGGACTCCCATTCGGCGGTGCGGCGCGTGACGCGATCGCCGAACTCCTCCAGCAGGGGAGCGTTCGACTCGTACCACTGAGGGCGCTCCCACCCCGCGGCCTCGAAGAATGTCGCACCCAGCTCTCGTTCACGGACATTGAAGGGCGATAGGCGTACCTCGCGGTTCGACGCCCACTGTTCGCCGGGGTGGACGATCCCGTAGGTTTTGTTGAACCCCTCCGCGGCCCTCGCGCGCACGTGCGCGCGTGTCTTCTGATGTTCGTGGAAACGCGCGATGTCCGACGAGTGAAGGTCGATCTCCGATTCCCCGTGAACCATCCATTCTGCGATCGCTTTGCCGGTCCCCGGGCCCTCCTTCACCCACACCGCCGCGGCTGCCCACAATCCCTTCACGTCGGGCGATTCGCCGAGGACGGGCATGCCGTCGGGCGTGAGCGACAGGATGCCGTTGATCGCGTACTTCACCCCGACCTTCTCGTCGCCGACGATCTCCGGCATCAGCTCGAGCGCGTGCTGCATCTGGAGCTCGAAGTCCGGCTGGGTGAACGGGAACTCGGTCGGCGAGAGCGCCGCCTGCGCCAGGGACGGAATGTCGTCGGGGTCGTAAAGGATCGGCCGGTGAGCGTATGAGCCGATCTCCAGGTCGCCGCCTGCCTGACGCTCATACATGTTGGTGTCCATGTCCCGAACGATGGGAAACTCGATGTCGCTCTTCGCGCCCGCGAAACGTGGCACCGGGCCGACGTCGATCATCTGGTGCACCGCCGGGGTGAGTGGTATCTGGGTCCCGGCCATCCTGGCCACGCGCGGGCTCCAGACGCCGCAGGTGATGACGACTGTGTCGGCTTCGATGTCCCCCTCCGTGGTGCGGACGCGCCGAACCCGCCCGTGCTCGACGTCGATTCCCAGAACCTCTGTCTTGGCCGCGACGGCCAATGCACCCGCGGATTGCCCGCGCTCGCGCATCAGGGTGCCCGCTCTCAATGAGTCGACGACGCCCACGCCAGGCGTGTAGAAGCCCCCAAGGATGATCGACTCGTCTAAATAAGGGACCAGGCGTTTGGTTTCGGACGGGCTCACGAGTGCCACCGGCTCGATGCCCCACGACATGGCGGAGGCCATTCGCCGCGTCAGCTCCTGCATGCGCTCCTTGGTACGCGCGACCTCGACGCCGCCGGATTCGATGAAGACGCCCATCTCCTTGTACTGCTTGACGCTTTCGATGGTCAGCGCGGTCATCTCTTTTGAGTGGTCGACGAGGTAGATGAAGTTAGAGGCGTGACCGGTCGAGCCGCCAGGGTTGGGCAGCGGGCCCTTGTCCAGCAGGACGATGTCGCGCCACCCCAGACGCCCGAGGTGGTAGGCCACGCTGTTCCCGACGATCCCGCAGCCAATGACGACGACGCGGGCGTGGCTTGGGAGGTTGCGATCAGTAGGGCCCATCCTTACCGCCGCGTAGCGCGCCTCATTCCGGTTCGTAGGGGGAGCGGACCTCTTCCGGCAGCTCGTACCAGCGCAGTCGGTCTCCGACCTGCGCGCGCATCCTCCACCGCAGCGGCTTCGGCTTGGCTTCGACGACCTTCCAGATCTGGGCGAGCCTGGAGCGGACGAGGTCGCGGTCGACATCGAGCTCGTCGAGCGTCGAGCCCAGCTTTTCGATGTTCACCTGCAGCGTGCGATAGAAGCCCCAGTCCTCCGCCGTAAGGTCTGCGATGTATTCGGCGTCGATCGCCTCCTGGTTGCCGCTCTCGACCGGGTGGTCGAGGAGAAGCGCCGTGAGGTCGACCAGGTCCTTGCGGTTCACCTCATAGATCTGGAGCTTGCTCAGCAGCAGGTCAGACGGGCTCGCGCAGGGGCCTTCGTGGTCGAGGCGCCCGCGAAGGTCGATGACGTGGGACATCTTTATCGCGTCTATGAACACGTCCACCTGGCGCCCGTGCTCGTTGTCGAAGAAGTAGAGCCGCGTGTCGCCCTGCATCAGGTTGAATCGCTCGTTGGCTTCGTAGCCGAGGGCCGGGAAGAAGGCGAGCACGGCCTTTCGTTCGCGCTTAGGCATCGCGTAGTCGAGGTCGCCGTACTTTCGCTTCAAGGGGGGCCGGCGGGCGCTCGGCGAGTGAAGATGGATGCCCGCCCCGCCCATCAGCTTGATGTGAACGTGCGCCGCGGTCGCTGCGGACGCGATCCGTTCGGCTTCCGCGATCGGATCCTCGAGCGGGCCGTTACCCCCCATCGACCTCGATCACGATCGTCTTCAGGTCGGTCATCTGCTCGAGGGCGAAGCGGCCCCCGACGCGTCCGATGCCGCTGTGCTTGCCGGCGCGGCCGCCGAAGGGCAGGTGCGCCTCCCAGTAGTTGGTCGACTCGTTGACGTTGACCCATCCCATCTCCAAACCGTCTGCAAAACGAAGAGCGCGGGAGAGGTCGCGGGTGTAGACGGCGCCTAGAAGTCCGTAGGGCGAGTCGTTGGCCAGTGTCAGCGCCTCCTTCTCGTCGCGGAACTTGATGATCGGCGCGACAGGGCCGAAGGTCTCCTCCTTGCTCACGCGCATCGCCGGCACCACGCCGTCAAGGATCGTGGCCGGGTAGTAAAGCCTCGTTGGAAAGCCTTCCGCCCTTTTGCCGCCCAGCACCAGCTTCGCTCCGCCCGCCAGGGCGTCGGCCACGTGCTCGTCCATCTTGGTCGCCACGCCCTCGTTGTTGAGCGGCCCAAGAGTGGTGTCGGACGCGAATGGGTCGCCGAGACGCAGCGCGCGCGCCGCCTCCTCGAGGCGCTCGACGAACTCGTCGTGGATGGGCTCCTCGACCAGGATCCTCTCGCCCGCCGTGCAGCTCTGGCCTGCGCACAGGTAGCAGCCGACGATCGCCCCTTCCACGGCGCGGCCGACATTGGCGTCGGCGAAGACCACCATCGGGCCGTTGCCTCCCAACTCGAGCATCACGTGCTTCCCCGCCGCCCGCCGCGCTACGGAGGCGCCGGTCTCGGTGGAGCCGACGAACCCGACGCCGTCGACCAGTGGGTGGCCCGCGACCTCGTCCCCGACCTCGGCTCCCGGGCCGGTCACCAGGTTGACCACCCCAGGCGGCAGGTCCGCTTCGGCGATGCATTCCATGAGGGCGATCGAGATGACGCTTGTCGACGAGGCCGGGGTCCAGACGGCAGTGTTGCCGGCGGCCAGGGCCGGGGCGATCAGCTCGGCGGCCATCGTGAGGGGCCAGTTCCAGGGCGTGATGATCCCGTATACGCCGCGCGGATAGTGCCGGGTCAGGACGAGCTTGCTCGGGCTCGCGGATGGCAGGACTCGACCTTCGAGGCGCTTGAGGTCCTCCGCCGCTATTCGAAAGTACTCGGCCGCCTCGTCCACCTCGCCCAGCGCTTCCGCCACCATCGGCTTGCCCTGGTCGAGAGTGAGCAGGTGTCCCAGCTCCTCGCGGCGGCGCTCGATCGCCTCCGCGATCCTGTGCAGCCGCCGCGCTCGCTCGAAACCCTTGAGGCCGGCCATCGCCGGCCGCGCCCGGTGGGCGGCCTTGACGGCGCGCTGCGCATCGGCGCGCGTGCCCTTCGGGACCTGCGCGATGGTCTGGCCGGTGGCCGGGCTGATCGCGTCGAAAGTCTTGCCGCTCTCCGACTCGATCCATTGGCCGTCGACGAACATCTTCTTGATCGAGCTGGCGACGTCGACAGTCATCTGGTCTTCTCCAGGTTCTTGCGGCCGGATCCGAGCTCGAACGCGCGAGCGTAGATGCGGCGGTAAGCGGCGGCGTTGACGTCACGCGGATTGCCGATCGTTTGCGGGTCGGCGAACGCCTTGTCCGCGAGCATCGGGATCTCGTCCTCGGCGAAGCCGAGCTCCTGCATGCTCGGGATCTCCACGTCGACGGTCAGCTGGTGTACGTACTCGACAGCCATCTCCGCAGCACGCCAGAGCGTCACGCCACGCGTGTCGAGCCCGAAAGCGGCGGCCATCCGGGCGAATCGTTCCGGCTCGCCCGCGTGGTTGTACTCCATCACCGGCCCGAGGAGGCGCGCGGTCAACGCGCCGTGTGGTGCGTCGTGGACGCCGCCTGCTGTCTGGCTCATCGCATGGGCGGCTCCGGCCGAGTCCGTACCGTACGAGAGGCCGCCGAGCATCGCCGCGGCGCTCATGTAGTAACGGGCCTGGAGGTTCTCACCCTGTGAGAATGCGACCCGGAGGTAGCGCGCCACGTACTCCATGGCGAGCAGCGCCACCGCATCCGTGAACGGCTGGTGGTAAACCATGGTGAAGCACTCGATCGCGTGAGCGAGCGCGTCCATCCCTGTGCCGGCCGTGACTGGTGGAGGTAATCGCACGCTGAGCTCGGGGTCGATCAGCGCGACCCAGGCCGCGATGTTCGGGGTGCCCCCGACGTTGAACTTGATCTTCCGTTTGGGATCGGTGATGACCGCCCACAGCGTCACCTCGCTGCCGGTGCCCGCGGTCGTCGGCACGGCGATCATCGGAGGGATGCGGGACTTGAGCGGGCTGTGGCCCCACTCGTAGTCGAGGATGCTGCCGTCGTGCGCCGCCACTACCCCGATGCCCTTGGCGGTGTCCATGGAGCTGCCTCCGCCAATGGCGACCAGGCCGTCGCAACCCTGCGTGCGGTATTCGGCCGCGCCGGCGTCGACGAGCTCGACTCCCGGGTTTGCCTTGACGCGGTCGAAGACCACGGGCTCGCAGTCCGACCCGCGCAGGGCCTCGAGCGCTGTGTCCAGCAGCCCCGCGGCTTTGACTCCGGGATCGGTGACGAGCAGAGGCCTGCGCATGCCGAGCAGCCCCGCCTCGTTGCCGAGCTCGCGGATGGCGCCAAGACGCTGCACGAGGCGCGTTGGACTCTGGTAAGTGCGAAGGGTGTGTTCCAGCATCTGGTTACAAGGTTTGGCCGCCGGACCGAAGCCCGGCGGCCGTTGCGCTTCTATTCAACCGGAATCTCGTGGTGGATGCGCGACAGGTCGATGCCCTGGCGCTTGCGCACGACGCGCGCCACGACGTAGATGACCACGGCGACGATGTATGTCGCGAGGAAGTAGTAGACGGAGTTCGGCGTCGAAGAGAACGTGGTGCCGTACAGGTCGTCGGCGTTGAAGGACCACTCCCACAGCATGAAGAGGAGGAACGCGCCGGTAATGACTCCGACGATGGTGATCGCAGGTATCCCAGCGACCTTCCAGCTGGCGATCGGCGATGCGTTGTAGAGGTCCTTGCGCCGCCACGGCAGGATGATCGCCGCGACGGTGGTGGCGAAGAAAGTCAGAGCGAGGACGGCCGTCGCGTCCAGGAACACGCTCGTGAAAGTCGGCTTGTAGGCGTAGATGGCGCTGATCACGATCGATGGCACAATCATCAGGATCAGCGAGCCGTAAGGCACCCGCCGCTTGGCCGAGATGTTGGCCGCCCATGCGGGGAGCACACGGTCGAAGGCGGCGGCGAAGATGACGCGGGTCGAGGACAGGAACAAGGTTCCAGCCCAACCGAAGAACCACAGGCCCATGACGATGATCAGGAGGGCCTGGAAGAGGTGGCTGTTGACGAGGAATCCCGCGAACATCACGGGATAAGGCCAGATCGGAACCGGCGGGGCGGCGGCGCCCTCGACCCCGAAGAGGCTGTTCCAGTAAGCCGCGTTGGCGGACTGGTAGAAGTTCCAGCCGATTGTCTTGTCGATCAGGAGCACGACCACTGCAACCATGGCCACGGTGACCCAGAGGCCCCAGAACATGCTCCAGAAAGGCTTGCGGAAGTCCTTGGCTCCGCGGACCTCTCCATATAGCGTCGCCCCCCAATTGGGCCACAGCAGGTAGAAGGCCAGCCAGGGGAGAAGCAGCAGCAGCGGCGCGAACGTCAGGCTGCCGAAGGTCGAGCCTGCGAACGTCTTGCTGGCCGCGTCGATGGTGCCCTGGTATGCGTTGGCGGGAGCACCGAAGAGGCTCGTCGCCTCGCGGTTGAAGGCGTTCTGGAAATCCTGGGGGCTTGCGAACAGGAGCAGCCCGCAAACGACCACCAGGCCGCCGATGCCGATCCAGAAGCAGACCTTCTGGATCTTTGCGTAGGTCTCCATGCCCATCGTGACGACGATGCTCACGAACGCGAGCACGATCAAGCAGGAGACGAAGATGCCGGTCTGGCTTGTGAAGAACGTGGCGACGCCGGTCCAGCCAAGCGTGTACGCGAGCGGAGAGAAGAACTGGACGACCAGGATGTTGGCGTAGATCGGCGCCCAGAGGAACAGAGTGAACCACCAACCTGTGATCGACAGGACGAAACCGAGTCCGCCCCCGAGCACACGGCTCTGCCAGGCATAGTCACCGCCGGTGCGAGGCATGACGCTCACCAACATCGCGTAGGTGACGACGAGGAACGTCGTGAGCACGCCGAACAGAAGGATCGCGGCAAGCACCTGCCCGTCCGGCACCGTGTAAACGAAGGACATGCCGTAGAGGCCGAGAGTGATCAGGTTCACCGACCAGAACGAGTAGATGAAAGCGTCGAACGTCGACCAGGCCTTGACCAGACCTGTCGCATTGCGGAGGAACAGTGCGGGTCTCGTCCCCGACCCTGTTCCCAGTGTCGCGTCAGCCATGTTGCTTCCTCCTCACCTCTTCATCCATTTACCAGCTGATAGCTCTTGATGCCCTTCTTGGGATCGAGCTGGATGATCGCTCCCATGAGCATTCCCTCCTCGTACGAGCTGCCCGGATTGATGCAAAGCGTTTTTCCGATCTTGATCGCCCCCTTGCTCTCGTGGATGTGGCCGTGTAGCGAAAGCAGCGGCTGATGCTTCTCGATCGCCTCTCGCACCGCGGTCGAGCCGACCGGCCGAAGCGCCCTGCCGCCGTGGAGCAGCCTGAGGTCGGCGTCTATGGCCGGCGCCTCGTCAAGCCCCGATTTGTATGGTGGGCAGTGCAGGTTGAAGATAGCTCGAGAAGGGTCGGGGACCTGCTTCGCCATCAACTCGATGCGTTCCCCGAGCTGTGCCTCCGTCTCCTCGCGGTGAGTGTTCCAGGGCGTGTGGTTCGACCACCCCGAAGAGATCATCGAGAAGCCGTCGATATCCACCATCCGACCCTCGCCGAGCACGACCATCTCCGATCTCCGGACGACGTCATCCACCTCCATCTCGTCGTCGTTCCCCGGGCATACGAAGACTCGCACGCCTGAACCGCCGAGCTTGTTCTCGGCCATCTCCATCCATCGCTGGACCCCGTCCAGCATCACCTCTTGAAAGGTGTGCTTCCTGAGGTCCTCGTCCCCGTCCAGCTCGTGCAGACGCTCGGGCGTGACCCTGAGCGGGTAGTAGCCCTTTCGCCGGATTTGCGCTTCGACCTCGCCCACCTCGCCTGGGCCGACCGTCTGGGCCTGCCCTGCCATCGTGAGCGCAAAGTGGCCGTTCTCCTCGACGATCGGAACGATGGCCTTCCCGGTCATGTCTCCACCACAGATCAGGACGTCGGCGTCGTAAAACTTCGCAGCGTTGAGAAACTTGCGCCAGCACATCTCAGAGCCGTGCAGGTCGGTGGCGAAGAAGATCCTCGGCATTTCTTAGCGCTCCACCAGTACCTTGCGGATCTCCAGCTCGAATCCGCTCACATGGTTGCTCATGCAGCGCTCCGCGCGTGCCCCGTCCCCCGCGAGCACGGCTCGCAGCAGCTCGGTGTGCTCCTCGACCGCCTCCAGCAGGCGCACCTCGTGGTCGAGCACGAGATACCAGAGGCGAAGGCTGAGGTTGAAGTAGCGCTCGAGCGTGCCTTCGAGGAGCGAGTTGCGGGCGGCACGGTAGATCCGGCGATGGATCTCCTGGTCCAGCTTCATCAGGTCGCGCTGATCGGTCACTCTTCCCGCCTGCAATACGTCCAGCAGCTCGGAGATCGCCGCGCGGTCGGCCGCGCCAAGGCGCTCGGCGGCGAGATGGGCCGCGCACCCTTCCAGGACGACTCGTACCTCTGTGATCCGGGCGAGGTCGGTGATGTTGACGTCGGTGACGAAAGTTCCCCGGTGAGGGACGCTACGAACCAGGTTCTCATGGGCGAGACGCTGGAGGGCCTCCCTGATCGGAGTCCGGCCGATGCTCAGGTCTGCGCGCAATCGAGCCTCGTTGACGACTGAGCCAGGCGGCATCTCGAGGCTGACGATCCGCTCCCTGATCCGAAGGTATGCCTCCTCGCCTTGGGAGCGGGCGGCCTCGGGCGCGGCGAGCAGGGCAAGCCGTGACGGGATGCGTTCGGCGTGTGCAGTTCGCCGAGGGCCTTCGATTGTTATCTCGGAAGCCAAAACCGCTGCCTACCCCTCTTGTACGGCCCTTCGCTCAACCGATATGCGAGCGATATACCGGTGGAACCCTAGCACCGAGAGGGACCGCAGTCAAAGCGCGCTCTAAGCCATATGGCGTCCTCCCCGCCACGCGGGGAGGTGGCGCCCCAAGGGACTTTCCTTTGGGGTCCCCGCGCTCGTGGTGCGCGGGGCTAGCCCGAAGGGGACGCTAC
>VBIU01000103.1:0-1052 GCA_005880945.1 Chloroflexota bacterium | reverse complement strand
GAAGTCGAACTCGACGGCCGATATCTTGGCCTGGATGGCGCCCCACAGGGTCCATCCGACGTCGGACATCAGCGCGAACAGGTTCATCCGGGCCAGCTGCCGAGCATCGTCCCGGCCGAAGTAGGCGGCGCACAGGGCGGCTCTCAGCCCCTGGTCGAACTCCGCCTCCTGGGCGGTGTTGCCGAGGTCGAAGCAGGGGTCGTTGTTGCCGCTCAGCTCGTAGTCGACGATGCGCAGCGCAACGCCGTCATCGATGAAGTTCTCGCACAGCAGATCGTTGTGACAAGGCACTGACGGAAGAGAACCCACGCTGACCGCCCGCTCTATATTGCCGACCGCCGGCAGCCAATCTCGGTAGCCGTCCGGGATCGCGACCTGGTGCTGGTCCACGATCTCGAGGTACTGCTCGATCAGCCGGAACATGTTGAAATCCTTGAGGAACCGCGGCGACGCATGGAGCCGTCGGAAGGATGCGGCCATCCGCGCAGCCATCTCGTTCGATCGCAGCGTGCCGGCTGACATCGTGGTGCCCGGTATGAACTCGAGGACGACAACGTCGAGGCCGGGAACGTGTTCCAAGACGCGGGGACCGATTCCAGTCGTTGCCGCCGCCTTCGTGTTGAACACCTCGTTCGCACGGTCGATCGACAGCAGCTCCGTAGACTGTCCGGGGATGCGCATCACGTAGCGCTGCCCGCCTGCCTCGACGAGGTAGTTCTCGTTTGTGAGACCGCCCGATAGCTGCGAAACGTCAACTTTTGTGCCCGCCCAGAGCGAGACACGCGCGACCGCTTCGTCGACCAGTGAGGTCATCGGCCGGCGGCTTGCTTCGAGATCATCGCGTCGGCGGTCACCCCCGCTGAGACCAGCTTCCCGAAAATCTCTACGGCCACCTCTGCGCCAGGCTTGAGCGCGATTGGAAGGTAGGAGTAGGCAAGGTTCCGCTTTGCAGTGAAGCCGTAGGCGCAGCTGCGGATGCGTCCGACCACCTTCCCTTCTCGGTGCACGGCCTCGCCGCCATAGATCGGAAGGTAATCGTCACCCCCGACCGC
>VBIU01000161.1 GCA_005880945.1 Chloroflexota bacterium | reverse complement strand
CAAACTCCGCAAGAACACCATTCCCCGGGTCGCCAACGTCACCGACTCCTTGGCCCTCGTGGAGTATCTCGATTCGCCGGTTGCCGCGGTGGACTCGATGCTCGTCGCGAGGTTCCGGACGGACTCAGGAGGCTGGACGCCGTACTGGGCCTTCGGGGCGCTCCATCACTTCTCCAACTACGCCGTGGCCTGGTAGAAAATGTCCGCCCGCCGCTTTCCGTTTCTATTCGCGCTCGCGCTGCTCGCGGGTGGGTGCGGGGACAGTCTCGGACCGCGTCCCACCGCGGTTCAACCGCCGCTCGCCCAGAGCGTGGCGACCAGATTGCTCTCCGTGCTCCGGCAGGCGAAGACCGCGCCGCTCCTCGCCACCTATCAAGTTTCGGTCTGGGCTTACGTCGGGCGGGCGTCCACGGTCACGGTGAGCTACCTGCCCGCCAAGGGTCAGACGGTAGGCGACCCCTTCCTGCGCTTCGCCATCCCCAGAAATGGGTTGGTGGCTGGCGCGAACGGCGCAGCCCTGAAGAGTGGCGATTCCATCCTCGTCACTCTGACCATCGACCCGTCGAGCTTCCTGGTCGACTTCCAGCCGTCTGGCGTGTTGTTCTCCAAGACTTCGCCGGCGACCCTGGGCTTCTGGTATGGGCGTGCGAATCCGGATCTGAACGGCGATGGGGTCGTGGACTCCACCGATCGGGCCCTGATCCAGCAGCTCTCCATCTGGTACCAGGGCGCGAAGACCACCGGCTGGTCGCAGCAGCCATCGATCAACGATCCCACGAAGCAGTTGGTCGGGACCGCGGTTTACCACTTCTCGCAGTACGCCGTGGCCTGGTAGGACACACATGCACCGAGAGCACGCCATGCGCTTCCGTCGTTATGTGATACCGCTGACCCTCGTGCTGGTCGCCGCGGGATGCACCGACCAGACCGGTCCGTCTCCCACCGCAGTCCCAGTGCCGCTCGCAGCGGTGGTGCCACCGCCGCCAGGGACGCACATCCTCCAGCAGTCGCCGGCCGCGCCTCGACTCCAGACCTATCAGGTCTCGTTCTGGGCCAAACGCGGGACGCAGACGACGGTGTTCGTGAACTACCGCCGCCGCCCCGGCCAGTGGCTGCCGGACCCATTCCTGCGGTTCAGGATTCCCATCAATGGGCTCGTGGCCGGCGCCGGCAGCGTGCCGCTCGCCCGGGGCGATTCGGTTCGGATCACGCTGACGATCGATACGGTGTTCTTCAACGTCGACTTCCAGCCGTCCGGCGTGTTGTTCTCCAGCGCGAGCCCAGCGCAGCTGGCCTTCTGGTATGAGAACGCGAGTCCCGATCTGAACGGCGATGGCGTCGTGGACCCCACCGATCAGGTCCTCAAGGATCAGCTCGCGATCTGGTACCGGGGGTCGCGGACGCAAGCCTGGAGGCAGGTGTGGTCGAAGAACGACCCCTCGCAAGAGGTGGTCACGGCCGCGCTGTACCATTTCTCTCAGTACGCGGTCGCTTGGTAATGCATCCTGATAGGCGAGGAACCATGCTATGCGCACATCGTCAATCGTAGTCGACAAGGCCCAAGAGCTCGCTGCGGCCGGGCGCCACACCGAGGTCATCGCGTACCTCGGCGCGCGCGAGCCGACCGAGCTCGAGGAGTCGCCGGATCTCGCGTTGCTGTACGGGACCGCGTACGCACGGGTGGGGCGCCACGATGAGGGACGCCGGTGGCTCGAGGTGGCGCTGGACAAAGCGCGCATGCGCAACGAGCAGGCGATCGAAGGTCGCGCGCTCAACGCGCGGGGCGCCGTCGCCCTGGTCGGCGGGCGGCTCGACGAAGCCGCGGACTATTGCACGCGGGGCCTCATGGTGGCCAGCCGGGACGGCGAGGTCGGCACGGCCGGCCGCTGCTCGACGAATCTGGGAATCATCAGCCACCTGCGGGGCCGGCACGCCGAGGCCATCGCGTCCTGGGAGATCGCCCTTGCCGCCTTCGACCGCGCGGGGTGGCGGCCGGGCGTCGCGCAGTGCCACCACAACCTGGGACTCACGTATCGGGACCAGGGCGCGCTCGACCGCGCGTTGACGGAGGCGGACTGGGCCGTGACGGAAGGGGAGGCGTCCGGGGATCAGACGCTGTGGGCCTTGGCGCTCCGGGGTCGCGCGGAAATCCGCGTGGCGCAGGGCGAGCTTGGCCTGGCGCGGCGCACGCTGGACGAGGTCCGGGCGATCCGTAGCCGCGTGCCCGATCCAGCCGATGAAGCCGAGGACCAACGAGCGCTGGCGCTGGTGTTGACGGCGGAGGGCGAACTGGTGGCCGCCGAGCACGCGCTACGGGACGTGATGGTGCGGGCGGAAGGGCACCGGCGGCCGCAGCTCTTGGCCGAGGCGACGCGGGACCTCGCAATCGTCCTGCGCCGTGCCGGCCGGAACGCCGAAGCCCAGGCGGCCGCGCGGGCCGCGCAGGCGATCTTCGCGCGGCTCGGCGCCGAAGCGGAAATCCGCAATCTGGCCAGTCAGGAATGGGACGGCGACTTCGGGGCTGAGCTGGGCCGCTCGCTGGCGCCGCTGCACGCGGCGCAGGCGCTGGCTGACGCCGGGGACTACGCCGAGCTGGTCACCTACCTCGGCGGGCGCACGCAGGACGAGCTCGAGCAATCTCCGATGCTGGCGTTGCTCTGCGGCATCGGGCACAGCCGGCTTGGGCGACTGGACGTCGGCCAGCAGTGGGCTATGGTCGCGCTGTCGCGGGCGCGAGTGCTGGGCGACCGGACGCTGGAGGTCCGGGGGCTGAACGTCTGCGGCGCCATCGCGCTGGAGCGGGGCGGCATCAGCGAGGCTACGAGCTTCTTCACGCGGGCGCAGGAAGAGGCGATGCAGGACAACGACATGGCGACCCTCGGGCGGTGCGCCAACAACCTCGGCATCATCGCGAACATGCAGGGGGACTATGGCCGCGCGGTCGGCGCGTACACCCGCGCGATCGCCGCGTACCAGAAGGCCCGCAATGACCGCGGCATCGCCGAGACGCAACACAACCTCGGGATTACCTACCGCGAGCAGGGGCGCCTGGACGACGCCATGCACGCCACCGACACGGCCATGCGGGAGGCCGAGCGGCTGAGCGACCGCCAGCTCAAAGCCCAGGCCCTTGCGGGCCGGGCCGAGATCCAGGTGGCACGGGGCGACCCCGAGCTGGCCATCCGGGAAGCGCAGCGCGCCGTGGTGATCCACCGGGACTTGAAGGACGCGGTGCGCGAAACCGAGGATCTGCGGATCCTCGCCGTCGCGCTGGGCGCGGCGGGGCGCAAGCGGGAGGCCGAAGCCATGTTCCGCGAAGTCATCGCACGCGCGGCGAAGCACGAACGCCCGCTGCTCGTCGCTATAGCCCAGCGCGACCTCGCCTATCTGCTGGCTCGTGAGGGCAACATCGCGGCGGCTCGGGAAGCAGCCGAGACCGCCCGCGCGACGCTGGAGCGGCTGGGCGCGAAGGCGGAAGCCGAGAAGCTGGACGCGCTGATGAGCACTCCCGGCATTCAACCGACGGCGGCCGTGGCGTACGACCCGCCGCCCGCTGTCCGGCCCGATTCGTCCGCTTTGGACACGGGGCTCGCCGGGGCATGATTTGACCACGCGCTCCGCGGCTGACCTGCTGCACGAAGCTCGCGCCCGCGAGCGGGCGGTCGGGCTCACCGAGGCGGCCGCCGGCTACGAGGCGGCGATCGAGGCTGCGGAGCGCGCGGGCGAGCGCGCGGTGCTCGCCGAGGCGTTGCGGCGGCTCGCCGTCGTCCGGCACCGCTGCAACCAATCCGTGGAGGCGCGCCGGCTGTGCGAACGGAGCTTCACGGTCGCGCGCGAGACGAGCAACGACATCCTCGCTGCCGAGGCGTTGAACACGCTAGGAGGAATCGACCTCGAGGCCGGTCCGCTGGCGGACGCGCGGAGGCATTTCCTCCGCGCGGTGCAGCTCGGCGGCGCGAGCCGCGAGTTGCGGGCGCGTGCCGAGCAGAATCTGGGAATCCTCGCCAGCATTCAGGGCGACTGCGAGGATGCGCTGGCCTGCTATGCGCGCTCTCTGGAGGCGTACAAGAGCTGCAACGACGAGCATGGGTCCGCCATCGCGTACCACAACCTCGGGATGGTGAGCGCCCAGCGACAGCTCCTCGACGAAGCCGATCGGTACTTCACCCAGAGCTACGAGATCGCCGTCCGTGTGGAGGATACCTACCTGCAGGGACTGTGCCTCCTCAACCACGCCGAGGTCTATTTCGCGCGGGAGCGATATGAGGAGGCGCGGCGCAACGCGGAGGCGGCGCTGGGGCTGTTCGACGGCGGCGTCCTCCGGGCACAGGCCTATCGCATCATCGGCATGGTGTACCGCGACACGGGACGGCCTGCGCTGGCCGAGGCCCGCTTGCGCTCGGCGCTCGAACTCGCGGTGACAACGGGCTCAGTCCTGAA
>VBIU01000102.1:28889-37202 GCA_005880945.1 Chloroflexota bacterium | reverse complement strand
TAGAGTTGGTTAGAACCTCCGTTCACCGAAAGAGGCCTGCGGGGGTTACCGAGGCGGGGGAGGCGGCGCTGCCTCGACGGATTTCGGATCCTGCTGGAGGTGGTGTCAAGGGGGAGCTAGAAGCCGGCTGCGCCTGCTCGTTGGTCTGAGCGGCTGGGCTCGGCGCCCGAGAGTTGCCGCGCAGGTAGGGCGATCACCCGCAGCCGACACTGCCTTCAAGTCAGTCTCGTTGGCTCCCGGTGCAACAAGCCGCTCCGGGAGCGTTTGGGGCACCGATTACTGGAGGTAAGGGGAATGGCGACTCTCGACGGACTCGTAAACAGCGCACTGGCCGGGCGCATCGGCCGGCGCGAATTCGTACAGCGGGCACTTCTCGCCGGGATCTCGGCGCCCGCAGCGCTCGCGTTTCTCGAAGCCTGCTCGCAGAGCACCCAGACGGGCGGCCCCGTCCACCTGGATTTCATGGTCTGGTCGTATGCGGTCGACACGATCCAGGACAACATCAAGAACTTCGAGCAGACAGACAAGAACGTGACCGTCACGGTCTCGGACACCTCGTGGAACACGTACCACGACACGATGGCGACCAAGTTCACCAGCGGCGCCGCCCCGGACGTTGCCTACTCGTCCGATCATTGGCTCCGAGAGTGGGTGGCGGCGAACTGGATCGCACCTCTCGATCAGGCCACTCCAAGCCTCGCGGCATACAAGAGCGAATGGGCGCCATACGCCCTCCAGGGCATGACGCTGAACAACCACGTGTACGGCCTGCCCTACTACGCGGACCTGGTCATCTTCATGTACAACGACAAGCTGATCCGGCGCGCAGGCTTCGACAAAGCACCGGCCAACTGGGACGAGGTGGCCACGCAAGCGCGAGCGCTGAAGGACAAGGGCATCAGCCAGTACCCGATCGACATCCCCATGAAGAAGGACGACCCCTGGACGATTGAGATCTTTTACTCGATGGTCTACTCGCGGGGCGGCCACATGTTCGACGAGGCCAACAACCCAGTCTTCAACAAATCAGGCAGCGAGGCGGAGCAGACCCTGCAATGGCTTCGCGATGCCTATACGAGCAAGATCATGTCGCCGGCAGTGTTGGAGTCGGCGGAACCAGACGTGGTCAAGACCATGGGCGCCGGCCAGCACGTCTTCACCGTCCTGGCCAAGTACAACCTGGCAGAGCTCAACCTCGGCCAGCACGCGCAGAAGGGCAATTTCAAGATGGCCATGATGCCTGGGAGCACAAACTCGACTGTCGGCTTCGTCCGCTTCTACGCTCTGACAAAAGCCGCTGTCGACCGCAATCACGCGCAGGCTTCCGAAAAATTCCTGCAGTACTTCGGCGGCAAGACCAACGACCAGTACCTCGTCGCCAAGCGGTGGGCGCTGGACAAAGGTCTCGGATTCGCGCAGCTGCCTCTTTACGACGACCCCGAGATACAGAAGGCTATCAATGCATGGGGCAACGTGGACCTCGAGAAGCAGCAAGCCAAGGTCGCCGCGCCCAAGGAGGGATTGACTCCGTGGTGGGGTACCTGGGACGTCTACGCTCGGGAGCAGATCGGCAACGCTCTCGCCGGCACCGTCAGCGCCACACAGGCCCTACAGAACATGGCGTCCAAATGGCAGTCTCTTAAGCGCTAGGACCTTGAGCCAAGGGCAGAGGCCGGCGATCGAAGCCGGCCTCTGCGGCGCGAGCGAATGAGTGCACGGACGGGCGTGAAGAGCTTTTGGTCTGCGCGAGGCGCCGGCTCGTCCACCGCATACCGCCTGGCAACTCTTGCGCCGGTGCTGGTCCTCGTCGCGATCTTCACTCTCTTCCCCTTCGTTTACTCAGCGGTCACAAGCACGCATCAGGTGCTCCTGACCCTGCCAGACCAGACGCCGTTCATAGGGTTGCAGAACTACCTCGATGTCCTGCGCGACAGCAGCACCCAGAACGCAATCAAGAACACGCTCGTTTTCACTCTCCTCACGGTGCCCTGCGTCACAGTTCTTGGCCTGGCAGTCGCGCTGCTGCTGAACCAGCAAATCCGGGGCTTCGGCATCCTCCGCGCTTTGGTTCTGCTGCCGTGGGCGATCCCTCTTGTCTCGGCCGGCATCATCTGGCGCCTGCTCCTGCATGGGGACTTTGGCGCACTGAACGGATTGCTGCTCCAGCTCGGAGTGGTGCACGACTACATGTCGTGGCTCTCCTCTCCGAACCTCGCCATGTATGCAGTCGCTCTGGCACACATTTGGCGCGAGTTCCCATTGCCGGCCATCCTGTTTCTGGCGGGCCTGCAGCTCATCCCGGGTGACATCGTCGACGCGAGCCGTGTGGACGGCGCGGGCCTTTGGGCTCGCTTTCGGAACATCACCCTGCCGTACCTGAGGGCCCCGCTGCTCATCGTTCTGGTGTACGAGACCATGATCTCGGTCAGCGTCTTCGACCTCGTCTACGTGTTGACCGGCGGCGGCCCGGGCTCTTCGACGACCCTCTTCTCCTGGTACGCCTACGCGACCACTTTCACCTTCCTCAACCCAGGGCAAGGGGCTGCACTGTCATTCATCATGGCCGCGTTCCTGCTGGCGCTGATCATCATGTTTCTGCGCATCGTGCGTGTCGACGAGGGAGAGGCATGAAGAGGTCGCGGCTCGCCACTGCTGCGCTGATCGCTTGCGGCGTGCTGCTCGCCTTGGTCATCCTGTTGCCGTTCCTCTGGGCCTTGAGCGCCAGCCTTCAAACCGAGCTGGCTCTCTTCCGCCGGCCCCCGGATTGGACCCCCAATCCGCCTTCTCTCGAGAACTACCTGTACGTATTCACTGGGCAGGTGCCGAACGCTTACAACGTGCGCGGCCTGCTCCGCAGCCCGATCACCCAGGAGGCCCGCGTGCTGCCGATCGGGCTTATGAATTCGCTCGAGGTAGCGCTGAGCGTCGTCACTGTGAACCTCGTGCTTGGGACCCTGGCCTCCTACACATTCGCTCGAGAGAGGTTTCGGGGCCGTGAGACTGCCTACCTGTTCATCCTGGGCAGCCGGCTTCTGCCCGCGATGGCGGTGGCGATCCCGATTTTTCTGATCATCAAGGCGCTAGACCTGCTCGACACCAAGATCGGCCTGGTGCTCATCTACAGCGCGTTCACCCTGCCGTTCACGATCTGGGTGCTGACCCTCTACTTCAGGTCACTGCCGAAGGACATCGAAGAGGCGGCCATGGTTGACGGCTGCAACCGTTTTGACGCGCTCAGGCACGTCGTGCTTCCACTGGCGGCGCCTGGTTTGGCGGCGATTGGGGCTTTTAGCTTCTTGTTCAGCTACGACGAGTTCGTTTTCGCGCTGTTCACCACCTCGTCGACCTCGTCGAAGACTGTGCCGGTCATGATCGCCGCCATCTCCGTCAATCCGGATGCCAGCTACACGCTCATCGCCGTAGGCATAGTCCTCTCGGTACTCGCGCCGATCGCGCTTGCCCTTGTCTTCCGTCGCTTCATCACCTCAGGCCTGGTGGCCTCGATGGGGCGAAGTTGAACTTCGCGGAACTGACGAGCGGCGATCTTTCGCTGGCTTTCCAGCGCGATGTTGCTGTGCTGCTTCCGACCGGATCGGTGGAGCAGCACGGCCCGCATCTGCCTGTCGGCACCGATGGATTGATCGCCGAACGGCTTGCACTTGCTGCCGCCGGCCGGCTGGCGGATGAGTGTGTGGTCCTCCCAACCCTCTGGTATGGCTTCTCGCCGCACCACATGAGCTTCCCCGGGACAGTCACCGTGGCGGCCGGCACCTACCTGCGCCTGGTCGCGGAAATCGCGGAGAGCCTGTACGCGCACGGGGTTCGGCGCCTGGTCATTCTGAACGGACACGGGGGCAATTCCGCGCCGCTGAAAATGATTGCGGCCGAGCTGGCGCGAGCGCACGGAAAGAGTCCATCGGTGGTGACGTACTGGGACCTCATCGCGGCAGAGGCCGGCGACTTTTTCGAAGAACCGGAACTCGTTTGTGGCCATGCGTGCGCCCTGGAGACGTCCCTGGCGCTCCACCTGTTTCCAGAAGCTGTTCGGCGCGAGCTGATCCCAGAACGCTCAGGAGAGACCGGTCCGCACATGTTCGGGCGCGCGGGCCCTGCAGAGGGCCTGGACTTCCGGAACTATTCGAGCAACGGAGTGATCGGCGATCCGTCGCTGGCCACCGCAGACCTGGGCCGCAGGCTGTTCGATCTCATCATCGAGCGACTCGTCAGAAACCTGTCGCCAGGCTCGCCCGGCCGAGTGGGGCCAGGGCAGGGAGAAACGTCATGAAGGAGACAGTTGCCAAGCCGAGCCAGCTCCTGATGCACGTCGGCGGAAGATGGGTCGGGTCTGCCGGCGGCGCCACGTTCCAAAGCGTCAGCCCCGTCACCGGAGAGACCCTGGCAGTCCTTCCGAAAGCGGACCGAGAGGACGCACGGGCGGCAGTTGCCGCAGCCAACTCAGCCCGGCCGCGCATCGCGGACATGCCGGTTTTCGACCGCGCGCGCCTGTGTCAGCGGATCGCTGAAGCGCTGGAGTCGCGGGCGCCGCGCATGGCGCGTGAGCTTTCCATGGAGCAAGGCAAGCCCGTCTCGGAGGCCGAATCAGAGATCCGGTTCGCGGCCGAGCTGTATCGAGATGCCGGCGAAAACGTGAAGCGGATGGAGACCGCCCTGATCCCCTCGCCCGATCCCAGCAAGCGAATTTTCACCCTGCGCCAGCCACATGGAGTCGTGGCGGTGTTGACTCCCTGGAACTACCCGGTAGGCATTCCGAGCGAGTACCTGGCGGCGTCGGTGGCCAGCGGCAATGCTGTCGTCTGGAAGCCGGCCCCGACCACTTCGCTGATCGCGGTCCGGTTGCTGGAGGCGATCCTCGAAGCGGGGATGCCTGAGGGAGTTGTCAATCTCATCTTTGGTGACGCCGAGGCGGGCGACGAGATCGTGTCCAACCCGGGCACCCACGCGGTGGGTTTCACGGGCAGCTCGGCCACCGGCAACCTGATCGCGCAGCGTGCGGGCGCCAAACCGGTTCTGCTGGAGCTCGGGGGCAACGGCCCCACGATCATCCTCGACGACGCTGACCTCGAAGCCGCGGTCAAAGGCACCGCTTTCGGCTGCTTCAGCAACGCCGGCCAGATCTGCCAGTCGAGCGAGCGAATCCTCGTTTCCGAACATGTTCACGACGACGTGCTGCATGGGCTGGTGGAGAGCGCTCGAGCGATAAAGGTGGGCAACCCGCTCGATCCAGCCACGACGATGGGCCCGCTCAACAACGAGGGCGTGGCCGGAAAGATGGACGACCACGTGCGGGATGCCGTCGCCACAGGCGCCTCGGTAGCATTCGGAGGCCGGCGCGCCGAAGGTTTTCCGACTCCCCTCTATTACGAACCGACCGTCATCGATGGAGTCAAGCCTGGTTCATTGATCGACCTCGAGGAAACGTTCGGCCCGATCGCGCCCCTGATTCCGGTCAAGGACATGGATGAGGCTATCGCTCTGGCCAACGACTGTCAGTTGGGTCTGTGCGCGGCCGTCTACACCTCCAGCTTGCGCAAGGCCTTTCACTGCGCCGAGCGGCTTCAATGCGGCGTGGTCAACGTCAATGAGACGCCGGCCTACTGGGACGGTCGCACGCCTTTTGGCGGCTACTCGGGCAAAGGGAGTGGCGTCGGCCGTCTGGGTGGCATGGCGACTGTTCACGCCATGACCCAGGTGAAGAGCGTCGTCCTTGATCTTCACAACGTGAGGGGCTGAGGCCGGGGATGAGTCGCTCCCGAGCAAACTAGCCTTCCGGCGGGCCATAACTTAAGTTCCGGGCCGGAGTTATGGCCTGCATGAAGGTTGCGGTTCTCGCACTTGCGCTGATCCTCTCCGCATGCGGCTACGCCGCCCGGCCGGTGGCCCAATCCTCTCCGTCGCCGAGCCCGACACCGGTTCCGACCGTGGCCTCACCAACACCAACTCCCGGTCCGACACCGTCCCCGATTCCCGGCTCCGAGTTGACCTGGGCGGCACCAGTGCATGTTGACGATCCCAAGTCGATCATCGGAATCAGCCTGGTTGGCGTGTCGTGTCCCAGCAGCAACCTGTGCGTCGCGATCGATGACCACGGCAACGCAGTCTCATCAAGCAACCCCACCGGAGGCGCGGTGGCTTGGAACGTGACCAACGTGGACGGCTCGGTTGGCCCCAATGCAAGCGGACCCCGGCTTACCGCCGTGTCCTGCCCCAGCAGCGTCCTTTGTGTCGCGGTGGATACCAGCGGCAATGTGGTCACCTCAACCAATCCGATTGGAGGCGCGACCGCCTGGAAGGAGGCGCACGTTGACGGCTCTAACTTCCTGACAGGCGTGTCCTGTCCCAACAGCAGCCTATGCGTCGCCGTTGACAGCTTTGGCAATGTGGTCACCTCCACCAACCCGACTGGGGGCGTGGCGGCCTGGAAGGTGACGAAAAAGGGCCAGCAGTCCTCCAGTCCGTACAGCCAGAACGGGTTCTCTAGCATTTCCTGCCCAACTATTAGTTTTTGTATCGCCGGCGACTACCTCGGCAACCTGCTCAGGTCTACCAACCCCACAGGTGGGACGGCTGCGTGGACAGCTACCCGCGCCGGCGGCTCCCAGTGCACGCTGGGCGAAACCGGAGCGCCCTGCGCCCTGACCGCCGTCTCCTGCGTCAGCGGCCTCTGCGCCGCAACGGACTACCAAGGGAACGTAGTGACCTCAGCCAACCCCGCCGCGGGGGCGTCCGTCTGGAGAGTGACGCACCTGAACACCCCAAGTTACCTGTCTGGTGTCTTCTGCACCAGCACGACCCTTTGCGTCGGTGTGGACAACGGTGGCAAGGTGTTCGCCTCCAGCAACCCCAATGGAGGAGGCGCAGCATGGAAGGTAGCCGGTGTTGACGGCACCACCTCACTAAACGGCGTGTCCTGTCCAAGCAGCGACCTCTGCGTCGCCGTGGACGCGGCTGGCAACGCGGTGACTTCGAGCAAACCCGCGGGCGGAGCAGCGGCCTGGAAGGTGACCTTCGTCGACGGAACCAACTCCATGAGCGGTGTGTCGTGCCCCACCAGCGACCTATGTGTCGCATTGGAAGGAGGCAACAAAGTCGTCACTTCTACAAACCCCACTGGGGGAGCAGCGGCCTGGAAGCTCACTACTGTGGCTGGCGACTTGGCCCTGGGCGACATCTCATGCCCCACCAGCAGCTTCTGCGTGGCGACTGGCTCCACCGGAGACGGCACGACCAGAGTGGTTGTCACCTCTACGAATCCCACCGGAGGAACATCGGCCTGGACTGTCATCACCGTGGACGCGGTCCCTTCGGGTGTCTCATGTCCCAACAGCAGTCTTTGCGTCGCCGTTGGCGAGGACGAAAACGGTCATAGCACGATCGTCACGTCCGTCAACCCAACCGGGGGGACAGCGGCCTGGACCGAAACCACCTTGGTCGGCGAATTCGTCCTGTCGGATGTTTCATGCCCAACCACCACCTTCTGCGTCGCCGTGGACAACGGCGGCGACGCGTTGATCTCCACCAACCCCACCGGGGGTGCGGCAACCTGGAAGCTGACCCACATCGACAACACGCCGAACAACAACAACTATCTATCAGGCGTGTCCTGTCCCAGTAGCGGCCTCTGTGTTGCCGTGAGCGAGATGGACCATGTGGTCACCTCCACCAAGCCGACCGGGGGGGCTACCGCCTGGAAGGTGACCAACGTTGGCGCAAGCCTGATCCAGGTGTCCTGCTCTAAGGGGGGCCTCTGCGTTGCAGTGGATGACTACGGCAACGTGGTGAGCTCCAGCAACCCCAATGGCGGCAAGGCTGCCTGGACGGCGACCTCGGTGGACCGCGCGGGCGCTGGGTTTTCAGGCATCTCCTGTCCCAGCAACGACCTCTGCGTGGCAGTGGACAACAGCGGAAACGTGGTGACTGGAACGCGCGTCGCTTAGCTCACTCTTACGGCAACGTCGGCGGCAAGTCGTGACCTTCTAGGAGCGGTCCTGCCAGTCCAAGCGAGGCGTTTCTACTCCGGCAAAGCCAGAGCGCAGTGCGGCGTCCGACTCGCGCGGCACGATGATTCGTAGGCTCGACGCTCGCGGCCGGACCACCCTCACGAAGGCGTAGATCAGGAGGGCGTTGCGCAGCACTATCGGCCCTGCGAAAAGCGGGCCGTAAGTGCCCGGGCTCATGGCGCCGAATGACAACACGTTGAACAGGTATAGGAATGGATAAATCGCCGAGGTCAGCACGCAGATCAGCACCCAGCGCCAGTTGAGACCTTCCACGATCGCGACCAACGGCAATATC
>VBIU01000102.1:0-28736 GCA_005880945.1 Chloroflexota bacterium | reverse complement strand
CGCTGACGATGTTGCGCGAGTGAAACGATTGCGTGGCGTGGGCCGCAACTCCAAAGCCGGAGGCGAGCCACAGCAGGCTGGCCTCGATGGATTCGACCTGGGGTGGCCGAGCCATTGCATATTCGAACGGGCTCAACCACCTGTCGGGGCTGAGCATCGCCGCCGCCGACATGCCCAGTCCAACGATTGAGACGAACACGATCAGCGGACGCCACGAAAACTTTCCCTGGGTCCGCCACTGCTCGATGATCACCAGCGGCAGCCAGATGATCGGGTAGAGCTTGAGCAGAAACCCGATGGCGAGCAGCGCCGAAGCCCATCCCCATCGCCTGCGGTACGCGAGCCACAGCGCGGCGAGGGCCACCAGTGAAGGAACGAGGTCAAACCGCGCCAGCACCGTCCCAAAAGCGCCGAGCGCCAGATAGACGCCCGCCGCTATCGCTGTGTCGCGACCCTCGACTCGCCGGATTGCCCACAGCCCCAGGCACAGCACCGCCCCCATCCAGATCGCGAAGACAATCGCGTAGTCGTGAACGGGTGGGAGCAGCGTAAGAGTGAACGTGAGCAGGGCAAGCGGTGGATATTCAGCCGGGAGTGCGTGAAAGGGCGGGACGCCGAACCAGAAGTTCGTGGCGTACTGGTGGTAGAGCCCGACATCGCCTGCCGTGTGAGGGCGGACGAATAGAAAAATGTCGGCAAGGATACCGATCACCAACAGAACGGCAGGCGCGCGAGGATGGCGGAGGACCGCCATCCAGGGCTGACCACTCTTTATCGGTAAATCTTCGAGTGGTTCGGTGGCTCGACGGCTCAACGGGGAGGTCGACCCTGGCGCCCTGCCTGCTCGTTGCCGGACTCTTCCTTTCTGAGGTCCACGCGGATCTGAGGAATATCGTAATTCGGTCTAGGAATCGGCCGCGTAAATGCTTGGAATCTGCTGAGAACGGGCGCGGATCCCGCTTCAAGAATTGCTGCGTCGCTAAACTTCCCCGGTGCACGCGAGCTCGAGCCTTGGTCAACGTCGCCGACCGAAGGACCAAGCACGATGAGCCGCCGCGGATGGGCGCTTTTCATCGCAATGTGCCTGATCTGGGGCATTCCGTACCTGCTCATCAAGGTGGCAGTCAGCGACATCAGCCCGGTGACGCTTGTCTTCTTCCGGACAACGTTCGGGGCGCTTCTCCTACTGCCCCTTGCCGCAGCGCGCGGAAGCCTTTCGTCACTGCTCCCACACTGGAGATGGATCGTTGCTTACACGGCCGTCGAGGTCGCGTTGCCGTGGTTCCTTGTATCTGACGCCGAGCTGCGCCTCTCCAGCTCGCTCACCGGGCTGCTCATAGCGGCCACGCCGTTTGTCGGTGTGATTCT
This sequence comes from Chloroflexota bacterium, assembly GCA_005880945.1. Classification (GTDB taxonomy): domain Bacteria; phylum Chloroflexota; class Dormibacteria; order Dormibacterales; family Dormibacteraceae; genus Palsa-872. Next base: position 27,368 of record VBIU01000102.1, on the reverse strand, counting down.
CGGGAGGCTCACCGGAACCGATGACCGTTTCGATGCGCGCCGTTTGTTCGGCCTTGTCGTCGGCTTCGTCGGAGTGGCAGCGCTGGTCGGGCTCAATGTTTCGGCCCACGATCTCGGTGCCGTTGGCGAGATCGGCCTCGTCGCCGTCTGCTACGCCGTCGGGCCGATGATCGTGTCGCGCCGTCTCTCTGGCGTCCCAAGCCTCGGGGTGGTGGCCGTGTCGCTCGTGCTCCCCGCCATCGCGTTCGCGCCCCTGGGTCTGACCCACCTGCCCGCCGCCATCCCGCCGCCCCAGGTCCTGCTCGCGATCGGACTCCTCGGAGTCGTCTGCACGGCGCTCGCGTTCGTGCTGTTCTTCGCCCTGATCGCCGAGGTGGGACCGGTTCGAGCCACCGTGATCACGTACGTCAACCCTGCGGTCGCGCTCGCGCTCGGCGTTACGCTCCTGGGTGAACCGTTCACGATCGGGGCCGTCGTCGGATTTGCTCTGATCCTGGTCGGCCTGTCCCTGTCCACCAGGCGTGCGAGGGCGGCAAGCGAAAGCATTGAGAAGGCGGACGATGTAGTGGTCGAGGCGCGCTGAATGAGGCTCGACTGGGCGCTGCTCGCGAATGCGGCGGAAGGTCCGCCCAACGGGCTCGTCTACATCCTGGGCGCAGGCATCGACACGCTCTGGCGTGAGCAGTTTCCGGCTCCGTTCGGTGGGGCGATGGTGCTGCGGCTGGCGGAGAGCCGGGTCGAAGCGCGTAAGTCGCACACGGTCGAGCTCCACTGCAGCGACGAGGACGGCAAGGCCGTCCTGGCCCAGCCGATCGTGCTCACAATGCCGCCACGCGAGGTTCCGGAGGATCTGCCCCCGGGCTGGGACCTCACCGCCAACGTGGTGATCAACCTGGCCGGCGTCCTCATCGAGAATCCTGGACTGTACCGCTTCGAGATCGTCGTCGACGACCAGCTGGTGCGCACTCTTCCATTCAGGCTGGTGCTGGCGACTCGCGAAAATCCTCCGACACTGGTATAGACCCCGCGGGGGGCCAAGTCTTTTACGCTGGTTCTACATCCATGACCCAATGGCTGATCGGTCTTGTCTCCACATGGGGCTTGCTCGCCATCTTCGTGACGATGACTGGCGAAAGCGCCGGCCTTCCCATATCGAGCGAGATCGTCGTCCCGCTCGGCGGCGCGCTCGCTGCGCAGGGAAAGCTGGGTTTCGGTGGATCGTTCGTCGAACTAGTCCTCGTGATCGCAGTTTCGAGCACGGCGAATCTCACCGGTTCGCTCATCGCCTTCTATCTGACCAGGCGATTCGGAGAGAGGGTCGTTCTGAGCCGGGCTGGCCGGTGGATGGGACTCAGCAAAGGACACCTGCGCCTGGCCAACCGCTTCTTCGACCGATGGGGTCTGTGGGCGGTGTTCCTGGGGCGCCTGCTGCCGATCGTGCGCACTTACATCTCATTTCCAGCGGGGTTGTCGCGAATCGGATACGTGAGGTTCACGATCGTCACGCTCCTTGGAGCGATCCCGTGGAACGCAGGGCTCGCCTACGCCGGATTCCTGCTCGGCCAGCACTATGAGGAGGTCGCGACCACCCTCGCACCGTTTGCGATTCCCATCGCGATCGCCGTGGTGATCGTCCTCGCAGCCGCATGGTGGTTCGGACGAAGGCTCGCCGAAGAGGAAGAAGCAAAGCCGGAGAAGGCGGTAACCGGACGCGTCTAGCCGGCCGTCTCGGGTTTCACCCTCGCGATGGGCTGACCGGGCTTGACAGCGTCGCCCTCCTTCAACAGAAGCTGCTCCACTCGGCCGCTGACCGGCGACGGGATCTCGGCGTTGACCTTGTCGGTGAGCGCCTCCATCAACGTCTCGCCCTCGGCCACGTGCTCGCCTTCCTTCTTGCTCCACGCCCCGACGGTGATCTCCTCGGCGCCCTCGAGGTCGGGCATCAGGATCTCTCGAGTCTCGGTCGTGCTCACAGAGCTATTTTCGTTCAGGCCATCGAGACGACGTCAAGGAGGTCCTCCTCCCAGTAGTCGACGCGTCCTTCGGGCATGAAGAGCACTCGGCCGGGCTGGAGCGCCTCCACGAACTCGGGGTCATGGCTGACGATGACCATCGTTCCGGGCCAGGCGGCGAGCGCGAGCGCGACGCCGGTGCGCGATGGGGGGTCAAGGTTGTTGGTCGGCTCGTCGAGCAGCAACAGGTTGTGCCGCCCGGCGACGAGCTGCGCCAGGGCGAGCTTGGTCTTCTCACCGCCCGACAGAGTGCCGGCATCCTGTCGCGCGATGTCACCAGTGAGGCTGAAGGTGCCGAGCAACGCGCGCAGCACGCGTTCGTCGGCGTCCGACTGGTCGCGCATATGCGCGAGGACCGGCACACCCGCTCGAATCCCCTCGTGCTCCTGCGCGTAGTACCCCAGCGAGACACCGTGGCCGAGCCGAAACCTGCCGGAGTTCGGCTCGGTCTTGCCCGCGAGGATCCGCAGCAGGCTCGTCTTGCCGGCGCCGTTCAGGCCCATGACCAGCAGGCGCTGGCCGCGCTCGACCTCGAAGGTCACTTCGCGGAAGACGACAGGGCCGCCATAGCCCTTGGCCAGTGCTTCCACGTTCAGCACCACCCGGCCGCTGTGCGGCGGGTCGGGAAAGCGAACCCTGACCTTGCGCTCGCGCTTAGGCGCCGAGACCTTGGCGGCCTTCAACCTGTCGACCCGTTTGAAGATCGCCTTGGCGGTGCGTGCCCGCTTCTCGGTCTGCCGCCGCATCACCTCGGCGAGCAGGCTCAACCGCTTGATCTCGGCCTCCTGCCGGACGGCGAGCGATGTGAGGCGCTTTTCCTCCAGCCGCCGCGCCTGCTGGTACTGGGAGTAGGTCCCGCGGTACTCGACCAAACGCCCGCCGTCCAGGTGGAGCACGCGCGTGATCGCCTCATCGAGCAGGATCAGGTCGTGGCTGACGACGATCACCGAGCCACGGTTGTTACGCAAGAAATCCATGAGCCAGGATTTGGCATGGCTGTCGAGGTGGTTGGTCGGCTCGTCGAGCAGGAGGAGGTCGGCTTCGGCGAACAGGACGCGGGCGAGCTCGACACGCCGGCGCTCACCGCCCGACAGCACGCCGAGCGCGAGGTCGACCCTGTCCGGTTTCAGGCCGAGGCCGGTGACGATGCGCCGAGCGTCCGACTCGCCGGAGTAGCCTCCGTCGTGGCGGTACTTCTCCTCGGCTTCGGAGAATCGCTCGACGTTGGCCAGCGACGGGTCCTTCTCCAGACCCCTGTGCAGCTCCTCCAGCCGCTTGGCCGCGCGGTCGAGTCCGCGCCCCGAGAGGATGTGCGACAGCGCCGTCTGCGCCGATTCGGCGCGGGGCCTCGGGTTCTGAGGGACGTAGCCAAGCGTCCCGCGGCGGAGGACCAGGCCGGCGGCAGGATCGTCCTCGGCCGCGAGCACCTTCAAGAGGCTGGTCTTGCCCGCGCCGTTGCGGCCGACGAGCCCGACCTTGTCCCCAGGCGAGACGGTGAAGCTGGCGTCCGACAGCACGCGGCGTGCCGCCACGTCGATGGCGAGGTTGCGGACCTGTAGCACGCTGGCAATTGTTACCTGCGGCGCCGGCCGGCGTTTGGTCAGTCATCAAATCGGCAGGAGGCCGTCGAATGAAGAAGGTCATCGTCATCGTTGCGATCCTGGCGGCGGCGGCCGCCTGCGGAGCCGCGGGCGGCTCAACGTCCGGCGGCCCTGGGCCAGAGTCCCTCACGCCCGTGCAGAGGGACGGCTCTGTGGGTGCGAATCCGCCGACGAAGTACGACCCCGCAACCGGGACCGATCAAACGGGCCAGCTGCCTAACGTGGTTCCTACAGTCCAGGGGCCCCAGGTCATCCGGCAGGCCCAGCTGACCATCAGTGTCGGCTCCGGCTTGTTCGACTCGAAGCTGGCCGGCGTCAGAGCACTCGTCCAGCTCCAGGGTGGATTCATCTCCGGCACCGATGCCCAGTCGAACCCCGTCACCAACGACCGAATCCGCACCGGGGTGATCACTTTCATGGTGCCGGCGAACAAGTTCGACGAAACCATCGATCAGCTGGCCACGATGGGCAAGGTGCAGACCGAGCACATCAGCGGCAACGACGTGAGCGCCCAGTACGTCGACCTGCAGGCGCGGCTGGCCAACCAGCAGGCCCAGCGCAATGCGATGCTCGCCCTCCTAAAGAGGGCCCAATCGATCTCGGACATCATCGCGGTGCAGACCCAGATCGGCCAGATCACCGGCCAGATCGAGCAGCTGAAAGGTCAGATCCAGTACATCGAGCACAACACCGCCTATAGCACGGTGACCGTCAACCTCCTGGAAGCAGGTGCACCCGTCCAGACCGCGTCGCGCGACAACTGGGGCTTCGCGACCGCCCTCAGCGACGCGGCGCACAACTTCGTCACCACCATCAACTACGTCCTCACCGGCCTCGGCGCGATCGGCCCGATCCTGATCCTGTTGGGGCTCGGCTACCTGCTGTGGCGGCGCTCGGGCCGCCCCGGCTGGCCTGCCGCCCGACACGCATAGACGCACAACCCAATCAACAGGCCCTCCCGGGCGCGAGTGACCCCTCACATCGCGATCAACCTGGGAGGGCCTCCGCGGGCGCGATTTCCGCTAAGGACTCTCGGATCCAGGCGTCGGCAAGTAACCTTCACGGGTAACGCCCTTGGACACACTTGAGCGGAGATCCCCAGGGTGCAATCGGTAAGACCGATGCTGGCCGGCCTCGCGCGCGACAGGTCGTTGGCACTCGCGGCCTTCGTGCTGATCGCGGCGGCTTGCGGATCGACCGAGACGGGATCCTCGCAGTCGCCGAGCTCGGTGGCCAGCAATCCAGCCTCGACGCCGTCGCCGGTCCCGTTCGCCTTCAAGCTCAACGGGGTCAGTACGACCGCGAAAGGAACCATCAGCGTCACCACCCAGTCGGGATCGCTGACGGTCGAGCTCAAGATCACGGGACTCCAGCCCACGTCGCAGCATGTGTCGCACATCCACATCGGCAGCTGCGCGGCGCGCGGGGCCATCAAGTACGCCCTCAACCAGGTCGTCGCCGACGGCCAGGGGGACGCCGACGTCAAAACGACGCTCAAGGCCGCATATCCCCCGGCCAGCGGAACCTTGTACGTGGTGGTTCACGTCGGTCCCGACATGACGACGAAAGCGAACGCCACCTACTTGCTCTGCGGGAACCTATTCAAGTAGGGACCCCTTGAGCACGGACCCCGGCCCTCCCCCCGACGAGGGGGTTGCAGCAGAGGGAGATGCGGACGTCCTCGAGCTCCCAGCCGCCTCTCGAACCACGGCAATCGCCCTCGACGAGCTCGAGCTCGTTTACGCGTTCATCTATGCACGCGTCGGCAACCGGCCGGATGCCGAGGACCTGACCCAGCAGGTGGCGATGAAAGCGATCCCGCGACTGCGGCAGGGAGCGCCGGCCAGCGCGATTCGCGGCTACCTTTTCGCGACCGCCCGCTCGGTGCTGGGCGCCTTCTGGAGCACGCGGCTCGGGCTGTCGGAAGCGGAGCTTCATGAAGATCTTGCGATGGCGATTCCGGCCGGTCCGCCGTCGGAGGAGCCGGCGGAGAGGGCACGGCGGATCCTGGACGGTCTTTCCGACAACTACCGGCGCGTCCTCGAGCTGCGTTTCCTGCACGGGTATTCACTCAAGGAAGTGGCCAAGGAGATGCGTTCGACGGTGGGGGCCGTAAAGGTCATGCAGCTGCGCGCCCTGCGCGCTGCCGCGAAGGTGCGCCTCGATGGGTGAGAAGCCCGAGAACCGGGTCGACAGGATCGTCAACGACCTCCTTCGCGGCCGTCGCCTGCGGCTGCGCGGGGGTGACGCTGAGGAGAAGGAGGCGATCACCGCGGCCGCGCGGTTGGTCGCCGCCGGCCAGGGCGCGCAGCGCATGCATCCGGCGTTTCGCAAGCGCCTGGCCGCCGCGCTTGAATCGGCTCCAAAAGGCGGCTGGCTGACTCGCCGCGGCGCGATGGTGGCCGGCCTTGGGATCGCCGCGGGCGCCGTCGTGGGCGGTTTGGCCGGGAGGGCGCTCGAGCCAGTTCGGGCTCCTGAGGCTCTCGGCCCACGCAAGATCAACCCCATCCCCGGGCGTTGGGTGGACGTCGGAGCGCTGGCAGATTTCAGCGAAGGCCAGGGCAAGCGAGTTTCGGCGGGCGGGGTCGGCGCGTACCTGTTTCGCACCGGCAGCACAGTCACAGCCGTCTCTTCTATCTGCTCGCATCTTCCGTGCGAGCTCCAGTGGAACGGTGGCAATGGCGTGCTCGACTGTCCCTGCCACCCGGCGTCCTTCAGGCCGGACGGCGCACCCACCAATCAGTCTTACTCGCTCCCACACCTCGACCTGGTGAGCGTTCGGGTCACCGATGCAGGCAGGGTGGAGGTGCTCGGAACGTGAGCGTTCGCGAGCACCGGCTCAGGCAGCTCGCACTCGACCGCTGTCTGCAGCTGCTCGAGGAGGCCCAGGTGCGTGGACGTTCGCGGATCGACGGCCCGCTTGGAGCCCTGCTGCGCACACAGCTCGAGCACGCGGGGGTGATCGCCGAGCACCGCCTCGAGGGCAGGCGCATCGATAGGGTCCTCGACGACATCTTCGCCCTCCAGGCCCAGCTCCTCGGCCAGGCGCCGGAGGATCGCCGGCAGCGCACCGGGACGTAGTTCCACTCGATCGATCCGGGTTACGTCCACCGTTATGATTGGCAGCCGTTGTGACTACGTCCTTTGGCACTTCCCCCTCATTTCTCATGACCTCGGAATCCGTCACCGAGGGGCACCCGGACAAAGTCTGCGACCAGGTCTCGGACGCGGTGCTCGATGGAATGTTGGCGCAGGACGCCAACGCACGGGTCGCATGCGAGACCGCGATCACCAAGGGCCTGTGCGTGGTGATCGGCGAGGTGACCACGCACGCCGAGCTGGACATCCAGCGCACGATCCGCGACACGATCCGCGGCATCGGATACAACTCCGAGGAGATCGGGTTCGACGCCGACCACGCGCTGATCCAGGTCTACCTCAAAGAGCAGTCACCTGACATCGCGGCCAGCGTGGACCACTCGCTCGAGGAGCGCGAGGGAACACTCGAAGACGATCCATTCGAGCTGCAGGGCGCCGGTGACCAGGGCATGATGATCGGCTTCGCCTGCCGGGAGACGCCCGAGCTGATGCCGCTCACGATCTCGCTCGCGCACCGGCTCGCGCGGCGCCTCGCGCAGACGAGAAAGGACGGCAGCCTTCCCTTCTTGCGACCGGATGGCAAGACCCAGGTCACTGTCGAGTACGAGCAGGGAGTGCCGAAGCGAATCGAGGCGATAGTGGTCTCCACGCACCACACGCCGGACGCCGGCCAGAAGCAGATCGCGGAAGGCGTCCGCTCGCTGGTGATCGACCCGGTGCTCAAAGGCATGGTCGTCGATGCGAACACCAAGATCATGGTCAACCCGAGCGGTCAGTTCATCGTCGGCGGCCCCGCCGCGGACGCGGGCCTCACGGGCCGCAAGATCATCGTCGACACCTATGGCGGCGTCGCCCGCCACGGAGGCGGCGCTTTCAGCGGCAAGGACCCGAGCAAGGTTGACCGCTCGGCCGCTTACGCGGCGAGGCATGTGGCCAAGAACCTCGTCGCGGCCGGGCTGGCGGATCGCTGCGAGGTGCAGGTCTCATACGCGATCGGCCGCTCCCACCCGACGTCGATCGCAGTGGAGACGTTCGGCACAGCCACGGTGACCGAGGAGGATCTGCTGAAGCTGGTGCGCCGCCATTTCGACCTGCGTCCGGGCGCCATCATCGCGAACATGAACTTGAAGCGTCCGATCTACCTGCCGACGGCCGCGTACGGCCATTTCGGCCGCGATGACCTGGGCGTGGCATGGGAGCTGACGGACAAGGCCGAGGCGATCCGCGCCGACGCCCCGATGCGCGCTCGAGCCGCCGGCTGATCGGCCACGCCGGTCCCATTGGCTGACGCCTTCCAATTTCGCGTGCGCGACACGCTGTCGCGCCGGAAGGTCCGGCTGCAGCCGGCGAAGAGGCAGGGGAAGCAGGAGCTCCGGCTGTACGTGTGCGGCGTCACGCCGTACGACTCGGGGCACATGGGCCACGCATTCACGTTCTGCATGTTCGACATCCTCGTGCGCTTCGCAGAGGCGAACGGGGTGCGCGTCCGGTACGTCCAGAACGTCACGGACATCGACGATCCGCTGTTCGAGCGGGCGCGGCGGGACGGCGTCGATTGGAGGCTGCTCGCCGACCGCGAGACCAAGGTGCACATCCGGGACATGACCGCGCTCGGGTGGCGCCCGCCTGACTTCATGCCGCTTGTATCGGAGGAGATCGACAGGATCCTGGCCGCCGCCTCGCGGCTGCACCGCAAGGGCTTCGCCTACAAGACCGATTCGCTGTACTTCGACGTCAGCCGGTACCGGCGTTATGGAGGGCTCTCTCACCGGACCCGTCCTTCGATGCTTCGCAAGCTGCGCGAGGAGGGGCTGCTGGGTCGTGTGGGCCCCGACGCCAAGCACGACGCGCTCGATTTCCCGTTGTGGCGAGGCTCGGCGCCGGATGAGCCTGCATGGCCCTCGGTGTTCGGCCCGGGTCGTCCTGGGTGGCACATCGAGTGCTCGGCGATGGCGATGCGCTATCTCGGCGATCAGATCGACCTTCACGGCGGCGGGCGCGACCTGGCGTTCAGCCACCACGAGGCGGAGCGCGCTCAGTCCGAGTCTTTAACAGGCAAGGTTCCCTTCGCCCGGGCATGGATGCACACTGGCATGGTCCGGTACGAGGGCCGGAAGATGAGCAAGTCGCTGGGCAACCTGGTGCACGTGAGCCAGGCCCTGCAGCGAGCGCCCGCGGCCGCGGTGCGCCTCTATCTGGCCTCGCATCGATATGGGCGCGACTGGGATTTCAGCTGGTCGGGACTCGCTCGGGCGGCCCGGCTGGTCGAGCGCGTGCGCGCCCTTCTGGCGGAGGACGCTCGGGGGGCGGGCGAGCGGCCTTCCGCGGTGGTGGTGGGGGCGGGCCCAGCGGTCCGCGCGCCCAGGCAGGCCGGCAAGGCGCTGGTCCGGGAGTTCAACGCGGCGCTGCGCGACGACCTCGACACGCCTCGCGCGATCCGCGCCCTCAGGCGCGCGACCCGTGAGCATGACGCTGCCGCCGCGCGATGGATGCTCGGGATCCTGATCGGGGGCGCCTCCCTGACCTAGGTGCCTCCCGCGACCTCGAGCGGCGCGCCGCAGTTTGGGCACTCCATCGCCGAGTCGACCTGCACGAGGGTCTCGCACACGGGGCAGAGGACGGCCGCCCCCGGCGGCGCCTTCTCCTCGTCAGCCTCCCTCTGCATCTCGGCGGGAACCTCGCTGAGGTCGAGCGCGGGCGAGCCACAGTTGAGGCAGATGTATCCCGCTTGCGCGATCCTGTGGTCCAGGTAGGCGCCACTCGAATCGATGTCAACTTCCGCGAACAGCGCGCGAAAGAGCTTGCCTCCACACCGGCGCGAGCACACGAGCAGCATGGCTGCAGCTTACGGAACGACGCGGTCAGGCGACCTGGCGCCTCAGCGTGGCGATCCCGGCCACGATCACGAGGACGCAGAACCCGGCGACCACGCCAGCATCCAGCTGCAGCGATGGCCACGTGAGGTCGGCGCCCTTGAGCATCACGTCCCTGAGTCCGTTCACCGCATAGGTGAGCGGCAGCACGTCCGACAGATACTGCAGCGGCTTCGGCTCCGACGAGACGGGGAAGAGGATGCCCGACAGCAGCACCTGCGGCACGATCACCAGCGGGATGAACTGCACAGCCTGGAACTCCGTGCGCGCGAACATGCTGAGGAAGATGCCGAGATTGACCGCGCTGATAACCATGAGGGTCTCGATGCCGAAGATCAGGAGCACATTGCCCTGGTTGTGGACCCTGAGCACAGCGAGCGAGAAGATGAGCACTTCGGCGGCCTGGACCAGGGCGATGAGGGTGAAGCCCAGCATGTAGCCGACGACGATTTCGCCTCGGCGCAGCGGGCTGGCCATCAACCGTTCGAGCGTGCCCTGGGAGCGCTCGCGCAAGAACGAGACGATCGTGATGACGAAAACGAGGAAGAACACGATCAGACCGATGAACGCCGCGCCGAAGTAGTCGAGGGTGTCGAGGCCAGGGCCGCCGTAGAGGAAGGTCAGCTTCGGTTGGAAATGCACGGCTGATGGCGAGGCTGCAGCGAGCGAAGCCAGGGCGTCCTGGAGAGCCTGCATCACCGGAGCCTGGTTTCCCGGCTGCGATCCTTCCAGGTGAACCTCAGGCGCGATGTTGCCCTGCTGGGCTTGCTGGCTGAAGTCGGGCGGAAACACGATGTAGGCGACCAGCGATCCGTCCTTGAGCTTCGCATCGCCGTCGGATGCGTTGATCGTGCTGGCGCTGATCTTGCTCGAGCCTTCGAGGGAGCCGGCGATCGTCGCGCCCAGCGGACCCTGATCCTGGTTCGCGATGCCCACGCTCGGTGCTGAAGCCGAGCCGCGGATCAGGTAACCGAGCAAGCCGAGGATCACGATCGGTGCGACGAACAGCAGCGCCAGGGTCCTTCGGTCGCGCCGGAACTGGTGAAGCAGGCGGCTGGTGATCGCGCCGATGCGGTGGCCGCTCATTCCGTGTCCCTCCCCGAGAGCCGCAGGAACGCTTCTTCAAGGTTGTTGCTGCCCGCCTGAGCCCTCACCTCGTTGGGCGTTCCCTCCGCGAGCAGCTTGCCAAATCGCATGAGGCCCAGGCGCTGACAGCGCTCGGCTTCGTCCATCACGTGGCTCGAAACGATGATCGTTGTGCCGGCGGCCGCCATCATGCGGAAGTGCTCCCAGAACTGGACGCGCAGTTGAGGGTCCACGCCAACTGTGGGCTCGTCGAGGAGGAGCAGTCGCGGGCGATGGATGAGCGCGCACGCGAGCGAGCACCGCTGGCGCAGGCCGCCGCTGAGGTTGGCCACGACCGAGGTTCTCCGCTGGTCCAGCTCGACTGTTTTCAACACCTCCGTCACGTTGCCCTCTGCGCCGCTGATGGCGGCAAAAAATCGAAGGTTCTCCTCCACCGACAGGTCCGGGTACAGGGCCGCCTGCTGGGTCATGTAGCCGACCTGGGCGAGGATGTCGAGATCCGGCATACGCCGCCCGAGCACGGTCACAGTGCCGGAATCCGGCGCCACCAGCCCGACGATCGCGCGGATGAGCGTCGTCTTGCCCGCGCCGTTGGGCCCGAGAAGGCCGTAGATCTCGCCGGTCTTCACCCTCAGGGTCACGCCGTCCAGAGCTTTCAGCGCTCCGAAGGACTTGACGACGTTGTCCGCATCAACAGCAAAGGCGTCGCTGGTCGGCTGCGCCCCAGGCGCGGGTTGGTTGGTGCTCATCGATCGCTCCTTTCATCGGGCTGCATCGCCCGCAGCCACCCTTCGGCCAGCTCGGTCACCGCCTGCTCTCCGTCGAGGTCGATGTCCAGCAACCTTTCCACGAGCGGCCTCGTCAGCACGTGGAAGAAGATCGGGCCGATGAACGACTGCATTGCCAGCAGGGGCGACATCGGACGAAGCCTGCCTGACACCATCTGCGCCATCACGTACGCGCCCACCGACCCAAGAATTGTGCGCATCGCCTCTCGGGCTGATTCCTCGGCGTCGGGCGAAAAAGAGCTGACTTCAAAAAAGACGGCGCGCAGCATGCCCAAACGTGTTTCGCCCGAGCCGTACACGGTGCGGTAAACGGTGCGAGCGATCTCCGGCATCACGACCTCGGGCGGCGCGTCATTCATCCCTATCACCAGGCGGCTCACCGGCTCGAGTGGCGAATAAGCCTTGATCAGACTGGTGAACAGCGCAGGCTTGCCTGGAAACAGCCGGTAGAGGGTCGCTCGGGAGACGCCCGCCCGAGCCGCCAGCTCATCCATCGACAACGCGTTCAAACCGTGCGCGCCGACCATGACGAGCGCCGCCTCGAGGATCTTTTCGCGGGCGCCTGGCTCGGGCTGCACGGCCAGGGCCGCGAGGAGGGCGCCCCTGGACTCGAAGGCGCGGTAGAAGCTAGCGCGCGACACTCCAGCCGCCTTCGCGAAGTGGGCGATAGTGGGTTTTTCTCCTGTGGCGAGCACCCTGCGCGCCCCGTTCAAGATGCGTTCCCGGGTTCTAGCCGCCACCTGGGACGATACTAGACAAGACATCCCGTCTCGTCAAGTCCACCGCCGGAACCGCGGAGCACAGCGTGTGAAGATGGCTGTCCGGGATTCGCGCCGGCAGCGGTAGTCAGGAATGGATGGAGGCGGCTCTGACACTCAGCGACGCGGCTACCGCGGCCCTAACCCCCGACGAGCTCTGCCGTCGCTATGCCCCGAGTGTCTGCCGGTTCGCGGGGATGATCGCCGGCAGCAGCTCCGACGCCGATGACCTGGCGCAGGATGCCCTGCTTCGCGCAGTTCGGGCCATTCACAGCTACGACCCGTCGAAGGGATCGCCTGAAGCCTGGCTGTGGCGAATCGTGGTCAATGCCGGACGAGACTCCGCCCGCCGGCGCGAGCGGACTCGCTGGATTGTGGAGAGGCTGGCATTCACGGCGCCGCGCGAGTCCGAATCCGTGGAGGCCGCCGTGCTCGCCCGCCTGCGCGACGCCGACCTGCACGCGCAGCTGCGGCTCCTGCCACACCGCGACAAGACGCTGCTCGCGCTCCGGTACGGCGTGGGCCTCGATACAGCCGAGGTGGGGGCCGCCGTCGGCCTGAGCACCGATTCGACAGGCAAGGCAATTCGCCGCGCGCTAGCGCGCCTGCGCGCACGACTGGAGGTGACGCGTCCGTGACCATCGATGCTCTCGAGCAGCGCCTGACCGACCTTGCGTTCGACAGACCTGACGCGGGCCGTGTCACGGCACGCGTTCTGTCGCTGGCGCGCAAGCGCCGCCGCCGCGCCGTTGCACGCCTCGGCGCGCTCGCAGCTGCGACATTGCTGATCGCAGCCGCCGTTGTCTATTTCGTGCCCGCAGCTGACGCGGTCCTGGCCGACACGCCGATCGCGGGCGACCTGCTTCGAAGCGCCGGGCTCACCGGCGCCGGAAACCGCGTTACGGCGGTGGGCGCTGTGGCGAGCTCTTCGGGGTTCAGGTTGCAGCTGGTTGGCGCCTATGCCGACTCGACTCGCACGGTGCTGCTCCTTCGCGCCAACCCCGCCATCCTCCCGTTGGGCCCTCCCAGCCTGGATCCTCAGCTGAGCGATCAATTCGGCCGGACGTACCACGTGCAGTCAGAGCTGACGGATTCCCGCACGGGTCAGGTCATCATCGAGTTCGAAGCGCTGGCGTGGCCCGATGCCCTGACCGGCGCGCGCATCGCGCTCAAGGTAACAACACTCAAAAGGGCGTGTGCCTCCGCTCCGTTTTGCACCGATCCAGTATCGAGTGAGCCCATGGTTCGAGGCTCATGGACGCTGCGCGCAACAGTCGGTGTCGATGAGAGCACCCCCCTCGCTTTGCCCGCCCCGGCACACCTCGGACCGGCGACATTCAACTTCACCTCGGTCCGCTCGTCGTTGGCGACCATCGGCATCGAAATGAGTGTCAAGGGCGCGACATTCGATGATCTGCAGCAGCGGGTGGCTGACGGACGTAAGGGAACCCCGGTTTTCACCATCGACCTGTTCGCCCCGAACGGCGACACCGCCACCGCGTCCTACTCACTCGGAGAGGATCAGCGCGGACCATTGATCCAGTTCTTGGGATACCGGTTCGGACCTGGAAACTATCGGCTGCACATCTCCTATCGCGGCAGCGATGTCGACAGGTTGCTCACGGTTCCCTAGAGGCCGCAGAAGCCTCGCCGACAACGGTCGTCCACTGTCGCGCGAAGGAGTACATCGAGTGACGAATTCAGGATGCCGACCATCCGTTCATTCCGTCGATCGCGACTGCGACCACCGGTCCGCCCGGCTTTGCAGTTCGGTATTGGGGGTAGCGTTGAGCGAGCAGGGCGAGCGCCCTCTCGCGCTCGGCGTCATCGGTCACGATCCGCGCACGACCGTCGAGGCGAATCCACCACAGGCGAGCCCAATCGTCTTCGTAATGGTCGACGAGGATGGATACCGCGGGGTTGGCGCCGATGTTGCGCAGGCGCTTGAGGTTGGTCGTCCGTTTGGGTTTCGCGTCGACCGCGAAGTAAAGCGTGTCTCCGTCCAGCGCGTAACAGATCGGCACGATGTGCGGCCGGCCGTCGGCGCCGGCCGTCGCGAGGCGAGCGACTCGCGCGGCCTCGACGCGAGAATGCATTTCAATCGTGTCCACGACCGAGAGTCTGGCGCCTGCATCGGGAATTTGCGACTATCGCATACCGATGAAACGGCTCGCCGGATCAATGGTCAGATGGCGTGGATGGTCTTTGAGTTCGGCGCGCCTTCTGCGGACGAGCAGCACCGAACCCAACCGTTCGTCCACCGCCGACAGCAACAGGTTGGCGATCATGGTTTCAATGGCGGAGACGGTCAGGGCGGACGCACCGACGGCCAGCAGCAGCCGGCTGTAATCGTCGAGAACGAGCGTCAACGTCGCAAACGTGTAGAGAAGCCCGCCGGCCGCCCTCGACGAATAGAGATGAAGGTTGCCCAGCCGGCGGAATCGTATGAGGCTGACTGCTAGTGACGCTGAGTAGATGATTGCGGTGGCGGCGACCAGTCCCCGGTTCTCGGCAAGGATCTGTCGGCAATCGCATCCAGGCGCGCCCCTGCGGACGACTCCTGCCCCAGCCTCCGCGCCAGGTAGCCGTCGAGAAAATCGGTGACCCCGGCCAGGACCAGGCCGGCGCCGACGAGACGTCCATGGCCGAGCATCGCAAGCACCCAGATGACCGGCAGCAGCAGCAGCCGGAGCCAGGTCACGGCGTCCGCCGTTCGAACGCGCATCACCTGCATGAGCAGAGTCTGGACGAAGGATGGGACGTGCTCATTGCGGCTATCGTTGACCCGTGCAAAGGCTCCGCACCTATACGGTGGAGGAAGCGAACAACGAGCTGCCTCGCGTGCGCAGGATCGTCGCCCAGATCGCTGAGCTTTCGGCCCTCCTACCGGAGCTGGAGGACCAGGCACGCATCGCGGAGTACGAATCGAAACGGCCCGCGGCAGGAGCTGACGATCAAGAACGCCAGCAGCAGGCGCGCGACGCAGTCGGCGGCGCCGAGATGGAGCTGCTCAAGGCGGTCGCCAACCTGAACGGCATGGGGATCCAGCTCAAGGGCCCGCTCGAAGGCTTGATCGACTTCCCTTCGTATCGCGACGGCGAGCTGGTCGAGCTGTGCTGGAAGCTGGGAGAGGAGCGCGTGGAGCACTGGCACCGAATCGGCGAGGGCTACTCGGGGCGGAGAAAGATCTAGGTCTCGGTTCGGACGTTTCCCTTGACCGCTTCGTAAACCGCCCGGGCGACGCCGGCCGCGTCAAGGCCGTGCTCTTTCAAGATGTCCGATGCCTTCCCGTGCGGAAGAAACGCGTCAGGCAGAGCGAGCATGCGGACCCGCCCCGCCAGGCCGTGCGACGACAGCGCTTCCAGGACTGCGCCGCCAAAGCCACCGGTGCCGACGTTGTCCTCGACGGTGATCACGACAGGATGGCTCCGCGCCCAGTCTGTGATTCGAGGGTCCATCGGCTTGATCCATCGCGCGTTGACCACCGCGCATGAGAGGTTCTGAACCTCGAGCCGCTCGGCGGCCTCCCTGGCGACCTCGACCATTCGCCCGACGGCGAAGATGACTGCGTCCGAGCCTTTGCGGAGCTCCTCCCACCGGCCGACCGGCAGCGGTTCGACAGGCAGGTCCGGAGTGGAGGGCACCGGCCCTTTCGGGTAGCGGATCGCAATTGGGCCGTCAGACGCCAGCGCGGTCTCGAGCAGCGCGCAAAGCTCGGTCGCGTCGGCGGGCGCGGCCACCTTCAAGTTGGGGATGAGGCGAAGGTAGGAGAGGTCGAAGACGCCGTGATGTGACGAGCCGTCGGGCCCCGTCACTCCAGCGCGATCGATCACGAAGACGACTGGCAGCTTGTGGAGCGCGACGTCCATGATCGTCTGGTCGAAAGCGCGCGCCAGGAACGTCGAGTAGATGCACACGACAGGGTGCATTCCCGCCAGCGCCAGGCCCGCAGCGAAAGTGACAGCGTGCTGCTCGCAGATTCCGACGTCGAAAAAGCGATCAGGAAATTCCTTCGCGAAGCTCAACAGGCCAGTCGACGACGCCATCGCGGCGGTGATGGCGCAGACCTCCGGGCGCCTCGTTGCCGCGGTCATCAGGGCCTCACCGAAGACGTCCGTGTAGGTGAGCTCAGTGGAGCGAGGGCGACCCGTCAGCGGGTCGAATGCGCTGACGCCATGCAGCTTGTCGACCTCATCGTCGACCGCCGGCCCGTAGCCATGGCCCTTCTCGGTGACGACGTGAACCACGACCGGCTCACGGAGGCGCTTGGAGCGTGAGAGCACCTCTTCGAGCGCCGGTTCATCGTGGCCGTCGACGAGGCCCGCGTACTTGATCCCGAGACTCTCGAAGATGGTCGACGGCTGCAGGAGCTGTTTGAGCCCTTCCTTGACGCGGTAGGCGGCCTGGTCGGCAGTCGATCCGACGAGCGGCAGGTCGCGCAGGAGACGCGATATCTCTTCTTTGATGCGCTCGTAGCGGGGGTCGACGCGGAGCTGCGAGAGATGCCGCGCAAGACCGCCCACCGTGGGCGCGTATGAACGCCCGTTGTCGTTGATGACGATGACCAGGTTCGGCGGCTGGAGATGCGCGATCTGGTTCAGCGCCTCGTATGCCATGCCGCCGGTCAGAGCCCCGTCGCCGATCACCGCGACGACATGGCCGCCAACCCCCTTGCGCAGCCTCGCCTCGGCGATGCCGAGCGCGTAGCTGAGCGAGGTCGAAGCGTGGCTGTTTTCGACGAGGTCATGCTCGGATTCCTTGCGCGACGGATAGCCGGATAGGCCGCCGGCCTGGCGCAGCCGCGCAAAGTCTCGTGCCCGGCCGGTGATGATCTTGTGCACGTAGGCCTGGTGACCGGTGTCCCAGACGATCGCGTCCTTGGGGCTCTCGAAGACGCGATGCAAGGCCAGGGTCAGCTCGACCACGCCGAGGTTGGGCGAGAGATGGCCGCCGGACCTCGACGTCTGTTCGACCAGGAACGAGCGCACCTCCTCGGCCAGCTGCGTGAGGCGTGCCTGGTCCAGGCGGCGGACGTCCGCCGGGGACTCGATGGTCTCCAGGATTCCCATCTGAGCTTTTAACGCGCGCCCCCGGCCATGAGTTCCGCGAGCTCGATGCACAGGCGAGTTCCGGCGCCCGACGGGCCTCGGAGCACTGTCGTGAGCTCAGAGTTCGTGTTCCAGCTGGAGGCGGCGATATCAAGATGGGCCCACGGCCTGCCACGGGCGAACTCGCCGATGAACATACCGCCCAGTATGGCCCCGGCCTCCCCGTACTCGGCGTTCCTCAGGTCCGCGATCTGACTGCGGAGCAGGACCCGATAGTCGGCAAGGATGGGCAGCCGCCAGACGCGGTCGCCCGCCGTGCGCGCGGCCTCCTCGATCAGACGCCAGAACTCGTCGTCGTTGCTGACCGCGGCCGTGGCACCGTGCCCGATCGCGATCGTCGCCGCGCCCGTGAGCGTAGCGAGGTCGAGCAGGTGCGTCGCCCCGTTTCGAATGGCATGCGTGAGCGCATCGGCAAGGACAAGGCGGCCCTCCGCATCGGTGTTGAGGACCTCGACGGTCTTGCCGTCCGCGCTCACGACCACATCTCCAGGACGCTGCGCCGTCGGGCCGGGCATGTTTTCGGTGGCGGCTATCACCGCCATCACGTCCAGGGGCAGCTTACGTGCGGCGATGACGTCGATTGCGGCGAGCACCGCCGCGGCGCCTGCCATGTCGGCCTTCATCTGGCTCATCGAAGCAGGGTCCTTCAGAGAGATGCCACCGGTGTCGAACGTGATGCCCTTGCCGATCAACGCCAGGACGACGCCGTCTTCCTGGGCAGCTGTGCCGGCGATCTGCCTCCCGCGGTGTCGCAGCTTGATGAGGCGCGCCGGTTGAGCCGAACCTGATGCGACACCGAGGAGCAGGTTGTATCCCCCGGCGCGCAGATCCGCCGGGCCGAGGACCTCGATCTCGAGCCCATGACGCTGGGCGATCTTGGTTGCCTCTTGCGCCAAAACGTCCGGAGTCAGCTCGTTGGCGGGCGCGTTCTGCCACTCGCGAGCATGGTTCGTCGCTTCGCCGGACTCCTGCGCAGCGGCGACCTCATGGTCTCGGCCCTGCCCGAATCCCGTGAGCAGAAGCTCATCGATCTCACCGCGCTCCGGCTGAGCGCCGGTCTGCCGGGAGCGGCGCTCGAAGGTGCCCATCACGCATCCTTCGACCACCCCCGCAAGGCTTTCGAGGCCAAGGGGTTCGGCGCGAACCAGCGCCAGCCGGCTGTATCCGTAGGTCCGCGCGGCTCGGACCAGCTCATGATGCGCGGAGCGCAGGCGCTGGCCGTCGAGGTCGCGGATCGCGCCGAGGCCGTAGAGGATGGCGCGCCGCGCTGCGATGCGCCCGTGCGTCGGGACGGGCAGCACCTCATGGATCCGACCCTTGAACTCGGCGCCGGCAAGGAGCTCGGACAGCAGCCCGCCCAGGGCGCGGTCGAGGTCGAGCGCGCTCCCTGAGAGGCGTTGTCCGGTGGCAACTGGAACGGCCAGAGCGTCGACTGGGATATCGGCGGCCGCTGTGGCGACGAGCGTTACCCTCACCAGAAGGTAACCCTAGCTATCTCGGGTGACCAAATGCTCCGCGACCAGCTCGAGTACGTGCGCCACGCGCAAATTCATGCGGCGGCGCCTCGCTGCTGTTGCGATGTGGATCAGGCAGCCAGGGTTATCCGAGGCCACGACGGTGCAGCCGGTCTTGGCGATCGCATCCAGCTTCCACCGGGCGAGGCGGCCGGCGACCCGCGGCCACTCCAGGCTGAAGGTGCCGCCGAAACCGCAGCAGTTGGCGATGTCAGGAATGTCGACGACCTCGTACCCGGCCAGCTCGAGCAGCCTGCGGGGCTCGCTCTTCAGACCCAGCTGGCGAAGCGTCTGGCAGGAGTCGTGATACGCGACCTTGAGGCTCATGACGTCAGGGTTCACGAGCTCCGGGCGCTTGGTCAGCAGCTCCAGGGCGAACCGGGTCGAGTCCCGGAAGCGGGAGCGCAGCGGTTCGTCGGCGGCGGCGCCCCAGTCTGGGGCGTCGATAGTGAAGGCGCCGAAGCAGGAGGCCGATGGGGTCACGACCAGGCCCTTGGAATCCCCAAGGCTCTGGGCCAGCTGGTCGTGAAGATGCGCCCCGGCCGGGAAGTCACCCGCGTTGGCGGCGACCAGGCCGCAGCACCACTGATCCTTGGGAAACCCAACCATATAGCCGGCGCTGTCGGCGATTTGTCTTAGGGCCACGGCGGCCGCCGGCAGCATCCGGTCCACCATGCACGAGGCGAAGATGGTCAGCGGCTCACCGCCCTGCTCGACCTGCGCACCATCGCTCAGGTCCCGGTAAGGGACGCGCGCGAGCCTGGGCGTTCCGGGGACGAGGCCGCTGAAAGGTGCGCCGGCGCGCAGCAGCCGGTCGGCCAGCCCAGGCCGCTTCCAGACGCCGAGCAGAGCCTTCTTGGGAAGCGTCTTCCTGCCCTGCCGGCGGTGCTCGAGGATCTGTCGAGGCAGCGGAATATCCACCGGGCAGATCTCCTGGCAGGCATTGCACTGCGTGCACAGCGTGTTCGGCAGGTCGGCCTTGTCGACTCCGTGGTGGAAGGGCGTCAGGACCAGGCCGATCGGGCCGTTGTAGATGTGCCCGAACTGGTGACCGCCAACAGCCATGAATGGTGGGCACGCGTTGGAGCAGGCGCCGCAGCGTATGCAGGTGAGGGCGTCGCGAAAGATGGGGTCGGCAAGCATGTCCTGACGGCCGTTGTCGAGGATCACGCAGTGCATCTCGCGCGGCCCGTGCACGCCGATCGTCAGCGACTGCTCGATGTCGGCTGACCTCGACGGTCCCGTGATCCAGTTGACGTAGCTGGTCATCACCTGACCCGTGCCGCTGCGCGGCAGCATGCGGAGGACGGCCACCGCGTCGTCCAGCGTCGCCACCACCTTGTCGATACCGAACAGCGCGATGTGCACCGGGGGCAGGGTTGTCGTGAGGTCGGCATTGCCCTCGTTGGTGACGAGGACTATGGTGCCGGTCTCCGCAATCGCCATGTTGGCGCCGCTGATGCCGACCGTGGCCTCGATGAACTTCTGGCGCAGCGATGCGCGCGCATGCTGCTGGATCGCCTCCACTGTCGCCTCGGTTCCGAATACGGCTGCCGCGTCCTCCTTGGTCAGGTGAATGGCCGGTGCTATCAAGTGGGAGGGATGCGTGTGGGTGAGCTGGACCATGCGCTCGCCCAGGTCGGTCTCCACGACCTCCATGCCCAACGCTTCCAGGTATGGGTTCAGCTCGATCTCCTCGCCGGCCATTGACTTCACTTTGGTGACGACCATCCGGCGCGCCGCACCGCGAGGAGCGCCGGTCGCGTCGATCGCGCTCTCGGCCTTCCAGCAGATCTGGCCGATGATGTAGCGCGCCTCGGCCGCGTCCTTTGCGAAGTGGACGACACCCCCGGCCGCCTCCAGCCTCTCCTTGAATTGCTCGACCAGCTGGGGCAGGCGGTCGAGGTTCGCCCGCCGGCGTCTTTTGAGCTCGGCTCTGCCACTGGCAAAGTCGAAGGACTTGAAGGCGAGGTCGCGGCGCCCGCGAATCCCTGTCAGACCGCTGGTCAGCGCTCGCTGCAGGTTGGGGTCGTCGAGAGCCTTGTCGACCCGCCGAACGAAGTGGCGCCGGCTCTCAGGCACGCGTCTTCGCCGCTTCCTGAAGGGCTTCGCCAACCTCCGTCGCGGACGACACCGGAGCAAAGCATATGGTGCCGACGCACACCACGGCGCGCTTGTCACCGTTGGGGTCGATCACGGCATACGGATGCGCCAGCACAGCCGCGCGTGCGAGCTCCGAGTTGCCGGTGCTGACTTTGATCGGTTGGCGAAGACGATCCAGGGCGCGCGCGAAAACCGCCGCCATCAGGCCGTACTGCCGCGGCAGCGCTGCCACCGATTCGAGGACCCGCCGCGCCCGCGATAGATAAGGCATGTCGGCGGCTCCGGTGAGAACGTCCAGCTCGACCAGCGCGAGGGCGGCCACCGAGTTCTCACCCAGAGGTTTGATCGGGTCTCCCAGCCGTCCCAGCTGATCGCCGCCGGCATGGTCGAAATATCCGCCCAGCTCGCGGTCGGCGTACTGGTCTTCGAGATGCGTCGCGAGGTCGAGCGCCACAGGCAGCCACCTGTCCCCGAGGCCCGATTCGTGCGCTCGAGCCGCCGCCCAGAGGCCCCATACCTGGTCGGCGAGCAGCCCGCCCGCTCCGTCTGTGTGCACCAGGCCCTCACCTTTCTTGTAGCGGTCGTGGAAGACCTGCTCCAGCAGCTTGGCCGCATGCTCCCGGAGCTGTGGACGCTGGCGGCGCATCGCGGCGTCAAGGTAAGCGATCGCCAGGGCGCAGTTCCACGACGTGTAGACCCGGCGGTCGACGTAGGGGGCTTGCTGCGGGTCGCGCTCATCGGCGCCGAGAGAGTAGTAGTGCTCGTCGGCATCCTGGCTGCCGGCGTAGAGGCCCGTTTTCTGATCGCGAAGGACCGTGTCGAGGTATTGGGTGGTCGTGTCGAGCACGCCGTCCAAGCCTCCGAGCGCCAGCGCCCAGACCAGGCCCGCGTGGTCCTCGAGCATCTTCTCGAAATGCGGGACGCTCCAGTCCTGCGTCGTGGAATAGCGAAAGAAACCGCCTTCGACCCGGTCGTAAGTGCCGCCTCCGGCCATCTTCTCCAGCGAGTGGACGGCCATCTCGCGCAGCTCGGGCTCGGACCGGATCTGGGCCTGCTCCAACAGCAGCAGAAGGGCGTCCGTCTGCGGGAATTTGGGAGCGCCGCCAAATCCTCCGTACTCGGGGTCGTAGGCGTTCTTCACCGCTTCCAGGATGGAGTCGACGATCCCGTCGTCGAGCTCCCCAGCGCTGCGGGCGCTGCCTGATCCGGCACGCTTTCGCGCCTCCAGGACGCGGCTCACGATCTCGGGTTGATGCGAGCGGTAATAGCCCGCCACGCGGGAAAGAGCGTCCGCCATCTGGTCCGGGGGCATGTACGTTCCGCCGGTCAGGATGTCGCCCGACGAGGTGAGGAATGCTGTGGTCGGCCAGCCGCCCATGTTGTAGCGCTGATTGATGTCCGGCCGCACGTCGTTGTCGACGCGGATAGGGACGTAATCACGGTTGATGAGGTCGATCACGCCGGCGTGCGAGTAAGTGGTTTCGTCCATCACGTGACACCAGTGGCACCACACGGCCGAGATGGATAGAAGGATCGGACGGTTGAGCTGCCGCGCGTCCTCGAATGCCTTTTCGGACCACTGTCGCCACCTTATCTCGGCTGCGCGGTTGGGTCGCGGCGAGAAGTGGAACTCGCCCTCGCTCTCGCTCACACGACAAGGTTACGCGGGTGAAACAATGGCACCGTGATCTCCACGAGTGCGGTCGACGCATACGTCGAGAAGAACAGCCGCCGGTTCGTCGAGGAGTTGAAAGAGCTCTGCTCTTTTCCAAGCATCTCCAACCACGGGGCAGAGGCGGTCAAGCCGGCTCGTGACTGGCTGGCAGAGCGCCTGGCTCGCTACACGGATCGGGTCGAGACTCTGGAGGCGGGAGGGATGCCCGCCCTGTACGCAGAGGTGCCTGGCGCGGGCCGCCGCAAGCTGCTGCTGTACCAGCACTACGACGTTCAGCCGGTTGATCCGATCGAGCTGTGGGACTCCAAACCGTTCGAACCATTCGAAAAGGACGGCCGCATCGTGGCGCGCGGAGTCGCTGACGACAAGGCGGACGTGATGGCCCGAATACACGCTCTCGAGACGCTGAAGGAGCTGGGCGACATCCCCGTCACATTGCGTTTCCTCGTCGAAGGGGAGGAGGAGATCGGTTCCAAGACGTTCGAGAAGATCGCGCATGAGCACGCCGGCAAGCTGGGCGCCGACGGGTGCCTCTGGGAATCCGGAGCCTCATTCGACGAAGGCGGCCGGCCAACCCTGCAGTTCGGATGCCGCGGGCTCGTTTACGTTCAGCTGCGGGTGAGGTTTCTCGCCTTCGACCAACACTCAGGCTTCGCGTCTATTTATCCGTCCGCCGCGATGTACCTGATCGAAGCGCTGGCGAGCCTACGCGACCAGGACATGAACATTCGCATCGACGGCTTCTACGATGGCCTCATCAAGCCCACGGAGGCCGACCGCCGGATGATGGCGAAGATCGATCCCGGGGTCGAGCAGCGCAGAAAGTTGGTCGGCTTCGACCGCCTGGTCCGCGATCCCAAGCCGGAAGTTGTGATCGAGCAGCTGCTGTTCACGCCCACCTGCAACATCGCCGGCGTCACCACCGGCTACCAGGGTCCCGGTTCGAAGACGGTGCTCCCGGCCGAGGCGACAGCCAAGCTCGACTTCAGGCTCATCCCCGACCAGGATCCCGCTCACGTCCTGGAGGCCCTCCGGAAGCACCTCGACTCGCACGGTTTCGAAAAGGTGGAGATCGTCTGGAGCGACGCGGAGAAGCCTGCCCGCTCAGACCCCGAATCCGACCTTTCAAAGAGCACTATCGAATGCGTTCGGGAGCTGCACGGCGAGCCCGTTCTGTGGCCGTTCATGCAGGCCACCGGTCCGATGCATCCCGTCGTGTCGGACCTGGGGATCCCGACGGTGCTCCCGGTTGGCGTGGGCCGCCCCGACAACCGGGTCCATGCCCCAAACGAGAACATCCACGCCGCCGACTACATCAACACGATCAGGTTGATGTGCCGGGTCTGGGAACGGTTCGGGGCCGGATAGCGATGGAGAAGCTCACCGACAAGCTCTTCACTGTCAAGTACAACGAGGACACCGGCAAGCCGCACATCGAGATCGCCGACCAGCATGTATGCGCCAGCCGGTGCAAAGGCAAGTACTGCACGCATTTCTGCCCGGCGGGAGTCTACGAGTGGAACGCGGAGCAGAAGAAGACGCTGGTCAGCTTTGGCAACTGCATCGAGTGCGGCGCCTGCTCGATCGGATGTCCGTTTGACAACATCCTCTGCCAGAGCCCTCGCGGGGGCTACGGCGCCCAGTACAAGAACGGGTAGGAATACCGACTGGTCCTTGCGGACTTCCAATTAGTGCAATGAGTTACGACGTGATCATCGTCGGGGGCGGTCCGGCCGGCCTTGCCGCGGGCCTGTACACGGCCCGGATGGACCTGAAGGCTGTGCTGCTCGACCGTGGCCCGCTGGGTGGTCAGCTCCTGAACACCGAGCTGGTGGAGGACTATCCCGGCTTCGAGTCGGTCCTGGGCTCGGAGCTCGCCACCAAGATGGGCGAGCACGCCAGGAAGTTCGGCCTGGAGATCCGCGACTTCGAGCCGGTAAAGGAAATTGAGCTCGAAGGCAACACCAAGGTCGTCCCGCGGTATCTCGGCGTGCCGGGCGAGAAGGAGTTCTGGGGCCGCGGTGTCAGCTACTGCGCCGTGTGCGACGGGGCCTTTTTCAAAGGCCAGGAGCTGGCAGTCGTCGGCGGGGGCGATGCGGCGGTCGAGGAAGGCGAGTTCCTCACGCGCTACGCATCGAAGGTCTACATCGTCCATCGCCGAAACGAGCTGCGCGCTCAGCCGATCCTGATCGATCGTGCCCGAAACAACCCGAAGGTGGAGGTTATCCTCGAGTCGGCGGTGAAGGGGATTACGGGCAATGAGAAGGTGCAATCCGTTCGGTACGAGCAGGCGGGTGTGACCAAGGAGCTCCCCGTCGGTGGAGTTTTCATCTTCGTCGGCTTTGTGCCCAACTCCGGGCTGCTCAAGATGCACGTCGACCACGACGAGGGCGGCTACATCCTCACCGGTCGCGACATGCAAACTTCGGTCGAGGGCATCTGGGCCGTCGGCGATGTGCGCTCCCAGCTGACCAAGCAGATCTCGACCGCTGTCGGTGACGGCACCACCGCGGCGGTGGCCGCCTCCGCGTACGTGACCTCCCTGAAGGACGCGGCGCGGACCTAGAACCTAGGTCGTGACGTCGATCCAGACCAGGCCGGGAGGCAGGCTCAGCGCCTGACCACCGGCGAGCTTGAAGGCCAGGGGCTTGTGCGCGCCGGCCGAGCTCCAGGTTCCCGCGAACTTGTGGCCCTTGTAGTAGATGTCGACGCGGCCGCTCGAGTCGAGGTCGTAGTCGTGGATGTGGGCGCCGTGGCCATCCCCGACATCCAGGAGGTAGACCTGCGTGTGCAGGATGATCAGCATCTCGATGCGCAGCGGCTGCTTGGTGCTGGCATCGCGATATAGATGGCTCTCCTCGGTCTTCAGATAGGTCCCGTAGGTCCCGTCGTACGAGTAGACCGAGTAGTGGTCGGGGACCGCGATCTTCTTGATCGCAGCACCGCCCGCGAGACTGGGTCGCGCCTTGGGAATGGTGAACGCTG
Organism: Chloroflexota bacterium; assembly: GCA_005880945.1. Taxonomy (GTDB): domain Bacteria; phylum Chloroflexota; class Dormibacteria; order Dormibacterales; family Dormibacteraceae; genus Palsa-872. Next base: position 1,766 of record VBIU01000102.1, on the reverse strand, counting down.
AGATCCCGAACAAGGACTCTGCGCGGCGGACCGCTGCGCCGCTGATCATCAGGTTGTCAGGTGCGACTCGCACGCCAGTGCGAAACGTGTAGCCGGTGGTGTCGAAGAACTGCGGCACTGGATCGCCGGCCGCACGGCTGCGCGTCGCCTGCGACTCGCCCGACTGGAACAGCAGTCCCTTGTAATGGCGGGCGATCTTCAAGGAGATGAACCGGCTGGAGCGCATCGGGCCGACAAGATTGGGAGCGTTCTGGTAGATCGCGGTAAGGCGTGTGATGCCGCCCTCCGCAACATACTCGAAGACCATGCTCGCCCCTTGAAGGCCGTTCTGGTCGCGGGCGAAAACGTCGTTGGGGATCTGGATCAGGGCGGGGAACTTCAGGGCGGTCGTGTGCTCCCGATCGTGGTAGTAGATGCCCGTCTTCAAAGAAAAGGCGCCGACCATCGGGTGCCCTGTCTGATCGCGAGCGCCGGCGGCGACCTGCAATTCAAGAGGGCCGGACGGAATGCCGGAGGTCGGTATCGTGGCGCTTCGGTTGTCCGCCGACCACTTGAGCTTGGCGAGCTTGGTGCCAAGCGCGACGCTGACGGATGCCTGGTCCATCGGGTCGTTGAAGTTGATCTGCAGCTGCGTCGCCGGATCTATCTCAGCGCCATCGGCGAGCGCCACACCTCCCGGCACCGTGACCGAAAGGACCCTCGGTTGGATGGTCGTCGTGAAGAACCACTGCGACGCCTTCACGGGATGACGGCCGAGGTCTGATATCGAGTTGACGGTCACGGTGTAGGTCGTGAGCTCTTTCAGGAACGTCGTCGATGACCACTGGAACTCGGTCTGGCCGACAACGGCTCTCAGGGTGCCTTCTGTGGCCGGGCTGACCGTCATCGCGGATTCGACGGTGGTGAGCGCGACCGGGCGGGAGAACCGGAAGACGAGCTGAGCGTCGGTCCGCACGTCCTTTTCGCCATCCTGGACGTTCAGCGTCACGACAGTGGGCAGGGTGTTCGCGTAGACGCCGAAGCCACCGGCCAGGCTGAAGACAACGGCGAGGGCAACCCCAAGCGCGATCCAGCCCCGCTTCGCGAACCCGTTACGTCGGGGTCGCCTCAGGGCCGCGGCCGGTATGGAAGAGTGCTGGATGTCTTGCAATGACGTAGGGAAAACGGGCCGGAGGCGAATTATGTCACGGTGGTCCGTGGTCTGAGCTTGTCTAGTTTCGGGTCCGGGCGCATTCCCCGCATGCGCACAGGCTGCGCAGCAGCGAGAAGGTGTAGAGGCCGGTAGCGTGCCCGCTCTGGAACGCGATCTGCAGCGCGTACTGGCCGATCAGGCTCACATCCTGGACCCGCAGCTCTTCAGGCGCGAGCGTTTTCACGCGGGCCAGGCGCCCCGGGGCACCCGCTTCGCCCCGGCATTCGGCGCAAGGGCATGCCCACCTGAGCTGCTCGCCGGAATACGTGCTGCGGTGGCCGCCCTCCCATTCGATCTCCATCACCTGGCGCTCGCGATCCACATCGACGTTGAGTGGGAACGGGTCTGGATCTTGCAGGTGGTGCCCTTACCGGACGCTGATGACCGGAAGCTGTCGGAAGGATTGGATGGACGTGCGAGCCGCCACCTGTGACGCGATGCCGGTGAACGCCTGGGCGCCCGCCGATTCGGGCCTCGAGATGACCACCGGCGTGCCGGAGTCGGCGTCTTCGCGGATGCCCTCTTCGAGAGGGATGGCGCCGAGGAACGGCACCCCGAGGCGTTTTGCGGCGGC
>VBIU01000101.1 GCA_005880945.1 Chloroflexota bacterium | reverse complement strand
GAGGGTCAGCGAGGCATCGCCCGTGCCGGGCGGCAGGTCGATGACCAGGTAGTCAAGGCGGCCCCAATCGACCTGGACCATCATGGCCTCGATCGCCTTTCCCACCATCGGTCCTCGGTAGATGGTCGGCTGCTCACCCGGGTAGATCAGGCCAAACGACATCACCTTCAGGCCGTGCGCCTCGACCGGCTGCAGCATGCCGTTGACCTGTTCCGGAACCGTCCGCGAGCCGACCATGGCCGGGACCGATGGGCCGTAGATGTCGGCGTCGAGGAGGCCGACCTCGGCGCCCGCCTTGCGCAGAGCTGCCGCCAGGTTCACCGCCACCGTGGATTTTGCCGCCAGGTTCACCGCCACCGTGGATTT
>VBIU01000158.1 GCA_005880945.1 Chloroflexota bacterium | reverse complement strand
CGATCTCGCGACGGCCGGCGTCGAATACGCGCTCGTCGATGACCGTCATTTCCTGGCCAGCGGCTTTCGTCACGACGAGCTGCACCGCCCACACCATACGGAATCCGACGGCCAGCGCGTCGGGTTGCTCGCGATCGACGAGCGGCTCCGCTACCTGATCCCCTTCCGCCCGCCGGAAGAAACCGCGTCCTACCTCAAACAGCTCCGCGCTCAGGGCCATGGGCTCGCGGTGCTCGCGGACGACGGGGAGAAGTTCGGCGGGTGGCCAGGGACGAAGGATTGGGTCTACGGCTCCGGCTGGTTGGACAACTTCCTCAAGACGATGGAGAGCCTGAAGACGGCCGGCGAGATCGAGCTGACAACCGGCCAGCGAGCATTCCGAGAGGTCCCGTCCGGAGGACTCGCTTATCTCGGCACCGCGTCGTACCGGGAAATGGAGAAGTGGGCGCTGCCACCGGCGGCCCAGCGGGAGCTCACGACGCTGGAGGAGGAGCTGGGCCCCGAACAGCTGGCGGCGGCGTCCGCGTTCGTGCGGGGAGGACACTGGCACCATTTTTTAGTGAAGTACCCCGAGTCGAACCGCATGCATAAGACGATGGTGGCGCTCTCGAACCTGTCGCGCAGCCGGGGCGATCCGCCGGCCGCTCGCCGCGCCATCGGGCGCGCGCAGTGCAACGACGCCTATTGGCACGGCGTATTCGGCGGACTCTATCTGCCCCATCTCCGTAACGCGATCTGGCACCAGCTGGCCTTCGCCGAGCGCGAGCTGCGGCGAGGCGAGCCGCTGGCGTATGAAGAGCTGGATCTCGACAACGACGGGTATCCCGAGCTCTGGATCCATTCGGGGCAATTCTCGGCGCTGGTCAGCCCGCACCGCGGTGGCGTCGTGGAAGTGCTCACGCGGTTCAACGATCTGATCAACCTAGCCGACGTCCTCACACGGCGCCGCGAATCGTATCACGAGATGCCCGAACAACAGGCGCAGGGCCATGGAGAGAGCAAAACCGATGGCACGGCGAGCATCCATGACATCGAGAAAGCGGCACGGCTCAAGGAGCTGCCGCCGGTCGACGCCGAGCCGCGGGCAATTCTGGTCGAGCGGTTGCTAAGCGAGAACGTCACCTCGGACGATTACGCTGCAGCTAAGTACCAGCCGATTCGGTCCTGGGCCGCGGTGCCGATGGCCGCCCGTGTCTCCGTCGAGTCCGACGCGATCACGGTCGTCCTCCAAGGCCCCGAGCTCGACAAACGACTGAAATTCGACGTCGCCGGGTGTCTCGACGTCGCCTATACGTGGGACGGCGCGGCTCACCCGAACGCAATCTTCGCGCCCGAGTTGTCGCTGGCTCGCGACGTGCCGTTGCGTCTGCAGCCTGAGACCGAGGTCTGGCGCTCCAACATCACCACGGTCGCGCGCAGTGAGCGGGGATTTGAGGAAACAGTCCAGGGTATCTCGCTCACCCCACGCTGGCCGACTCGTCTCGGAAGATGCTCGCTCGAGATCTCGTCGTGAAGGACGGTCGAGGTTGGTGGAGCGTGGTGGAGATTGTGCATGACGTTCGACGCCATCGCTGACAGCTGGCCGAGGTCGGCCGGCTCTGTTATGCGCGCGGCTGGGCATTCGGCACTAGCGGCAACTTCAGCGCCGTGGTTGGAAGAGCGCCGCTCACAGTCGCGATCACGACGAGCGGTGTAGATAAAGGACTGTTGGAAGCCAATCAGATCGTCGAGATCGACGAGGAACGCCGTGTGCTCCGCGGGTCGGGACGTCCATCCGCGGAGGCGGCGTTGCACCTGGCGATCGTGCGCGCCCGTGGTGCCGGCGCGGTGTTGCATACGCACTCCGTTTGGAGCACGATTCTGTCAGATGCCGGAACGGACGGCGGCATCGTGATTGACGGCTACGAGATGTTGAAGGGGCTGGACGGCGTCCGCACGCACGAGCACCAGGAGCGGCTGCCGATTATCGACAATACGCAAGACTGGGCCGGGGCCGTGCCACGCGTCGCAGCGGCGCTGCGCGACCATCCGGCGGCGCATGGCTTCCTGATTCGTCGCCACGGTCTCTACACCTGGGGACGCGACCTGGCCGAGGCGAAGCGGCACGTGGAGATCCTCGAATTCCTGTTCGAGGCGATGGGACGAAAGCGAGGCATGTCATGGCAACGGTGAAGATTCCCGCCGAACAACGGACGCTCACGACGCAGGCTGAGGTCACCCAGTATCTCGCAACGCTGGGCATCGACTACGAGCGCTGGCCGCTCGCCCAGCGTGCCGCGGCGAATGCGCCAGCGGACGCGGTGCTTGCCGCCTATGCGCCCGAAATCGACAAGCTGAAGGCGCGCGGCGGCTACGTGACGACCGACGTCATCGACGTCACGCCGGCCACGCCGAATCTCGAGACCATGCTCGCGAAGTTCAGCACCGAGCATTGGCATGACGAGGACGAGGTCCGCTTCATCATCCGCGGCCGGGGGTTGTTCCACATTCATCCCCGCGAGGGTCCGGTCATCGCGATCGAAGTCGAGGCCGGCGACCTGATTCGGGTGCCGCGCGGGACCTGGCACTGGTTCGATCTGTGCGCCGATCGCGACATCCGCGCGATCCGGCTGTTCCAGGACAAGTCGGGCTGGACGCCGCATTACACGAACAGCGGTGTGGATCAGGGCTTCCAGCCCGTGTGCTGGGGACCGACGTACATCCCGCTCACCGCACGCTGAGCGACATTCGAGCCATCCTGCTGGACATCGAGGGTACCACCACCCCCATCGAGTTCGTCCATCAGGTGCTGTTCCCGTATGCGCGCGCACACCTGCGCGACTATCTGTCGGAGCACGCCGACGATCCCGAGGTCTGTGCCGATATCGCGCTGCTGCGCAGGGAGCACGCCACGGAATCCTCGCAATCGCCCCCCCCCGGGGTCCCGCCGTGGGATCCCGAGGCGTACGTCTACTGGCTCATGGACCACGATCGCAAATCGACCGGTCTCAAATCACTCCAGGGCCGCATCTGGGAAGCGGGTTATCGCGTCGGCGAGCTGAAGGGAAAAGGTGAGGTCTATCCGGACGTGCGACCAGCATTCGAACGGTGGCGGAAGGCTGGGAAACAGATCGCTATCTTCTCATCAGGCAGCGTCCAGGCGCAGCGCAATCTCTTCACGAATACCACGGCGGGCGATCTGTCGACATTTCTGTCTCGATATTTCGACACGACGACCGGACCTAAGCGCGAGCCGAGCAGTTATCGGAAGATCGCGGCCGCGCTCGGGCATTCACCGCAGGACGTGCGCTTCGTTTCCGACGTCGCGGCGGAGCTGGATGCGGCGCGTACCGCCGGCATGCGGACGGCGTTGTGTCTTCGCGGGCCGGATCAGCCGGACGATTCCCCCACAGATCATCCTCGCATCCACTCCTTTACCGAGCTAGCGTAGGGACCCATGACTCTTGCCGCGATCATCGGCATCATCGTGGTCGGTTGGGCGATTTTCACCTTCAACCGTCTCATCCGACTGCGCCAGCTGGGCGACAACGCCTGGTCCGATATCGACGTGCAACTGAAGCGGCGCCACGATCTGATTCCGAACGTGGTCGCAGTCGTGCAGGGTCACGCCGGCTACGAGCGGTCCACACTCGAGGCGTTGGTCGCCGCCCGCGGGCGAGCCGTGCAAGCGACCCAGGCGGGACCGGCGACACGGGCCCGAGAAGAAGACCCCCTCGGCAACGCGCTGCAGCGCGTCGTCGCCGTCGCTGAAGCGTATCCCGAGCTCAAGGCGGTCGCGAGCTTCGCCGCGTTACAGGCAACGCTGACCGATGTCGAGGACCATTTGCAGAACGCGCGGCGCTACTACAACGCCGTCGTTCGCGATTTCAACACCGCGATCGCCCAATTCCCCGCGGGAATCGTTGCCGCGATGCTGCGCCTTCGCCCGCGGGAGTTCTTCGGCCTCGCGGATCCGTCGGAGCGTGCCGTGCCGACCGTGCCGCTGGCACTCCTGCTGCTCGCGCTCTCCGCGACCTCGCTCGGCGCGCAGCGGTCCTACTCGATCGAGCGGTTCGACGCCCGCATTCGCGTCAATCGTGACGCGAGCATCGACGTGACCGAATCCATTACCGCTCGATTCGTCGGGTCCTGGAACGGATTGTATCGCACGATTCCGGTCAAATACCGGACGCCGCAAGGCCTGAATTGGACACTGGGCGTGTCGCTGCAAAGCGCGCAGGACGACGCCGGGAGGAATCTGCGCACCGAAACGAGTCGCCAAGGTGCGTCCATCAAGTACAAGGTCTGGATCCCGGGTGC
>VBIU01000157.1:1555-7885 GCA_005880945.1 Chloroflexota bacterium | reverse complement strand
GCGCCCACCGGTCGGCGATCCACCCTCCGGCCAGCGTGCCGATCAGCCCGCCGGCAACCAGAACGCCGCCTGCCAGGAGGTTGGCTCCGCTGAGGGAGAGTCCGAAGCGGCGGACCAGGAGCGAGGGCAGCCAGAAGGCGTTGGAAGCAAGGACGAAATAGAGGACCGTCTGGGAGAGGATGGCGGCGCGTAGGGTGGGAATTCGCATGAGCCCCAAGAAGGTGCGCAGGCTCGCGTCCCGCGTCCGGCGCAGAGCGGGTCCGCGTTCCTCGACGCTGCCTCGGAGGGGTTCGCGTAGCCCAAACGCCAGGAACGCGCAGATGATGCCCGGCACCGCAGCGAAGAAGAAGGCGTTGCGCCAGCCGAACTTCTCGGCGATGTAACCCCCGCCGGCGAATCCGACTGCGATGCCGAGGGTGCTGCCGGCGCCCCAGATCGACATCACGCGTCCACGCTGCTCCTTGGGAAAGAAGTCCGAAAGCACAGACGTGCCGGCAGGGTAGTAGCTGGCTTCGCCGATGCCGAGAATCGCCCGGCTGATGAAGAGCTGTACGAAGTTGCGCGCGAAACCTGTGAAAAGCGTCGCCAGGCTCCAGATCGTCACGCCGATTCCGATGACTGTGCGGCGCACGCCGCGATCGGCCCAGTAGCCGAATGGAACCGCAGCCACCGCATAAACCAGCAGGAAGGCGGAGCCGAGGAGGCCGATCAAGGCATCGCTGAGGCTGAACTCCTGCTTGATCAGTGGGGCGACGGCAGCGCCCAGGTAGCGGTCCATGTAGTTGAGGAAGTTGATGGCCACCATGACCACGAGGACATACCGGGCGTAGCCTGTGACCACGGCGCCAATTATCGCGTCGGGTCTTGAGGCTGAACGGCTACGATAGCCGTCGCGTCTCGCCTGTTTCGGTGGCATGCGCTGGGTCGGCAAAGGGCACGTGGCGAGCCCAACGGTCTGTAAAACCGCCGCGAAAGCTTTGGGGGTTCGACTCCCTCCCGGCCCACCAATTCGATTTCGAGTTCAAAACGGCCGCAACTTGCTCGGAGCTTGCTATGAAACCGCCGGCGGGCCGGCCGATTTGACAGCAGTTTGACATCAGAATTTGTAAACGAGCGAGTCGATCGGTGGGGATTTGGCGAATCATGCCCGCGTATGAGAGTGACGCCGCCAGCCTCCACGCCCGGAGCGAGCTTCGCAGGGGATTTGGTCCGAAGCAGACGCATCGCCGACAGAAGGGGGACTTTCAGGCAGGTAAGCTAGTCGTCGCGGTGAAGGATCGCTGTCCGGGACAGGCAAATTGATTCAGAAGGTGTGGAATCAAGACAGACCATCGGGGCCAATCCTCTGGCAATGGTGAAGCGCTCCAAGAAGGCAATGCCGGTCGATTATTTCGTTGCCGGTTTCAGGGCCGATCGATCGTTTGGCCTAATGACTCTAGCGACGATCTCGCTTCTTCTTCCAGTATCCGCGACCTATCGGTTCAAGGCTGCGTGGCTGGCGGTTCCTATCTTTGCGATCTTGATAATCGTCGCTGCGGTCCGTTGGGTGGTTCACGCTCAGCGAGCCTCGAAGTTTGCCCGAGTTTGGTATGAAGCACATCCGTACCGGGGCCCCGGCCCGAAGGTGCTGGGCCCAATCCGCAACTTCTTGCGAAGCCAACCCCTAGTCGTTGGATTGGTAGTGGGGGTCGTGATTATGGCCGCGATGCTAATCGCAATTTTCCAGTTAGTGCCGCCGGATTATTAGGCATTCATCCCGGGCCGGGTTCAAACTCGAGCTCCTTGACCAAATCCGGCGCCGGTACCGTGAGCATCCGGGAGCTTGCTGATCCGTCGCTCGAACAGTCCGATCGGTCGAAATTACGTTGTATAATTCGTCCATGGTCATCACCCGCAAGATTCGCAAAGTCGGGAACTCGCTGATGATTCCTCTGCCTCCGGAAACGATCTCGGAGTCGGGTTTCAAGGCCGGGATGGAAGTGGCGATAGGCTCTCGGCCTGGCCATGTTGATCTCGACCCCGCCGGCGTTCCAGACAAGCGGCTGGTAGAGTTCACTGCCCGTTTTACCGAGCGATACCGAGAAGACTTAGCCGAGCTTGCCGACCTCTGATAAGGAGGCGGTCGAGCCTCTAATCAGCCTCGAACAGCTCGTCTGGATGCACACGGTTGCCGTCACAGAGTTCGGCGGTTCGCAAGGCATAAGGGATCGCGGCCTGCTCGAGTCAGCCATCGCCCGCCCACTTGCTACGTTCGGAGGCAAGAATCTGTATGACACCCCTTTCAAGCGCGCGGGGGCGCTGGCAGAGAGTTTGGTTCTGAACCACGGGTTTGTCGATGGAAACAAGCGGACGGCCATGTATGCGATGGCGGCCTGGCTGGAGCGCGAGGGTTATGTCATCGACGCGGCGCGGGGAGAGTTGCGCGACTTCGCTCTGGCGATCGCCTCGCATGAGCTCAGTACAGAGCAGATCGCTGCGTGGCTCGTGCAACGTTCCAAGCCGACCTAATCATGGTGTCCGGTGCTGACCACGCCGCTTCAGGGGCTGGACGACCCAAACCTATCCCGATCGAGCAAGGGACATCGTTCCGGGATCACAGAGGCTTCCGGCCAAACGACTTTCAGAAGGTCCGATCCCTCGGTCAAAGCAATTCGTGGCTGTGGGACTATGAGTAGTTGGTTAGGTTCTGGGTGCACGGAAGGCATTGATGGCGTTACTCATACGCGGCAAAACCAAATGTTCTCTGTGCGGCCAGGTCATCACTGATGGCGAGGAGGTTATGTCCTTTGGGCCTTTTGTAACTAACAGGCGAGATCCTTTGTTGAGGTATAGCGATCAATCATTCCACGCGGCCCACTTCTGGCGACAACCTGATGCTGAGAAGGCGATGGCTCGCTGGAACGAGGTGCGAAAACGGAGCGCTCCCGAACAGCGACGTTGCGCCGTCTGTCGAGCCCTCATTGACAAACCAGATGAGTACTTTGCAATCGGATTCCTCTCCGAGAGCGGGCCTGCCGCCGAATTCAATTACACCCAACTCCACCGAGCTCACATTGGGTCTTGGACTCGGCTTGACCAAGCAGTCCAAGCAATTCGAGCTCTAAAGTCGAGCACTGATTGGGATGGGCCGGGACTCGGGCGGATTATCGAGACACTTCAAGATGCCGAGAAGTCTCAATGAACTGACTCTTAGGTATGAGTTACTTCAATTGCCTGGACCAGAAGTGAATCAGCGACCGGCGATGTGACCTGAGCTGTGTTGATGGACCTAACTCGATGGCGATAATTTCTCTCTATCGCTAGCGGATTGCATCGACATCGCGCGCGTCCTCTACACGCCGGCGCCGAAGGGACCTATTGGCAAGAGATTGTTGTCAGAAGCCAATAGAGCCTCGCGCGTCATTTACGTGTGTGGCAGCGCTCATGGTGTGCGGCTGCCAGCGCGAGGCAGGAGGATTCACCCTCGGCGAACTCATGGATCGAGAGTCTCGCCATGATTCCGAGTTTCGTCCGATTCCTTACGGCTGGATCGTGGACTTGCCGCCGACTGTGTTGCCCACGACGTCGACTGTCCCACCGTCGGGAGTCGAACCCGTGTTGCCCGTCACGGTCAAGGGGCCGGTCACCGTGTTTCCGTCGAATTCGACGCCACCGAAGTTGCCCTTGATGGTGGCGGGGCCGTTGATCTTGTTCCCGGCGCAGGTGGGCAGCGAAGGCCTCGCTTCGTCGTCGCCGACCAGGGCCAGGGACGTCGTCCCTCCGACCGTCAGGCCGGCCACGGTCGCTCCACAGATACGGATCGCGACCGCGCCCGAGGAGGTCAGCAGGCTGCCGGTGGTCGCCCCCTCCATGTCGAGCGCTCCTCCGGGCTGCACTTTGAGCGGGCCTTTGACCACGGCGCCCGGTGCGACCAAGACCGACTGGCCTGAGAGCACGGTCACCGACGCGACGGTGCCCGAGATGGTGATGGAGTAGTCGACCTTCAGCGTCCCGGGCACAAACGGGCCGAACCTGTATTTGAGCGCCGACAACGTGCCCTGGGTGCAGGCGATCGGGTAGCTGCCGCCGGGGCTGTACGCCGCGGCGGCGGTGGTGCAGCTCGGCGCGCCGTTGATCGCCGCGGCGGTGTCACCGTTCACGAACCCGCTGATAGTCGCTGTCAGGCCAGGGTTGGAGGCGCCGAAAAGCCTGCTTTGAGAGCTGGCCGTGACCGTCAGGGGCGCCGGTCCCACTGCCAGGGTACCGGCGACGTAAGCGATCGAGTAGTTGGCGCCGGCGGCACCCGAGCAGGAGGTCGTGTATGTGCCAACTGACGGCTGCGATCCCGCGGTGCTCGAGCAGGTCGGGCCGGCCGCCAGCGAGGCGGCCGTGTCGCCGTTGACGAAGCCTGCATACGACGCTGTGACGGCCGGCGGCGTGTCGCCGTATGTGATCGCCGCGCTGGAGGCCGTGATGGTCAACGCAGCCTTTCCGACCGCCAGGCTTCCGGTCACGTAGTCGATCGCGTAGTTGCCGTCGGCGGCACCCGAGCAGGAGGTCGTGAATGTGCCAACCGCCGACTGCGAGCTCGCGGTGCTCGTGCAGGTCGGGCCGGCCGCCAGCGAGGTAGCCGTGTCGCCGTTGACAAAGCCTGCATACGACGCGGTGACGGCCGGCGGCGTGCCGCCGTACGTGATCGTCGCGCTGGAGGCCGTGATGGTCAGCGGAGCCGGGTGCACGACCAGGTCGCCGGTGGCGCTGCTGGAGGAGTACACGCCGTTGCCGACAAATGCTACGGATACGGCTGTCGGATGATCGCCCGCGGCAAGGCCGCCCAGATGGGCTGTGAGCGCGGCTGTCCCCTGCGCGTCGGTGGTGGCGGTTCCTGCTGGAACGCCGTTGACGGCGAAGCTCAGGGTGAGGCCCGACAAGGGGGATCCCTGCTGCGTGATCGTGGCGGCAAGGTTGGCCGACCCGCCGTAGGTGCCATTCGCCGGGGCGACGGCGATCACCGGCGCGGGCGCTGTAACGGTGAGGTCGGCGGTCGCTGAGCTGCCCGTGTAAGCGCCGTCACCGGCGTACGTGGCCTTGATGTCGCCTGGGTATACGCCCGGGGCAAGGCCGGCCAGGTTCGCGCCGAACCAGCCGAAGTTGCCCTTGCTGTCCGTGAAAGAGCGGCCAGTCCAGCCGTTCGGGAGGGAGAGTGTCACCCATCCGCCCGCCGCCAGAGGTGCCCCGTTCGAGGTCAGAGTCCCGGTCAGGTTCACCGTCCCGCCCTGGGGCCCTGAGGCGGGCGACACGGTGGTCGTCGAAGGGTTGATCGTGCCGTTGCCGCTGAACGTCAGCGACTGGCTCCCGGAAGGGGCGCTGTCGAAGATGCTCATGCCGCCCGTCTGGGAGCCCGAGGTGGTGGGGCTGAAAGTCACCTGGACCGTGCAGCTCGCGCCGGGCGCGACGAGAGTGCTGGGCAGGCAGCCGTTCGACTGGCTGAAATTGCCGAAGCCGGTTCTGCCAGTGAGATAGAGATAGCCTGGGCCGGTATTGGTCAGAGTCACCGCCTGGGACGCGCTCGTGCCCCACGCGGGCACGCTGCCGAACGCAAGACTCGAGGGGGAGACCTGCGCGCCGCCGACCGGGTAGGACGTGACGCCGTCGTTCAGATAGATCGTCAGTGACCCGGACTCGATGTTGGTCACGGTCAGGTCGACCCGGCCGTCGCCGTTGAAGTCGCCGGCAGCGCTCGAGTGGTAGCTGGTGACGCTGGTGGGCGATACGCTGGCGTTCGCCAGCCCGCCGATTCCGTCGCCGAGCATGGTGGTGATCGCGCCAATCTGGGCAACCTCAACATCGGCCTTGCCATCACCGTTAAAGTCGGCGACGACCGGATTTCCTCCCTGGATCCCGTTGCAGGTGCTGCCTCCGAAGGCAAATGAGCCATCCCCATTTCCAAGCATCAAAGAAACGCACGCGTTCGAGACAAGGGCGAGATCGGGCTTGCCGTCGACGTTCAGATCTCCGACCGCTGCGATGGTGCCAAGGATCGAGAGTCGGACGGGCGCGATGAAGGTGCCGTCCCCAACACCCGCAAAGAACTCAGCCAGCGATCCGCCGTTGAACGCCGGCGCTCCGCCGTTGAGGCGAACCATGTCTATCCTGCCGTCGCTGTTGAAGTCCGTCAGGACTACGTCCCCGCCGCCGGTGGAGGGATAGCGCGGGCCGGCCTGTAAGGTGCCATCGCCCTTCGCGATGAAGATAGTCGTCTGCAGGGTCTGGCGCGAGTTGACCACGAGGTCGCTCAAGCCGTTGCCGGTGAGGTCGGCCGCTGCGAGGTCCGCAACAGGATCGGAGCTC